>NZ_JBWJAR010000003.1:352545-377498 GCF_056389225.1 Pseudarthrobacter sp. rb | reverse complement strand
TCCCGGACCAGATCCGGCAATTCGTCCCCAACGAATACGCCACCCTCGGCGCCGACGGCTTCGGCTTCTCCGACACCCGCGCAGCAGCCCGCCGCTTCTTCAAGAACGACACCCACTCCATCGTGGTCCGTGCCCTTGAAATGCTGGCGCGCCGCGGCGAGGTGGATGTTGACGCTCCGGTGAAGGCGATTGAGAAGTACAAGCTGCTCAACGTCAACGCCGGCACCACCGGCAACGCCGGAGGCGAAGCCTAGCCTTCCGGCTGGACAGCGGAACCAGCAGCGATACACGACGGCGGCCCTCACCCCACAAGGTGAGGGCCGCCGTCGTTCTGTCCCGGGTGGCGCCCGCCGGCAGGTGACGGACGCTGTGACGCAGCGCAAGGCGGGTTGTAGCCTTCGCACAAATGGAGCTTGCCCGGCGGTGGCCGTATGCTCAAAGAATGCCAGCATCAGCCAGCCAGTCCCCGAAGCGGAAACCATCCCCGCCGAAGGTCACGCCGGAGAAGTCCGAGACCCTCAAGCAGCTCCGCGCCAACGTGGGCCAGCTCTCCACGACCACCATGCGCAAGCTTGAGCAGTCGCTGCCGTGGTACAGCCGGCTCAGCGCTGATGAGCGTTCCGCACTCGGCATGGTGGCGCAGAACGGAATCGCGGCGTTTGTCACCTGGTACGAGCGGCCAAGCTCTCCCTCATGGATCCTCACCGACGTTTTTGGGACGGCCCCTACGGAACTGACGCGTTCCATCAGCCTGCAAAAGGCGCTGCAGCTGATCAGGATCGTGGTGGAAGTGGTGGAGGACCAGGTTCCCGTCATTGCGCCCGAGGCCGACCAGCCATCCCTGCGGGAGGCTGTGCTGCGCTATTCGCGGGAAGTCGCATTCGCTGCCGCGGACGTCTACGCCCGCGCCGCCGAGTCCCGCGGCTCCTGGGACACCCGCCTGGAAGCTTTGATTGTGGATGCGATCCTGCGCGGCGAAAACACCGATGCCCTGCGCTCCCGTATCGCCGCGCTGGGCTGGAAGGCGCAGGAGCGCTTCACGGTCATGGTGGGCAATTCCCCGTCTGAACCCAGCGCCAGCTATGTCAGTGAACTGCGTCGGATGGCCGGGCGTTATGCCGAGGACGCGCTGGTGGGCATCCAGGGCGACCGGCTGATCCTCATCCTCGGCGGGGTGCAGGACCGCGAAACCGCCTATGTGAAGCTGAGCGACATGTTCGCCCCCGGGCCCGTGGTCTATGGACCCGAGGCCAGTTCGCTGCTGGAGGCCAGCGGATCCGCCCAATCCGCCTTCGCCGGATTGACGGCAGCCCGGGCGTGGCCGTCTGCGCCGCGTCCGGTGGCCGCGGACGACCTGCTCCCGGAGCGGGTGATCTCCGGAGATGACGCGGCCCGGCGCTCACTCGTTAAGAACATCTACCGGCCGCTCCTGGCCGCCTCCAACGGGCTGGTGGAGACACTGGGAACCTACTTGGAGCTGGGCCACTCGCTGGAGGCCACCGCCCGGGAACTCTTCGTCCATGCCAACACGGTGCGCTACCGGTTGAAGCGGGTCTGCGATGTCACGGGATGGGACCCGCTGCTCCCGCGGGAGGCATTCGTGCTGCAGGCCGCACTGGTGGTCGGCCGTCTTTCGGCGCCGCCGAAGGCCGCCACGGAGCGCCAGACGTCCCGTAACCAGGCCTGAGGCATTGTAGACTTCCTACAACCTGACCCCGTGAGCTTGGTGCGGAGAAACACCGCTGGATCACACAGTAATTTGGAAAGCTGGTTACGTGCTTGCAATAGTCTGCCCTGGACAGGGCTCACAGACCCCGGGTTTTCTTGCCCCCTGGCTGGAACTTCCCTCGGTGGCAGGCCAGCTGGCCTCCCTGAGCGACATCGCAGGCATCGACCTGATAGCCCACGGAACCACCTCCGATGAGGAAACCATCAAGGACACTGCCGTGGCGCAGCCCCTGATCGTTGCTGCCGGGCTGGTCGCCGCGGCCTCCCTCTTCGACGTGGAACTCAACTCCCTTCCGGTGATCCTCGCCGGGCATTCCGTAGGTGAGATCACCGCAGCAGCCCTGGCCGGGGTGCTGACCGAAAAGGAAGCCATGACGTTCGTCCGTGAGCGGGCCAACAGCATGGCCGCCGCGGCAGCCGTCACCCCCACCGGCATGAGCGCCGTCGTCGGCGGTGACCCCGCCGAGGTGCTGGCCGCCATTGAAGCCGCCGGCGCTGCCCCCGCAAACGTCAACGGTGCCGGCCAGACAGTGGCGGCAGGAACCTTTGAGCAGCTGAAGGCCCTTGCCGACAACCCGCCGGCCAAGGCCCGCGTCATCCCGCTCAAGGTGGCCGGTGCGTTCCACACCAGCCACATGTCGCCCGCCGTCGATGCGCTCAAGGCGCTGGAACCCACTTTGAACCCGGTTGCCCCCAAGGTGCCCCTCCTGTCGAATTACGACGGCGGGGAAGTCACCGACGGTGGTGCCGCCGTCGCAAGCCTGATCGCCCAGGTTTCCCGCCCCGTCCGCTGGGACCTGTGCATGGAAACCATGGTGAAGCGGGGCGTTACCGGCGTGATCGAACTCGCTCCTGCGGGCACGCTGGCGGGCCTGGCCAAGCGCGGCATGCCCGGCGTCAAGACCGTTGCCGTCAAAACCCCCGATGACCTGTCCGCCGCACTGGCGCTCTTCGCAGAACTGGAGGGCAACGCATGAGCGTTCCCACGCTGAAACAGGCTCCCATCCAGGAGCACACCCGCATCCTCGGCCTCGGCGCCTACCGGCCGGACGTCATCGTCACCAACGAAGACGTTTGCCAGTGGATCGACTCCTCCGACGAATGGATCCGCCAGCGCACCGGCATCGTGACCCGCCACCGCGCCGCAGCGGACGTCAGCGTGATCGATATGGCCGAAGGCGCTGCCCGTGAAGCCATGGCGAAGGCAGGCATTGAAGCCTCGGAACTCGGTGCAGTCATCGTGTCCACCGTGACCCACCCGTACGCCACTCCCTCCGCCGCGGCCAGCCTGGCCGACCGCATCGGAGCCACTCCGGCGCCTGCGTTCGATATCTCCGCTGCGTGCGCGGGTTACTGCTACGGCATTGCCCAGGCCGACGCGCTGGTCCGGTCCGGCACCGCGAAGTACGTCCTCGTGGTCGGCGCGGAGAAGCTGTCCGACGTCATCGACAACCGGGAACGCACCATCTCCTTCCTCCTCGGCGATGGCGCGGGCGCCGTCATCATAGGCCCCTCCGACACGCCGGGCATTGCCCCGTCCGTATGGGGCTCGGACGGCAGCAGGTGGGACGCCATCGGCATGACCCGCTCCATGCTTGACGTCCGCGACCTCGGCCTGGCTGCCCGCCAGTCGGACTCCACGGGCGATCTCGCACTGCTGGAAGAAGCCCAGGAGCTGTACCCCACCCTTCGCCAGGACGGCCAGACAGTGTTCCGCTGGGCCGTATGGGAAATGGCCAAGGTGGCCCAGCAGGCACTCGATGCCGCCGGGATCCAGGCGGAAGACCTGGTGGCCTTCATCCCCCACCAGGCCAACATGCGCATCATCGACGAGATGGTGAAGAAGCTGAAGCTGCCCGAGACGGTTACAGTGGCACGGGACATTGCCGAGGCCGGCAACACGTCCGCTGCCTCCATCCCGCTCGCAACCCACCGGCTCCTGCAGGAGAACCCCGGACTGAGCGGCGGGCTGGCCCTGCAGATCGGTTTCGGTGCCGGACTGGTCTTCGGCGCACAGGTAGTTGTCCTTCCCTAGATACGCCCAAGGGTCGCAACCGCGGCCCGGACCGTTTCCGGCAGCCCCTGCCGGCAATACAAGAAAAGGAGCCACCAATGGCTAGCAACGAAGAGATCCTGGCCGGCTTGGCTGAAATCGTCAACGAAGAAACCGGCCTGGCCCCGGAGGCCGTCGAGCTGGACAAGTCCTTCACCGAGGACCTGGACATCGACTCCATCTCCATGATGACCATCGTGGTCAACGCTGAAGAGAAGTTCGGCGTGCGCATCCCCGACGAAGAGGTCAAGAACCTCAAGACCGTTGGCGACGCCGTCAGCTTCATCGCCGGAGCACAGGCCTAATAACAGGCTTTCCGCCGTCTCACGGCTTGGCAGGGCTGCCGGTCCGGACTGACCGGACCGGCAGCCCGCCGCATTTATCCGGGCAGAACCCCGACCGGGACTGGCCGATCATCAACATGTGCGGGACCCTGCGACAGGCGCAGACGGACTCCCCACCGACGAAAGAGTGATCCCATGACACGCAAAGTAGTCATTACCGGTCTGGGTGCCACCACGCCCATCGGCGGCGATGTACCCACGATGTGGAACAACGCCCTTAAAGGGGTCTCCGGTGCCCGCACCCTCGAGGACGACTGGGTAGCCAAGTACGAGCTCCCCGTCCACTTCGCTGCCCGCTGCAGCACCCCGGCGCTGGACGTGCTCAGCCGCGTTGAAGCCAAGCGGATGGACCCTTCCACCCAGTTCGGCGTTATCGCTGCCCGGGAAGCCTGGGCCGATTCCGGCATCACGGAATTCGACCAGGACCGGCTGGCAGTGGCCTTTGCCACTGGTATTGGTGGCGTGTGGACCCTGCTGGACGCCTGGGACACCCTGAAGGAAAAGGGCCCCCGCCGGGTCCTGCCCATGACGGTCCCCATGCTGATGCCCAACGGCGTTGCCGCAGCCGTCAGCCTGGACCTCGGCGCCCGCGCCGGTGCCCACACCCCCGTCTCCGCCTGCGCCTCCGGTACGGAAGCCATGCACCTGGGCCTGGAACTCATCCGCTCCGGCAAGGCGGACGTGGTGATGTGCGGTGGGGCCGAGGCCGCCATCCACCCCATGCCGCTGGCGGCATTCGCCTCCATGCAGGCACTGTCCCGCCGGAACGACGATCCCCAGCGCGCCTCCCGCCCGTACGACACCGCACGTGACGGCTTCGTCATGGGCGAAGGTGCCGGCGCCCTTGTCCTCGAAGCCGAGGAACACGCCCTGGCGCGCGGCGCCCGCATCTACGGCGAACTTGCCGGCACGTCCGTCACCGCCGACGCTTACCACATCACGGCCCCGGACCCGGAGGGTCTCGGCGCCACCCGCGCGCTGAAGGCTGCCATGTTTGATGGCCGGATCCAGCCTGAAGACGTGGTTCACGTCAACGCCCACGCAACCTCCACTCCTGTTGGCGACAAGCCGGAGTACACGGCCCTGCGTGCTGCCTTGGGCAACCACGTGGACAACGTGGCCGTATCGGCCACCAAGTCGCAGATGGGCCACCTCCTGGGCGCGTCCGGCGCGGTGGAGGCTGTCCTCACCGTGCTGGCCGTCCATGAGCGCAAGGCACCGGTCACCATCAACCTTGAGAACCAGGATCCGGAGATCCCGCTCGACGTTGTCACCTCCGCCCGCGACCTGCCTGCCGGCAACATCGTGGCGCTGAGCAACTCGTTTGGGTTCGGCGGCCACAACGCCGTCGTAGCGATCCGCAGCGTCTAGGCCTTGCCGGGGAAGCGCCCCCGGAAGCGCAAGGGAGGCCCCGCCAACTGGCGGGGCCTCCCTTTTTGCTATGGAAGTGTTGCAGTACCCAGGTCACCGAGGGGACGGACGACGGCGGTCAGCCCACCTGGTGGAGCCAGCGCACCGGGGCGCCTTCGGCAGCGTGGCGGAACGGTTCGAGTTCCTCGTCCCAGGCTTCCCCGAGGGCGAGCGAGAGTTCGTGGTACACGGCGGCCGGGTCACCGGCGCCGGACTCGTAGGCGTAACGGATCCGGTCCTCGGACACCATGATGTTGCCGTGGACGTCCGTCACGGCATGGAAAATTCCCAGTTCGGGGGTGTGCGACCAGCGGCCGCCGTCCACGCCCTGGCTGGGCTCCTCCGTCACCTCGTAACGAAGATGCGCCCAGCCACGGAGGCAGGACGCCAGTTTGGCTCCCGTGCCGGGGGTACCGGCCCAGGACAACTCGGCCCGGAACATGCCGGGCGCGGCAGGCTGCGGGGTCCACTCAAGGTCCGTCCGCTTGTCCACCACAGCGCCGACCGCCCACTCAACGTGGGGGCACAGCGCCGTAGGGGCCGAGTGAACGAACAGCACACCGCGGGTCATTGCAACAGACATTCCATCCTCCATAGCTCTAGGTACGTCTTCCCCAACGACCTCTGCCTGGATGGAACTGCCGTGCCCTGCTGTGCGGCGGTGGTTCCCTGCGCGTATTCAGATGTATCACGTAAAGCCGAGTCCGGACTTGCCGCACCGCACAAAGCTCAGGGAGCTTCAAGCGACACTTGAAAGTTGCCGGACGTGACTCTTATTGTGCCGTACCCCGCAGAATTACGCCAGTGCGATTAGCCACACCGGTCAGGCCCTGGGATGGGCTTGTTGATAGCTCTTCCGAAGGCGGTCAACCGAGACGTGGGTGTAGATCTGGGTGGTCGCCAGGCTGCTGTGGCCCAGGATCTCCTGCACCGCACGCAGGTCAGCGCCCCCGTCAAGCAGATGCGTGGCGGCCGAGTGCCGCAGCGCGTGGGGCCCGGACGCCGAGGTATCGCCCAGTGCCGCGAACAGCGTGTTGACCAGGGCACGGACCTGCCGTTGATCGATGCGCCCGCCGCGGGCTCCAAGAAAAAGGGCAGGCCCGCTGTTGTCCTTCGCCAGTGCCGGACGCCCCCGCCGAAGCCAGTCGTCGACGGCCACGGCCGCGGGAACGCCGAAGGGAACTGTGCGTTCCTTGTTGCCCTTGCCGATCACGCGCAGCGTGCGGCGGTCAGGGTCGAGATCGTCGACGTCGAGCCCGGCCAGTTCGCCCACCCGGATGCCCGTGGCGTACAGGAGTTCCACCAAGGCGCGGTTTCGGACGGCGAGTGGCTCACCGTCCGTGGCGGAGGCCTCCAAACCCTCCAGCAGGCGCGTGAGCTGCGGCGCCTGAAGCACCCCCGGCAGGGATCCTTCGCGTTTGGGTGCCTTCAGGCGAAGGGCGGGATCTGTGTCGATGAGCTCCTCCCGGAGCGCCCAGGCTGTAAAGACCCGCGCGGTGGCGGACCGGCGGGCTATGGTTGCCCGCGAGGCGCCGGCGGAGCTTTGGCTTCCGAGCCACCGGCGGAAGGTTCCCAGTTCAAGGTCCTTCAGTTCTGCCACGCCTTCCGATGCCGCATGGACCAGGAGGCTGTGCAGGTCGCCCAGGTAGGCGCGCCTGGTGTGGTCTGACACCGCACGCTCCCCCGACAGGTAACCGGCGAACGCATCCAGTGCCTTGCCGAGTGCCCCGGGCAGTTCTTCATGTTCCACTCCTCTACTTTCCCAGTTGCGTGCCCAACACCATGCGCGGACACGGCTAGCCTTTGCCGCGTTTCCAGCCTCCCCGCTCCGACACGGCCAGCCCGAGCAGCCCCAGCCTGCCAAGTCCGGCCCGCACCGAGTCCTGTCCCAGGCCGGCCACGGCGGAGAGCTTTTCCACGGATGTGGTGGAGCGAAGCGGCAGTGCGTCCAGCAGGATCAGGTCCTCCAGGGTCAGTCCGTCCTGGACTGCCGCTTCCGTGGTCCGTTGCCCGGGCAGTGCAGTTCCGCTGGGCGAGGCAAGTTCGGCCACCTCCGCCGCATCGGTGACGCAGACCGCCCCTCCGTCCCGCAGAAGACGGTGGCAGCCGGCGGAGTTGGCGCTGTGGACCGATCCGGGAACGGCGCCAACGGCACGGCCCAGGGTCTCAGCGTGGTGGGCCGTGTTGAGGGCGCCCGAGCGCCAGCGCGCTTCCACCACGACTGTCACCGCCGACAGGGCAGCTATCAGCCGGTTCCGCTGCAGGAAGCGGTAGCGGGTCGGGGCGGAACCCGGCGGTACCTCTGCCAGGACTGCGCCCTGGTTGGCGACGGCACGCAGCAGGTCCTCATTGCCGGACGGATAGAACCTGTCCACTCCCCCGGCCATGACGGCGATGGTAGGCACGGCTGCGGATCCGCCGGCAAGGGCAGCCCGGTGCGCATGGGCGTCAATTCCGTAGGCGCCGCCCGAAACAATCGTGTAGCCGCGTTGCGCCAAGGAGTACGCGAGGTCTCCGGTGACCGCCGCCCCATAGCTGGTGCTGTCCCGGGACCCCACGAGGGCGATGGACTTCACCAGTGCAGGCAGCGGCTGCTCCTGTCCGCGCCACCAGAGGCAGATGGGTTCCTGGATTCCCAAGTCCGCAAGCTGGGCAGGCCACAGCTCGTCGCCGGGGATGATGACGCGTCCGCCCAGCCTGGCCATGGTGGCCAGGTCGCGTTCGGGGGCGAGGTCGGGGAGCCGTGGCTGCCAACGCTTCAACGCTGCTGCCAGTCCCGCCCAGCTGCCGCCCGCTCCGCTGTCTGCCAGGAGTGCGGTGATGTCGCCCTCCAGGCCAGGGCCGGCCGCCATCTGGCCGGTCGCGATCCGCAGTGCGTCCGTCGCCCCTGCGAGCTGCACCAGGGCAAGGCCCGCCGCATCCTGCGGTTCCATCAGCCGTGAGAGGGCGGCCCGGGCCAGCCGTTCCGTTTCCATGCCCCGCGTCTTTTCCACTGCCCGTTCCTTTTCCACCCGCAGTTCCATTAGTCCGTTCCGTTCCTGGCCGGCTGTCATGCTGCGGCCGCCGCAGCCTGCCGGAGGCCCAGTGCCTGCCCGATGTCGTTGGTGTCAGGCGCGTGGCGGCGCCCCAGGTCCGCCAGGGTCCAGGCGAGCCGAAGGACACGGTCGTACCCGCGGGCAGTCAGGACTCCGCGCTCCAGCGACTGGTCCAGGATCCGGGTTGCTGCGGGAGCGAGCCGCAGGTCCCCGCGCAGGATCCGTCCGGGCACCTGCGAGTTCGTCTCGAGGCCAAAGCGCTGAAGGCGTTCGGCCTGCCGGCCCCGGGCCTCCCGTACCCGGCCCGCCACGGACGCGGTGTCCTCTTCGGCCCCTGCCTGGCCGAAGTCAGCCAGGGAAACCCGCTCCACCTGGAGCTGGATGTCCACCCGGTCCAGCAGGGGCCCGGACATCCTGGCAAGGTAGCGACGGCGCATCACGGGAGTGCAGGTGCAGTCCAGTCCTTTGCCGGAGGCCTTGCCGCATGGGCAGGGATTGGCCGCGAGCACCAGCTGAAACCGCGCCGGGTACGCCGCAGTCCCGGCGGATCGGTGAATCACCAGTTCTCCGCTCTCCAGGGGCTGCCGCAGCGCGTCCAGGACGCGCCGTTCGTATTCCGGCGCCTCGTCCAGGAAGAGCACGCCCCGGTGTGCCCGTGATGCCGCTCCGGGCCTGGGCAGGCCCGATCCGCCGCCGATGATGGCTGCGGCGGTGGCGGAGTGGTGCGGGTTCTCGAAGGGCGGCCGGCGCAGGAGCTGTACGGTGGACGACGGGAGGCCGCACAGCGAATGGATAGCCGTGACCTCCATGGACTCATGGTCGCCAAGGTCGGGCAAAAGACCGGGCAGCCGCTCCGCAAGCATCGTCTTGCCGGCGCCCGGCGGCCCGGTGAGCAGCAGATGGTGGGCCCCCGCGGCGGCCACCTCCAGGGCCTTGCGGGCGTCGCCCTGGCCGGAGACATCTGCCATGTCGGGACACGCGGCGGGTAGAGAGGGCCCGTCGCCGGCCTCATCCGCGTCATCGGGTTCGAAATCCAGGGCGAGTTCCTGCGGATCTGCCCCGAAGTCGAGGGCAAGCCGGGCAAGCGTGCGGTATCCGCGCACCACGGCGCCCGGGACGAGGGAGGCCTCGGCGAGATTGGCCTGGGCCACCACGACCTCGGGATAGCCGGCCTGCACCGACGCCATGACGGCCGGCAGGATTCCGCGCACGGGCCGGAGCCTGCCGTCAAGCCCCAGCTCTGCGATGAAGACCGTGCGCCCCGTGGGCTTGATGTCGTTCGCCGCCCGGAGTACGGCCATGGTCACGGCGAGGTCGAAGCCGGAACCGCGCTTGGGAAGCGACGCGGGAATGAGGTTGGCGGTGATCTTCCGGCGGCTGAGCGGGATCCCGGAGTTCTTTGCGGCTGAGCGGATCCGCTCCTTGGCCTCGTTGAGGGAGGCATCCGGCAATCCCAGGAGGACGAAAGCCGGCAGCGTCTGGCCGATGTCCGCCTCGACCTCAACCATGTAGCCATTGAGCCCCACGAGGGCGACGGAATAAGTCCGGCCCAGCGCCATCACCCCACACCCTTGAGGTGTTCCACCAGGGGTTCCCCGCCGCCGTCGTCCAAGACTGCGATAACGTCCACACGCCGCAGCGGCATCCGCAGCTCGCGGTCGCGGCACCACGCAGCGCCAAGCCGGTGCAGCCGCGCCAGTTTTTCTGGACCCACTGCCTCGAACGGATGGCCGTAATCCAGGGAGCGGCGGGTTTTGACTTCAGCGATGACCAGCGCATCTCCGTCCAGGGCAACGATGTCGATCTCGCCCTCGGCGCACCTCCAGTTGCGCTCCACCACCAGCATGCCCAGCGATTCAAGATAGCCCACGGCGAGGTCTTCGCCGTGCCTGCCCAACAGGTCTTTCGATTTCATTTCTACCTCCGCAACCAGCCTGGCGGCGGATACACGCGGAGAACAGAAGGCCCCTGTCCTATGTGGACAGGGGCCGGTGTGGAGGGAAAGTCGTGAATTCCCGGGGTTTCTAGTTCCCCAGGTCTACGTCCTTGGGCAACGCCAGCTCCTCGTTGCGGGGCAGCTCCTCGACGTTGACGTCCTTGAAGGTCAGGACCCTGACGCTCTTGACGAACCGGGCGGAACGGTAGACGTCCCAGACCCAGGCATCCTGAAGCGTCAGGTCGAAGTAGACCTCGCCGTCAGCGCTGCGGGCCTGGAGGTCCACGTGGTTGGCCAGGTAGAAGCGCCGCTCGGTCTCGACAACGTAGCTGAACAGGCCGACGACGTCGCGGTATTCACGATAGAGCTGAAGCTCCATGTCGGTTTCATAGTTCTCAAGATCCTCAGCACTCATGCTTCCATCTTGCACCATGTCCGGCACGGCTGGCGCCGGGCGGCAGGAGTCAGTCTTCGTACGGCCCATCCCCGTCGGGGACCTCCGCCCCCTGCAGTTCCCCACCGAGCAGCCGCCAGCTGACCCGGTGGTAGGGGGTGGGTCCCGCTGCGCGAAGCACGTTCCGATGGGCTGCCGTGGCATAACCCTTGTTGATGTCCCAGCCGTAGTCGGGATACTCGGTGTGCAGTTCGCGCATCATCCGGTCCCGCTCCACCTTGGCGATGACGCTTGCGGCGGCCACGCTCAGGCACTGCATGTCGGCCTTTACCTTGGTGTGGACCGGGGCCTCGCACGCGGTCTCCAGCACGGGCTGGTCGAACAGGGACAGCTGCTCCGCCGGGGAAAGCCAGTTGTGGCTTCCATCCAGCAGGACCGCTTCCGGGACAATGCCTACGCCGAGGATGCTCCCCCAGGCCCGGGTTCCGGCCAGCCGCAGGGCCGCGATGATGCCGAGCGCATCGATCTCGCCGGCGGTGGCGTGCCCCACCGCGGATGCGACGCTCCAGCGCCGCACCAGCGGATCCAGCCGTTCCCGTTCAGCCGGGCTCAGGAGTTTGCTGTCCCTCACTCCTGCAAGCGGTTTTTGGCGCTCCAGGTCCACGACGGCGATTCCCACGCTGACAGGACCCGCGAGGGCACCGCGGCCAACCTCGTCAACGCCGGCCAGGAACCGTATCCCCTGGGCCTTGAAGGTTCGCTCGTGCCGCAACGTTGGCGCCTTGGCTCCGCGGGGCGTGGGCTTGGTGGCGGGACGGGCCGCGGGGGCCGGGGAGGCCTGTACTGCGGAAGACATGGTCAGCGGGCCGCCGGTACGTTCTTGAAGACGTCCGGGTAGTTGTCCAGCGTCTTGATCCTGTTCAGTGGCCAGGCGATGATTGCAGCCTTGCCCTCGAGGTCCTTGAGGTCGACGAACCCACCGTCGGTCTCCATGTGCGCGCGGGAATCCGCGGAGTGGTTCCGGTTATCACCCATCACCCACACCTTGCCCTCCGGGACGGTGACGTCAAAGTTGCGGACCTGCGGCACTTCGGCGGGATTGATGTAGGTCTCGTCGACGGCGGTCCCGTTAATGGTCAGTTTACCGCCCGCGTCACAGCAGACCACGTGGTCGCCCGGCAGTCCGATGACCCGCTTGACCAGGTGCTGCTCTGAATTGTCCGGCAGGAGGCCTACGAACGTCAGGCCGTCCTGGACCCAGGTGAAGGGGCCCTGTGCCTTGGCCGGGGCGGGACCGAGCCAGCCCTTGGTGTCACGGAACACCACAACGTCCCCGCGGCTCAGGGCAAAGGGCTCGGGGACCAGGAGGTTGACGAAGATCCGGTCATCCACGTCCAGGGTGTTCACCATGGACTCGGAGGGGATGAAGAAGGCCCGGAACAGGAAGGTCTTGATGAGGAAGGACAACACCACCGCGATGACCACCACGGTGGCAATTTCCTTCAGCCATCCCAGCAAGGGATTGCCGGCGGACTTCCCGGCAGCTTTGGACCCCTGCCGGTTCCGCCTGTGGACGGGTTCTGACGCCTCCGGACCCTCAGCGGGCGTGGAGGAAACTGGAACGGCCGGTACCTCTGAAGCGCCGTCATGGCGGGGCTCAGGTTTCCGCGCGTGGTTCTCGGGCATTTACCGTCCGTTCTGTGTTGTCGGCCCCGGTACGGGCGGCCGTGCTACTGGGGCAAATCTATCAAGCGGCCAGAGGATCTGGACCGGCCTGCCGATGACCCGGTCCAGGGGGACGAGTCCGCCGCCGGGGGCGCCGAGCAGGCTCCGTGAATCGGCGGACACCGAACGATGGTCCCCCATCAGCCACAGCCTGCCCTCGGGAACCACCGTGTTGAACTTCTGCATACTCGGCGCATCCCCCGGGAAGATGTAGGGCTCATCCAGCGCAGCCCCGTTGACAGTGACCTTCCCGCCGGCATCGCAGCAGACCACGGTGTCACCGGGGAGGCCGATCACCCGCTTGACGTAGGTGGTGTCGCTGCCGGTCAGCCCGAGCCATTGCATCGCCGAGGCTGCGGCGTCCACCAGTGGGCCCTTGCCACTGTTCAGGGGTGCAAAGCTGCCACGACCGTCGAAGACCACAACGTCCCCATGCCGGATGGGCTCGGACTGGAAGCCGGTGCGTGAGACCAGGATCCGGTCCCCGCCTTCCAGGAGCGGCTCCATGGACTCGGACGGTATGAAGTACACATCGAGCCACAGGGACCTCACCAACCCGCTGATGGCAACGGCAAGGAGCAGCGCCAGAAAAACAAAACGCCAGCCCGTTTTGCGGGGCTGGCGTTTTGTCTGGTGCATGGTCCGTATCCTGGCGCTGGTGCATTGCTCCGGCGCTTGCCGGGTACGGCCGCGCTCCTGCCTGGCGGTAAGTCCGGTAAGGACTTACTTGGCGGAGCTGAAGTCGCGCTTTTCCTTGATCTTGGCGGCCTTGCCACGCAGTGCACGCATGTAGTACAGCTTGGCGCGGCGGACGTCACCCTTGGTGACAACCTCGATCTTTTCGATGATCGGGGAGTGCACCGGGAAGGTACGCTCCACGCCGACACCGAAGGAAACCTTGCGGACGGTGAAGGTTTCGCGCACGCCGTCGCCCTGGCGGCCCAGGACGAAGCCCTGGAAGACCTGGACACGGGTGTTCTTGCCTTCGATGATGTTCACGTGCACCTTGAGGGTGTCACCCGCGCGGAAGTCGGGAACATCGTTGCGCAGCGAGGCTGCATCGACGGAATCGAGAATATGCATGATTGCACTCCTGGTGAACGCCACAGGTCATTCACTTTGGGTCACGGCAGGCAAGTCGGGCTGCTGGAATGCAGGCCGGGTCTCTCCGCCGAAGTAAAGTCCCGGCCGCTTCAAGGGTTGATGGGGCCGGTTGTCCGGCTGTTGGCCGCGCAACCCCCTGTGGCAGGTGCGGACCCAGCAGACACAAGGTTTAATTTTGCCACAACGGCAGGGTTACGCCAATTCCGGCGGCGCTAGTCCTGCTGTTCAGCTGCCGTCCCGGGGCGGCAGGCAAGCCTGCCGTCCACGACGTCGTAGCCCAGGTTGTGCAGTTCGGTGCGGTCGGCACGCGGGAGGCTGCCGGCGTCGAACCCTTCCAGCAGGTCCGGACGGCGCTCCGCAGTCCGGCGGTACTGTTCGTGGCGGCGCCACTGGGCGATCCGGCCGTGGTTGCCGCTGAGGAGGACCGGGGGCACTTCGCGGTCCCGCCAGACGGAGGGCTTGGTGTAGACCGGGTACTCCAGCAGCCCGTCAGAGTGGGATTCCTCCACCAGCGACTCGGGATTTCCCACCACGCCGGGCAGCAGCCGGCCAATGGCCTCCACCATGGCCAGGACGGCCACTTCCCCGCCATTGAGGACGTAGTCGCCCAGGCTCACCGGACGGACAGTGAAGTGCTCCTGCGCCCATTCGATGACCCGCTCGTCGATGCCCTCGTACCGTCCGCACGCAAACGCGAGGTGCTGCTCCTCGGCCAGTTCGTAGGCGAGGGCCTGGGTGAACCGCTCGCCGGCCGGCGAAGGGACGATCAGCACGGGCTTGCGGTCCGGGTCCGGACGTCCCCCGGCAACTGCCGAGAGGGCCTGCGCCCAGGGCTCGGGCTTCATGACCATGCCGGCGCCGCCGCCGTACGGGGTGTCATCGACGGAACGGTGCTTGTCCGTGGTGAAGTTGCGCAGGTCGTGGACATGCAGGTCCAGGATGCCGTCCTGGCGGGCCTTGCCGATCAGTGAAAGTTCGAGCGGCGCGAGGTATTCGGGGAAGATACTGACGACGTCGATCCGCATCTAGGCGTTGCCTTCGGCTTCCCGGGCGGCGGCTTCGTCCGAGTTGATGTCGAAGAGGCCGTCCGGCGGGGTGAGGAGGATGAATCCTTCCTCGATGTTCACCTCGGGGACGATCTGCTCCACGAACGGGATGAGGATCTCGTCGCCGCCCGGGGTGGTGACCACCAGCAGGTCCTGGACCGGCATCGTGTTCAGGGCTGTCACCTTGCCCACCACCTGCGACCCGACCCGGGCTTCCAGGCCGACCAGTTCATGCTCGTACCAGCCCTCGTCGTCGTCCTCGTCCAGCTCTTCGGTTTCAATGAAGAGCTTGGCTCCGCGGAGGGTCTCGGCCTGGTTCCGGTCCGCCACTTCCTCGAAACCGAGCAGCAGGATGTCCTTGTTCCACCGGGCACTGCTGACGGTCAGGGGCCCTGCCGTGGCAGGCTCAACCACGAACTCCGTGCCGGGGACAAACCGGTCCTCCGGGGCGTCGGTCAGCACCTGGACGGTGACTTCCCCGCGAATGCCGTGCGGCTTGCCAATCCGTGCCACCTGAAGCTGCATCTGTTCCTCTGTTCCGCGTTGGGGTGTTTCTACTGAAAGCACTTTGTTGTGAAAGAACTCCGGCCCCTCCACCTGTGGTGGAGGGGCCGGAGCAAAAACTGGTATTGCCGAGCGCTCAGCGGCGACGGTCGGTGTCGACGACGTCGACCCGTACCGGTTCGCCGCCGGCCAGTGCAGCCACCACGGTGCGCAGAGCGCGCGCGGTGCGGCCCTGGCGGCCGATCACCCGTCCGAGGTCGTCCTGGTGAACGCGCACCTCGAGGGTGTCCCCGCGGCGGTTGCTCTTGGAACTGACCTTGACGTCGTCCGGGGAATCAACGATTCCGCGGACCAGGTGCTCCAGCGCTTCTGCCAGCAATCTACTCAGCCTCGGTGGTCTCAGCTTCGGCGTCGGCCGGGGCCTCGGCAGCGTCAGACTTGGAAGCCTTCTTGGTGATGGCTTCCGGGATGATGACCGAGCCCTTTTCCGGGGCAACGAAGGCTTCCTTCGAGACCTTGGTCTTGAGGGTGCCTTCCTGGCCCGGCAGGCCCTTGAACTTCTGCCAGTCACCGGTGATCTTCAGGATCGCGGCAACCTGCTCGGACGGCTGTGCGCCGACGGAGAGCCAGTACTGTGCACGCTCGGAGTTGACCTCGATGTACGAGGGCTCTTCGGTGGGGTGGTACTTGCCGATCTCCTCGATGGCGCGGCCGTCACGCTTGGTGCGTGAGTCCGCGACGACGATGCGGTAGTACGGGGCGCGCATCTTGCCGAAGCGCTTAAGGCGAATCTTTACGGCCACTTTTGTGGTCACTCCTGTTTCAGAAAAGGGGTGAACCCGGCTTTCTGCACCCGTGGGGCGGGCCATACTTGCGGGCTCGAAGGACAGGATCCGGACGCGGAGAGAGGGGCCACGCAGATCGAGTACCTGTTTATTGTGCCAGATGAGCGCTGTTAATTCGACTTGGCGCTGCCGTCCGTGGCGCAGCAGGCAGCCCGAAGACTGCCGGCGGGCCGCCGGAAGGTTCCACGAACGGGCCGGGACGGGTCAGGCGGACCAGACGTACAGTCCGGTCCGTTCGGAATCGTCGATTCCGGCAGCAAGTTCCGCCAGCTGCTGCACGTACGTCCGCGCCTGGGCGGCACCAAACGGCATGTCCTCCTGGGCGGCCCATTGCTCCGCCACGTCATCAAGGACGTTGCCTTCACCCTCGGTTTCATAGGTGAGCAAGTCGGCCAGGGCCCGGACCATGGCCGGCGGAACGGCAAGGAGGGAGTCGCTGGCGACATCGACCATGGTCAGCTCATAATCGGCCCCGCCGGCATGGACGGCCGTCCCGGCGAGATCACCGAGTTGCTCCACCTCGAAGTCGCTGATGCCCTGGATCCGCACCGCCTGGCCGGCAGCAGCACCGTCCCCGGAGCTGCGTCCTTCATCAAGGAGGCCGGCGCGTTTCAGCGCGGCGTCATGGGTGGCGACAAAGATCTCGGTGAAGCCCATGGCTGGTGCCCTTCTTCCGTTGGCGGAGCTGCGCGCCGGGCGCTGCCTGCCGCCCGGCCGTACGGAATCAGCCTAGTAGCTGCGGGGCGGCCGGCGCACACCCGCGGGCCTCCCGCTCAGTGCCGCCCGGAGCGGGATCAATCAGCGGACGGCGACGCGGATCCGGTTCCGCCACGGGTCCTCGAACCGGAGCTCCGCACCGGTGTGGTGGGCGGGCACCCCGGCAACCTTCAGGCGGTCGGTCAGCGCCCCGACGTCGTCGCCGGAAGGTACCTCGATGAGCACCTCGCCCAGCCCAAGGGTGTCCTTGCGCGGGCCGGCGCCGCGGCTGTTCCAGACGTTCATGGCCATGTGGTGGTGGTAGCGGCCTGCGGAGACGAAAAGCGCCTGCCCGTGCCAACCTGCGGTCTTTTCGAAACCGAGCGTCCCCACATAGAAGTCGCGGGCGGTCTGCACATCGCCAACCTGGAGGTGGACGTGGCCTACGCCGGCCGCCGTCTGCCGCTGGCCCTCCAGGGACTCCTCGGTGAGGTACTGCTCAAGGTAGCGCTGCGGCGGGAGCGCCAGGCTGTCCATGACCACGTCGGTCCCATTCCAGGACCAGCTGCTGCGGGGGCGGTCCCAGTACAGCTCGATGCCGTTGCCCTCGGGGTCGGTGAAGTAGAACGCTTCACTGACCAGGTGGTCGGCACTGCCCGTGAAGGCCCGCGGCTCGTACTGGGCAGCCGTAGCGACGGTGGCGGCGAGGGAAGCCTGGTCCTCGAAAAGCAGCGCAGTGTGGAACAGGCCTGCTTCTCCCCTGCCGGGAAGGTGCAGTCCGGGAGCCGGCGCGAGGTGGACCAACGGCCTGCCCAGGCGGCCAAGGTAGAGCCCGCCGTCCTGCTCGGCCACCACCTCAAGGCCCAGCGCACGCTGGTAGTAGTCGGTCATGACCTTCATGTCGCCCACCTTGAGCATCACGGTGCCCATGGCGAGGTCGGCAGGAAGAAGATCCTGGCTGCTGGCTGATGCGGTCATTGAAGGCTCCTAGCATTGGCGGCCGTCCCATTGGCGGCCTGTCACCTATTAAAATTACTTGAAGCTTCAATTTATTCCAAGTCCCTGCGAGCCGTTTGTCAGCGAATGATCCGCCCGCCCAGCACCACGTGCTCCAGCGCATGAATGGTCTCCGGTACCGCCCGCGGGTCTTCCCGGCATACGACGACGTCGGCGCGGACCCCTTCCTCCACTCCGTCCGCTCCCAGCCACGTTCGTGCTGCCCAGCAGGCGGAGTCGAGGGCCGCGTCCATGGGCAGGCCGGCGCCGTGCAGGGCCAGGATTTCGTCCGTGATCCTGCCGTGCCGGATCACGCTGCCGGCGTCGGTACCGGCAAAGATGCGCACGCCCGCGGCATGGGCTTCCGCCACCCGCTCGAGCCTGCGTTCCCACAGGGCGCGCATGTGCGCGGCATAGCGTGGGAACTTGGGATCCGCCTGCGCAGCAATGTCGGGGAAGGTGGCGATATTGATGAGCGTGGGCACGATCGGTACGCCCTGCTCCACGAACCGGGGCAGGTGGCGGGGCAGGAGCCCGGTGGCGTGCTCGACGCAGTCAATGCCGGCGTCCAGCACCTGGTCCAGGGTGTCTTCGGCGAAGCAGTGCGCCGTCACCCGGGCGCCTTCGTCGTGCGCCGCCTGGGCGGCATCGCGTACGACGGGGGCGGGAAACGACGGCGCCAGGTCGCCGGCGCTGCGGTCAATCCAGTCGCCCACCAGCTTGACCCAGCCGTCGCCGTCGCGCGCCTGCTTGCGGACGGCCTCCACGAGGCCGTCCGGTTCAACTTCCTCAGCGAAGCCCCGCAGGTAGCGGCGCGTCCGGGCGATATGGCGCCCGGCACGGATCAACACCGGGAAGTCCCTGCCACCCTGCATCCAGCGGGTATCCGCCGGCGAGCCGGCGTCCCGGACCAGGAGGGTTCCGGCGTTGAGGTCCGCCTGCGCCTGGTCCCTGGCGGCTGCGGGCTCCACAGGGCCTGCGGGGCCCAGGCCGATGTGGCAGTGGGCGTCCACGAAGCCCGGCAGGACCCAGCCGTCGAGTATCCGGCGGGGAGGAGTGTCCGGCTTGTTGAACGTGAGCCTTCCGTCCACCGACCAAAGTCCATGCCGCACCCGGTCCGGTGCGGTCAGGACGGGTCCACGGAAGTGGATGATGTCTGCCATGGGGCTCCTTTCGATGCCCGGTCAGGCTAGCACCGCAATTATGACAAGCCCGGTTCAGGGGCCTGTGGTAGCTTCGTTCCTGACCACACGGGTGCCCTTGCAGGGGCTGAGATCGGGCTGACGCAGCCTGCGACCGTTGAACCTGTCCGGGTAATGCCGGCGAAGGAAGTGAGTATTCCCTTGAGTACGCAAAACACCCAGTTGAACCCTGCCCTGATGCCGTCCGCCGGGGAGCCCGGCGGCACATCAGCTCCGCAGGTAACCCAGTCCCTGAAGTCCCATTCCCTGGCCTATCTTGCGGATGAGGCGTCCGGGGTCCGGGTACCTGTGACGGAAATTGCCCTTGAGTCGTCACCCAACGGCCAGCCGAACGCACCCTTCCGGACTTACCGGACTGCGGGGCCCGGCAGCGATCCCGTACGCGGCCTGCAGCCCTTCCGCTCAGGGTGGATCGCGGCGCGCGGGGACACCGAGCCCTACGGCGGCCGGGAGCGCAACCTGCTCGACGACGGCCGCTCGGCCGTACGCCGCGGCGCCGCCTCCGCGGAGTGGAAGGGCGCACAGCCGGTGCCCCGCCGCGCCGTCGACGGCCGGACGGTGACGCAGATGCACTATGCCCGGCAGGGAATCGTCACGCAGGAAATGCGGTTCGTGGCGCTGCGCGAAAACTGCGACGTTGAACTGGTCCGCAGCGAGGTTGCCGCCGGCAGGGCCATCATCCCGAACAACATCAACCATCCGGAATCCGAGCCGATGATCATTGGCAAGGCTTTCCTGGTGAAGATCAACGCGAACATTGGCAACTCTGCGGTGACGAGCTCCATCGCGGAGGAGGTGGACAAGCTGCAGTGGGCCACCCAGTGGGGTGCCGACACCGTCATGGACCTCTCCACCGGCGACGACATCCACACCACGCGGGAGTGGATCATCCGCAACTCCCCCGTGCCGATCGGGACGGTGCCGATCTACCAGGCGCTGGAAAAGGTCAACGGCGAGGCCAACGCCCTCACCTGGGAGATCTTCCGGGACACGGTGATCGAACAGTGCGAACAGGGTGTGGACTACATGACCATCCACGCCGGCGTGCTGCTCCGCTATGTTCCGCTGACCGCCAACCGCGTCACCGGCATTGTCTCGCGCGGTGGCTCCATCATGGCGGGCTGGTGCCTGGCCCACCACCAGGAGAACTTCCTGTACACGCACTTCGATGAGCTGTGCGAAATCTTCGCCAAATACGACGTCGCCTTCTCGCTGGGTGACGGCCTCCGCCCCGGTTCCACGGCGGACGCCAACGACGCCGCGCAGTTCGCGGAGCTGGACACGCTCGCCGAGCTGACGCAGCGGGCCTGGGAGTATGACGTCCAGGTGATGGTGGAGGGGCCGGGCCACGTTCCCTTCCACCTGGTCCGTGAGAACGTGGAACGGCAGCAGGAGCTGTGCAAGGGTGCGCCCTTCTATACCCTGGGCCCGCTGGTCACCGACATCGCTCCCGGCTACGACCACATCACGTCGGCAATCGGCGCCACCGAGATTGCCCGGTACGGGACAGCCATGCTCTGCTACGTCACACCAAAGGAACATCTGGGGCTGCCCAACAAGGACGACGTCAAGACGGGTGTCATCACCTACAAGATCGCGGCGCACGCGGCGGACCTGGCCAAGGGCCACCCGGGGGCGCACGAACGGGACGATGCCCTGTCCAAGGCACGGTTCGAATTCCGCTGGCGCGACCAGTTCGCCCTGTCCCTGGATCCTGTGACCGCGGAGGCGTTCCACGACGAGACGCTTCCCGCTGAACCAGCCAAGACGGCGCACTTCTGTTCCATGTGCGGGCCCAAGTTCTGCTCCATGCGGATCAGCCAGGATATCCGTGACGAATACGGGTCGGCAGACTCGCAGGCGGCACTGGCGGACCTGGCCTCCGGCATGCGGGAGAAGAGCCAGGAGTTCCTGGCCAAGGGCGGCAAGGTGTACCTGCCGGAGCCGACGGTCGCTGCCGGCAGCTAGGACGCCCGGGCGGGCTGGCTCCGGCTTACCCCGCTGATGAACTGGCGGATGACCCGGTCCCCGTCCAGGGAGTCCTGGGGCCGGTGCCCTCCCGCGGCAACGCGGTGCAGGGCACCGGTCTCCCTGAGGTACCCGGCAATTTCCTCGTAAAGCGGCTCCCAGCCACCAGTCAGGACCAGCGTGGGGACACCGGGAACAATATGCAGCGGCGCCTCCCAGGATGGCGCCTGGAGCCTGAGCCTGCGGGCGGAGCGTTTTTCCTCGATGGTGGCCGGCTGCTGGAGGTCGGTGGCGTAGACGCGGCGGACGAATTCGCGCTGGAAGTCGTCGTCACTGAGCTGGTGGCGGACGTCGAAAAGCGGCTGCATCAGGCTGATGTGCGCGGCCGTGGCCGGCAGCTCCGCCGTCAGCGACAGGCAGGCCGGCTCCACCAGGGTCAGTGAAAAGACCAGGTCCGGACGTTCCACCGCGGCCATCATGGCGGGGATCGCCCCCTGGGAGTGTGCCACCACATGTCCGCCGGCGGCCCCGCGGCCATCGTCGGCAAGCGACCCCAGGATGATCGCGGTGTCTTCCGTGAAGGAGGATTCCAGCGGCTCCGCGGCGGAATCGTAGCCGTGCCTGCGGAGGAACAGGGCATCATACGCCAGTGCCATGCCGTGCTGGCGGGGCCATGCGGCGGCGCCAAAGGTACCGGCGCCGTGCACGAACACTACCCTCTGCTTGAACATGTCCCAACCCTATTCCACGGTGCCGACATCCCAACGAAAAAGCGCCAGGTGTCGTCTTGAGCGGTCAAAACGTCACCTGGCGCTTCCCGATGTTGAGGAACTGCTACTTGCCCATGAACTTGTCGAAGCCCTTGGGAAGGTTCAGCTGGGACGGGTCGAAGTCGCCGCCCTGCTGTCCGAAGGCCGCTCCTGTGGGCAGCGCCTTGGCAGCGTTGGCACGGCGGGCTTCGGCTTCCTTACGCTCCTGCGCAGCCTTCGCCGGGTTTCCGGACTTTGGCTTTTTCTTCGGCGCGTTCTTGGCGTTCTTGCGCGCACCGCCGCCGGCTCCGGGCAGGCCGGGCATCCCGGGCATTCCCGGCATGCCGCCCTGGGCCATCTTCTTCATCATCTTCTGGGCCTGGGCGAAGCGCTCCAGCAGGCCGTTGACCTCGGAGACGTGGACACCGGAACCACGGGCGATGCGGGCGCGGCGTGAGCCGTTGATGATTTTGGGGGCCAGCCGCTCGTGGGGGGTCATGGACCGGACAATCGCCTCGACGCGGTCGATCTCCCGCTCGTCGAACTGTTCCAGCTGCTGCCGGATGTTCTGCGCGCCCGGCATCATCATGAGCATCTTCTTCATGGAGCCCATGTTGCGGATCTGCTGCATCTGGGCCAGGAAGTCTTCGAGGGTGAAGTCTTCCTGGTCGGCGAACTTCTTCGCCATGCGGGCAGCTTCGTCTTTGTCCCAGGCCTTTTCGGCCTGCTCGATGAGCGTGAGGATGTCACCCATGTCCAGGATGCGGGAGGCCATCCGGTCCGGGTGGAACAGCTCGAAGTCGTCCAGTCCTTCGCCGGTGGAAGCGAACATGACGGGCTTGCCGGTGACCGACGCGACGGAGAGCGCGGCACCACCCCGGGCGTCGCCGTCGAGCTTGGACAGCACGATGCCAGTGAAGTTGACGCCTTCATCGAAGGCAAGCGCCGTGTTGACGGCGTCCTGGCCGATCATGGAGTCGATCACGAACAGGACTTCGTTGGGCACGACGGCGCGGCGGATCTGGCGGGCCTGCTCCATCATGCCGGCGTCCACGCCGAGGCGTCCGGCGGTGTCGACGATGACGACGTCGTGCAGCTTCTGGCGGGCTTCCTCGACGCCGGCACGGGCGACGGCGACCGGGTCACCGGCGGGCTGGTCCAGCTCGGTGGAGGTGGCTCCGGGGTGCGGGGCGAAGACCGGCACATTGGCGCGCTGGCCCACCACCTGGAGCTGGGTGACAGCATTGGGGCGCTGGAGGTCGCAGGCCACCAGTATGGGGCTGTGGCCCTGGGCCTTCAGCCACTTCGACAGCTTGCCGGCGAGGGTGGTCTTGCCCGCGCCCTGGAGGCCGGCGAGCATGATGACCGTGGGGCCGTTCTTTGCCAGCCGGATCCTGCGGGTCTCTCCGCCGAGGATCTCCTGGAGTTCCTCGTTGACGATCTTGACGATCTGCTGGCTCGGGTTCAGCGCAGCCGATACCTCGGCGCCCAGCGCCCGTTCGCGGACCCGCCCGGTGAACTCCCGGACCACCGGAACGGCGACGTCGGCGTCCAAAAGGGCACGGCGGATCTCGCGGACAGTGGCATCAACATCGGCCTCCGTCAGGCGGCCCTTGCCGCGGAGATTCTTGAAGGTTGCTGTCAACCGGTCAGAGAGTGAATTGAACACGCGCCGTGAACTTCTTTCAGGAGATGATCGGGACTCGACTATCTAGGGTATCAAGTCAGGCACGGTAGATGGCATGCTGGCAAAATGACGAGCCAAACAACTGTCAAGACCCTGCTCATCCTCGGCGCCTCGGGCGACCTCACCGGCCGGCTCCTCCTGCCGGGCCTCGCCCGCCTTGTTGCGGCAGGCCGGGCGGAGGGCCTCAGCCTGGTGGGCGCGGGTTCGGATCCGTGGACACCGGAACAGTGGCGGGAGCGGGTGGAGTCGTCCTTTGCCGCGGCGGCCGGCACAGCAGACCAGCCGGGGAAAGACGCCCTGGAGGCCATGCAGAAGGAGACGGCCTACCACCAGGTGGACGTCACGGCCAAGGGTGCCCTTGCTGCCCTGCTCGCCGGGCTGCAGGGCCCGGTGGCCGTCTACTTCGCCCTTCCGCCCCGGATCAGCCAACTGGCCTGCGAGACGCTCCAGCCTGCGGAGGTGCCGGAAGGCACCCGCCTGGTGATGGAGAAGCCGTTCGGCTCCAGTGAGGAGTCGGCCCGTTCCCTGAACCGGACCCTGAGCCGCCTCGTCCCGGAGGACCACATCCACCGGGTGGACCACTTTTTGGGCAAGGCCACGGTCCTGAACATCCTGGGACTGCGGTTCGCCAACAACTTCCTTGAACCCGTCTGGAACCGGCAGCACGTGGAAAAGGTGGAGATCTTCTTCGACGAGGACCTGGCGCTGGAAGGCCGTGCCCGCTACTACGACGGCGCCGGCGCGCTCCGTGACATGATCCAGAGCCACCTCCTGCAGGTCATGGCCATCATGGCGATTGAACCGCCTGCCACCATCGGCGAGCGCGACCTCCGGGACGCGGTCTCCGCCGTCCTCCGCGCCAGCAGCGTCAGGGCCCCCTTCACCGACTCAACGCGGCGGGCGCGCTACACGGCGGGTTCGGTGGCAGGCAAGGAGGTGCCGGACTATGCGAAGGAGGACGGGGTGGACCCTGCGCGGGGCACGGAAACCCTCGCCGAGATCCAGGTGGACATCGACAACTGGCGCTGGCGGGGCGTCCCCTTCATCCTCCGCTCGGGCAAGGCCCTGGGCGACAAGCGGAAGGAAGCGGTGGTCACCTTCCTTCCGGTGCCCCACCTCCCGCAGGGCTTTACCGGGGTGGACTCCCCCAACCAGCTGCGGATCGGCTTTGGTCCGGACACGCTGGAGTTCGACGTCGACGTCAACGGTCCCGGAAACATCTTCAGCCTGGGCCGGGTCACCCTGGAAGCGGAACTGAGCGCCTCCGAGCTCCTGCCCTACGGTGAAGTGCTGGAAGGTGTCCTGACCGGCGACCCGCTGCTGTCCGTCCGAAGCGACACTGCCGAGGACTGCTGGCGGATTGTCGAGCCCGTGCTCAAGGCCTGGGAACAGGGCAAAGTTCCCTTGGAGGAGTACGACGCCGGATCGGCCGGCCCGGCGTCGTGGCCCACCAACCGGCACAAGGACTGAGCTTTCACGGCAGACAGGACGGGGGGGGCCCCGTGGGGGGGGCGCCCCCCCGCCCGACGGA
>NZ_JBWJAR010000003.1:0-352535 GCF_056389225.1 Pseudarthrobacter sp. rb | reverse complement strand
ACCCGGCACATGGACTGTGCTTTCCGGGCAGACCGGCGGGGGGGGAACCTTTCGGTTCCCGCCCGTCCTGCATCAGTCTTCAGTTGTTGCCCTGCTGGGGACCGTGCCGCCCCGCCTAGATGGCGGCCACTCCGCGTTCCCCGGTCCGGACGCGCACTGCCTCATGGACGTCCATGGTCCAGACCTTGCCGTCCCCGGCCCGGCCGGTGTTGGAACTGGCAATGATCACGTCCAGGATGTCGTCGGCCTGTTCGTCCGTGGCCAGGACTTCCACCCGGATCTTGGGCAGGAGGTCCACGTTGTATTCCGCTCCGCGGTAGACCTCGGTGTAGCCGCGCTGCCGGCCGTACCCGCTTGCCGCGCTGACGGTCAGGCCCTGCACGCCGTAGGCTTCCAGGCCCTCCCTGATGGCTTCGAGCTTTTCCGGCCTGACGATTGCAGTGATCAGTTTCATGCCCCCACGCTTTCCTTACCTGTTGCCGGCTGTGCCTTTTGCGCACCGGATGCTGCCTGGACCGTCTCGCCCTGGCCCTTGCCGGTGATCATGTCGTGCAGCGGCTGGAAGCTTCCACCGTGGCCGCTGAGACCGAACTCGTAGGCAGTCTCGGCGTGCAGGCTGAGGTCCACACCCACCGTTTCCTGTTCCTGCGAGACCCGGAAGCCCATGGTCTTGTGGATGGCCAGCGCAATGATGGACGTCAGGACCGCTGAGTAGGCAATGGCGATTCCGGCTGCCGCGAGCTGTGCCCACAGCTGGGTGAGTCCGCCGCCGTAGAAGAGGCCGCCGCCAACACCGGCGGTGGGCAGTGCGATGAAGCCCAGGGCCACGGTGCCGATGATGCCGGAGACGAGGTGGACGCCGACGACGTCCAGGGAGTCATCGAAGCCCCAGCGGAACTTCAGGCCAACGGCGAGGGCTGAGGCGACACCGGCGACCACGCCGAGGCCAAGGGCACCGACCGGGCTGACGTTGGCGCAGGCGGGGGTGATGGCCACGAGGCCGGCCACGACGCCGGACGCGGCACCGAGCGAGGTGGGGTGTCCGTCGCGGATGCGTTCGGTGACGAGCCAGCCGAGCATGGCCGCTGCCGGGGCTGCGAGGGTGTTGATCCAGATGAGGCCGCCCTGTTCGGCAGTGGTGGCCGCGCCGCCGTTGAAGCCGAACCAGCCGAACCAGAGGATGGCTGCGCCGAGCATGACGAACGGGATGTTGTGCGGGCGGTGGTTGGGGTCCTTGCCGAAGCCCTTGCGGTTGCCGATGATCAGGACCAGGATCAGCGCGGCAACACCCGCATTGATGTGGACCACGGTGCCGCCGGCGAAGTCGATGGCCGGGCCGAGGGCCTTGCCGATGGCGCCTTCGGGGCCGAAGAGGCCGCCGCCCCACACCATGTAGGCCAGCGGGCAGTACACCAGCGTGACCCAGACGGGAACGAACACGGACCAGGCGCCGAACTTGGCGCGGTCGGCGATGGCCCCGCTGATCAGTGCCACGGTGATGATGGCGAAGGTGGCTGCGTAGCCCACCTTGATCAGGCCGTCGGGGGTATTGATCCCCTCAAGGCCGAATGTGGCGAACGGGTTGCCCACAATTTCCATGAACCCTTCCCCGGAGCTCATGGAGGCGCCCCACAGGACCCAGACGACGCCCACCATGCCGATGGAGATGAAGCTCATCATCATCATGTTCAGGGCTGCCTTGGCGCGGGTCATGCCGCCGTAGAAAAATGCCAGACCGGGTGTCATGAACAGCACGAGAGCTGCCGCTACCATGACCCAAACGTGACCTGCGGTAAGTTCCATGGTGCACGTCCTCTCTCATCGAATCTTGCGGAATACTCCGCCTGCCAACGCCTTTTTGCGTCCTGTAATGAGTGTGTGGGCGGCGTGTTTCGCCCGCGGAGGATTTAGATTGCCGGCCTGTTACAACAACCTCTAGGAAGTAAATGGTGCATATCCGCCTTGTTACGGTTATGTTTCCGCACCCGCGCAGCCACCCGGCTCCCTTTCCAGCAAGGACTCCTGCACCATGACGGCACCACCCCGCGCAAGCGGCGCCACTTCGAGGTTTTTGGCCCGGCTAAGGCCGCAGCGGGAGAAACTCCCCCGCGACATCAAGGTGATGCTGGCTGCCGCGTTCCTGATCGCGCTTGGCTTCGGGCTTGTTGCGCCGGTATTGCCGCAGTTCGCAACAACCTTCGGGGTGGGGAACACTGAGGCCGCCGTTATCGTGGCCATCTTCGCCTTCATGCGCCTGGCGTTCGCCCCTGCCGGGGGCGCCCTGATCGGCAGGCGTGGGGAACGTCCCATCTATGTCGCCGGGCTGCTGATTGTGGCGCTGTCCACTGCGGCGTGCGCATTTGCCCAGGACTACTGGCAGCTGCTGCTTTTCCGCGGGCTGGGCGGGGCCGGGTCTGTGATGTTCACGGTGGCATCAATGGCCCTGGTGGTCCGGCTGGCGCCGCCCAAAAGCAGGGGCAGGGTTTCCGGAGCCTACGCATCGGCCTTCCTGATCGGAAATGTGTGCGGGCCGATTGTGGGCGGCCTGCTGGCGGGACTGGGCCTGCGGGTCCCGTTCCTTGCCTACGCCGCTGCGCTGCTTGTGGCCGCGTTCGTCGTCCAGACCCAGCTGAGCCACCAGCGCCGGGGAGGCGCCGAAGTACAGGACCGCGCCCCGGACATGCGCTTTGGCGAAGCGCTGGCTGTGGGAACCTACAGGTCCGCCCTGGTCTCCAGCTTTGCCAACGGGTGGGCTACCTTTGGCGTCCGGATGGCAACGGTGCCGCTGTTCGCTGCGGCGGCCTTCGGAGCAGGCCCGCAGGCCGCGGGCCTGGCATTGGCAGTGTTCGCTGCCGGCAATGCCGCTGCCTTGACCTTCTCGGGACGGCTGGCGGACTCGGTGGGGCGAAAGCCCATGATGATCTCCGGCCTCCTGGTGGCGGCCCTGTCCACTGCAGCCATCGGCATCACCTCAGACCTGCCCTGGTTCCTGGCAGCGTCCACGCTCGCCGGCGTCGGGTCCGGTCTTTTCGGTCCCGCCCAGCAGGCCGCCGTCGCCGATGTCATCGGCAACGCGCGGTCCGGAGGCAAGGTGCTGGCGGTGTACCAGATGACGTCCGACGTCGGAGCGATCGTTGGGCCGCTCGTGGCGGGAATGCTGGCCGACGGGCTGGGGTTCGGCTGGGCTTTCGGCGTGACCGGCGGGGTCATGCTCCTTGCAGCCGCCGGCTGGCTGCCCACCCGCGAGACACTGCGCACCGCAGGCAGCTAGCCTGCGGTGCGGGCAACGGCAAACTCGTGCAGCAGGCCGGTTCAGCTGCCTATTCAACAGCTCACCGCAGAAGCTGAGTTTTGCAGGTCAGTTCAGCAGGGCGTCAACAAAGCCTTCGGTGTCGAAGGGGGCCAGGTCGTCGGCGCCTTCGCCCAGTCCAATGAGCTTGACGGGCACGCCCAGGGTTTTCTGGATGGCGACGACGATGCCGCCCTTGGCGGTTCCGTCCAGCTTGGTCAGGACGATGCCGGTGATGTTGACTACCTCCGAGAAGACCCGCGCCTGGTTCAGGCCGTTCTGGCCGGTGGTGGCATCGAGCACCAGCAGGACTTCGTCCACCTCGGCCAGCTTCTCCACGACGCGCTTGACCTTGCCCAGTTCGTCCATCAGGCCCACCTTGTTCTGCAGGCGCCCGGCGGTGTCGATCATGACCACGTCGACTTCCTGCTCGATACCGGCTTTCACTGCCTCGTAGGCAACCGAGGCGGGGTCGGCGCCGTCGATGTCGGACTTCACGGTGGGAACGCCCACGCGCTGGCCCCACGTGGCCAGCTGCTCAGCGGCAGCGGCGCGGAAGGTGTCCGCGGCGCCCAGCAGGACGTCCTTGTCCTCGGCCACCAGCACACGTGCCAGCTTGCCCACGGTGGTGGTCTTGCCCACGCCGTTCACGCCCACCACCATCATCACGGCGGGCTTATCGGCGTGCCGCTGCACGTTGAGGCTGCGGTCCATGGTGGGGTCCACAAGCTTGATGAGTTCTTCCCGGAGCATGGTCTTGACGTGTTCCGGGGTGCGGGTGCCCAGTACCTTGACGCGCTCCCGGAGGGCGTCCACCAGCTGCATGGTGGGTTCAGTGCCCAGGTCCGCGAGGAGGAGGGTTTCCTCCACTTCATCCCAGACGCTCTCGTCGATCCGGTCGCTGGACAGCAGCGCCAGCAGGCCCTTGCCCATGACGTTGTTGGAGCGGGCCAGCCGTTCCCGAAGTCGGGCCAGGCGGCCGGCGACGGGCAGCGGGGTTTCGACGGGAATGGTTTCCAGCCCGGCCGCATTGTCCGGAACGGTGGTGGTGTCCAACCCGTCGAGGTCCACCCTCTGCGGAACCGTGCCCTCGATGGTTCCCTCGCGGTCCGCCACCGCCGTGCTTCCGCCGGAGCGGATTTCGGGGTCGTTGGCATCCCTGGTGCCCGGGTAGCGGGTGATGTTCCTCCGCGTCTTGAGCAGGACCGGAATCAGCCCGCCGATGACCACCAGCGCAGCAAGAATGGACAGGACAATGGGAAGGATGTCATTCACTCCCCTAGCTTCTCACAAACGGCCCGCCCGCTTCCGGCAGCCATCAGGCAGCTGACCTGCCGCTATACCTCGGCCCCCAACCGCTGGCTGATGACAGTGGAGACGCCGTCGCCCCTCATGGTGACCCCGTACAGCGCGTCCGCCACTTCCATGGTCCGCTTCTGGTGCGTGATGACGATCAGCTGGCTGGATTCCCGGAGTTCTTCGAAAATGGTGATGAGCCGGCCAAGGTTGGTGTCATCCAATGCCGCCTCCACCTCGTCCATGACGTAGAAGGGCGAGGGCCGCGCCTTGAAAATGGCCACCAGGAGCGCCACTGCGGTCAGGGAGCGTTCGCCGCCGGAGAGCAGGGACAGCCGCTTGATCTTCTTGCCCGCAGGGCGGGCCTCCACTTCGATGCCGGTGGTGAGCATGTCCGCCGGGTCGGTCAGGACCAGGCGTCCCTCGCCGCCGGGAAAGAGCCGCCCGAAAACCCGGACGAACTGGGCCTGGGTGTCCTCGAACGCTTCGGCAAAGACCCGCTGGACCCTGTCATCCACTTCCTTGATGATGTCCAGCAGATCCCGCCGGCTGGCCTTCAGGTCCTCGAGCTGGGTGCTGAGGAACTGGTGCCGCTCCTCCAGCGCCGCGAATTCCTCCAGCGCCAGGGGGTTGACCTTGCCCAGGCTTGCGAGGTCCCGCTCCGCCTTCCGCAGCCGTTTCTCCTGCTCCTGCCGGACATAGGGCTTGCCATCCCTGATTTCTTCCCCGTCCGCGTCAACCGGGGCCCGCAGGGCCGCCCATTTGTCACCGGATTCCTCCGCCGGAACGGGCACCGGCACGTGCGGCCCGAATTCGGTGACCAGCGCTTCGGGGGTGATGCCCAGCTCATCCACGGAGCGGGTTTCCACCGCCTCGATCCTGGCGCGCTGCTGGGCCCGGGCGAGTTCGTCGCGGTGCACGTTGTCGGTGAGTTGGGCCAGCTCCCTGGCCAGGGCATCGTTCGCTTCCCGGATCTCCCGCAGGCCGCGGTCGCGCAGCTCGCGGTTCTCCTCCGCCAGGTCCCGTTCGTGCCGGGCACGGTCCACGGAGACGTCCACATAGCCAAGAGCCAGTTCCACCCCCGAGGAAACGGCGGCCGCGCGCCGGGCCTGGATGCGGCGGCGGCGGGCGCGCTCTGCCGCCTCCTCACGGGCGCGGCGTTCCGTGGCAGCGGCGCGTTCCAGGGACGCCACCCTGTTGCGGGTGGCCACCAGCTGCTCTTCGGCACTGCGGAGGGACAACCGCGCCTCCACCTCGGCGGCGCGGGCGGCGGAGGCTGCACGCGCCAGGGCGTCGCGCTGCTCCGTGGACGGTTCCTCTTCCACCGGCGCTTCCTGCGCCGCGGCCAACCGGGCAGCGACGGTGGCGAGCGCTTCCTCCTCCGCCGCGACGTTGCCTTCGGCCCGTGCCAGGGACGCTGCCAGCCGTTCGCTCTCGCCAACGGCGCTGCGCAGGACAGAGTTCAGGTGGCCCAAACGTTCGGCTACGGCAGCGAGCCGGGCATCGGATTCGTGCAGCTTGTCGAGCGCAGCGTCCGCCTCCTCCTGCGCTCCCGTGCGCCGTGCCTCCGCGGCTGCCAGGGCGAACCTGTTCCGCTCCAGGTCCGCCGTGACCGCCGAAAGCCCGCGCTCGGCGTCGTCCACCGCCGCCTGCACCTCAAGGAGGGACGGCGCTTTGGCAGAGCCACCCGTGGCGGAGACGGCGGTGAAGACGTCCCCTTCGCGGGTGACCGCTGTCATGTCCGGCAGTGCAGCAACCAGGGCAGCCGCGGCGTCGATGCCGGTCACGACGGCGGTCCGGGACAGCAGGTGCCGGACCAGGGAGCCGTGCCCCGAAGGCCCATCGACCAGGCCGGCGGCCCACTGCGCTCCCTCAGGCAGCGTCACGTGCGGGCCATCTCCCTGGTGGAGTGCCGCCGCCGATGCGAGGAGCAGCGACGCCCGCCCGGCGTCGTCGTCCTTGAGCCGTCCCAGCACAGCGGCCGCTGCCTCCCCGTCCTGGACGAGCACTGCCTCGGACACTTCCCCCAGGGCGGCGGCGATGGCCGGCTCGAACCCGGCCTGCACGGTGATCCCGGCAGCAAGGCTTTCCTGCACGCCGGGGAGCCCGGACGCCAGCACGTGCCTGGCACCGTCCTTGCGGTCAAGGCCGAGCTTCAGGGCATCGAGGCGCGCGGCGAGGGCGTCCCGCTTGCGGACCCCCTCGTTGACGGCGGCTTTGAGGTCCGCGATCTCCCCCAGCACGGCGTCCAGGACATCGCTGGCCGCCTCATAGTCGGCGTCAAGGGATTCCTCTCCCTCCTCCACGCCGGCCACCTGGTTTTCCAGCGCCGTAAACTCGGCCTGGGCGCGGGCCCGGCGTTCGGTTCCGGCGGCAAGGGATTCGCGCAGCCTTCCAAGTTCCGCCTGCGCGGACTCCACCCGGGACCGGGCCGCCGCGACCTGGCCGGCCAGCCGCGCCAGGCCCTCGCGCCGGTCCGCTGCGGCACGGAGCTGGGCGGTGAGCCGCTGGTCCTCGGCCTGCGCAGCCCGCTCCGCTTCCACTTTCGCTGCGCTGGCCGCGTCCAGGGTGCCCCGCCTGGACTGGATGTCCTGTTCGAGTTCGGCCAGTTCCCGCCTCACCCGGGCTGCCTGGCGCTCCAGCTGTTCGGGGTCCCGGCCGGAAGACGGCGCGGCATCGTCGGAACCCAGCAGGCGGCTCCGTTCCGTGGCAAGCGAGCCGAGCGACCGCAGCCGTTCACGGGCCGTGGACAGCCGGTACCAGGTGTCCCTGGCGGCATTGAGCCGCGGTGTGGCCTCGGCCGCGAGCTGCTCCAATGTTGCCTGCTGCCTGCGCCCGGCCTCGAGTTCCTGCTCGACGGCGGTCCGGCGCGCCTTGAGTGCCGCTTCGTCCGCCACGTCCTGCTCCAGGGCCTGCTGCAGCTGCACCAGGTCGTCGGCGAGCAGGCGCGCCCGCGCGTCCCGGACGTCGAACTGGACCCGCTGCGCTCGGCGGGCCACCTCGGCCTGCTTCCCAAGGGGCGTGAGCTGCCGCCGGATCTCGCCGGTGAGGTCGGTCAGGCGCTGGAGGTTGGCCTGCATGGCCTCGAGCTTCCGTACCGTCCGTTCCTTGCGGCGCCGGTGCTTGAGGATCCCGGCCGCCTCCTCGATGAAGCCGCGGCGGTCCTCGGGAGTGGCGTGCAGGACGCGGTCCAGCTGGCCTTGGCCCACAATGACATGCATTTCACGGCCCAGGCCGGAATCGGAGAGCAGTTCCTGGATGTCCAGCAGGCGGCAGCCTGCGCCGTTGATGGCATATTCGGATCCGCCCGTCCTGAACAGCGTCCGGGAAATCGTGACTTCGCTGTACTCGATGGGGAGTGCGCCATCGGTGTTGTCGATGGTGAGCGAAACGTGGGCGCGGCCCAGCGGCGGACGCCCGGACGTACCGGCAAAAATGACGTCCTCCATCTTGCCGCCGCGCAGGGTTTTGGCCCCTTGCTCGCCCATGACCCACGCCAGGGCGTCCACCACGTTGGACTTGCCGGATCCGTTGGGACCCACGACGGCGGTGACGCCGGGTTCGAAGTCGAAGGTGGTGGCGGACGCAAAGGACTTGAACCCCCGGACGGTGAGGCTTTTGAGGTGCAAGGCTTTTCTGGTCTCCTGGAGCGGGTAGGGCATTTTGCTGGAACCGGGTCACTACAATCTACTGCGCAGGACCGACATTTCCCGGCAGCAGCACCCGGGAACCGGCACGGGCACCGGGGGTGGATATGCGTGTTCCGGCACGGCAAAGGCATAGTTAAGCTCTTGAGCCTGCGCAGATGTGGGTACGGTCACCGCAGGAACGCGGGACGAAAACGAAGAGGGGCTTGAATTGGCAGGTAATGCAACCTTCCGCCACAGCAACACCGCGCTGCTCTCGGTGAGCAGCGTCGAGGCTCCCAGGATCGTGAGCTCCACGGAATTTGACCGGCGGCTGGCATCGACCCTGCAGCGCCTCAAGTTTCCGCCGCGGCTGCTTGAGCGCGTGGCAGGCATCACGCACCGCCGGTGGTGGGCTGCTGGAACGTCGTTCGACGACGCCGCGGTGGAGGCGGGCGCCAAGGCCCTCGCCGAGGCCGGCATCGAAGCCTCGGAGGTCGGACTGCTGATCAACACCTCGGTGACCCGGCGCAACCTTGAACCCTCAGTGGCGGTGAAGATCCACCACGGCCTGAGCCTGCCGTCGTCGGCCATGAACTTCGACCTTGCCAACGCCTGCCTGGGCTTCGTGAATGCCCTGACCCTGGCAGCCAACATGATCGATTCGGGCCAGATAAGGTACGCCGTGATTGTCAACGGCGAGGACGCCCAGCTGACGCAGGAGGCCACCCTGGCCCGGCTGCAGCGGCCCGAGACAACGCGCGATGACTTTAACCGGGAGTTCGCCACGCTGACGCTGGGGTCCGGGGCTGCGGCGGCCGTCCTGGGGCCCGCCGACGAGCACCCGGGAGCACACCGGGTGGTGGGCGGCGTGATGCGCGCCGGCACCGAGCACCACGAGTTGTGCGTGGGCGGCATCGACGGCATGAACACCGACACGAAGGGACTGCTCGACGGCGGCCTCCAGCTCGTGGTCGATGCATGGCAGGAAGCCCAGCCCGAATGGGACTGGGCCGCGATGGACCGCTACGTCACGCACCAGGTCAGCAACGCCTACACCCAGGCCATTATCGATGCGATCGATCTGGACCCGGACAAGGTGCCCATCACGTTCCCGCACTGGGGCAACGTGGGACCGGCATCGCTCCCCATGACACTCGCGGCCGAGGCACAGTCATTGGGAAGCGGTGACAGGGTGTTGTGCATGGGCGTCGGATCCGGCCTGAACACCGCAATGCTGGAAATCGTTTGGTGATCGCGGACTGGCCGGGCGTCAACGCCGAGTGGTCGCGCCACATCGATGTCCCCTCCACCTCGGGGGCTGATTCGCCCGGCACGGTGCGCCGCTGGCACCTGCTGGACAATGGCGGGGAACTGGCACGCCGCGGCCTGGCTCCCATGGGAACCCTGTTGTGCGTACACGGCAATCCCACCTGGTCCTACCTGTGGCGGAGCCTGCTGGCCGCCGGATCGAACCACGCGCACCCGTGGCGCGTGGTGGCCGTGGACCAGCTGGACATGGGTTTCTCGGAGCGGACCGGGACCTTCCGGCGGCTGGCGGACAGGATCAACGACCTGGGCGACTTGACCGACGCCCTGGACCTGGCAGGGCCGGTGGTTTCGGTGGGTCACGACTGGGGCGGGGTCATCAGCCTCGGCTGGGCGCTGGCCCACGCCGACCAGCTGGCCGGCGTGGTCCTGACCAACACCGCCGTCCACCAGCCCGCCGGTTCCCCCATCCCGCCGGCGCTGCGCCTTGCCCTCCACCCTGCCGTGCACCGGTGGGGCACCACCACTACCGATGCTTTCCTGCGGGTGACGCATTCGTTGGCACACCCGCCGCTGCCCGCGGACGTGCGGAACGCCTTCATGGCTCCGTACCGCAGCGCCTCGCGGCGCGCGGGGGTGGGCAACTTCGTAGCGGACATTCCCGTTGACGCGTCGCACCCCAGCTTCGCTGCCCTCAACGGCGTGGCGGAGGGCGTGCGGGACCTTAAGGTGCCGGTCCTGATGCTGTGGGGCCCAAGGGACCCCATCTTCTCCGACCGCTACCTGAAGGACCTGCTCACCCGCCTCCCCCACGCGGACGTGCACCGCTACGAGGGTGCTGGACACCTGGTGGCAGAGGACCGGAACATCGCGCCGGCGGTCTTCGACTGGCTTGCCGGCCGCGTCACGCACGGCGGGGACAGTGTTGCTGAAGCCGGCGCAGTTGCTGAAGCCGACGTGGTCACTGGAACCGCCGCCCCGGCTAACGGCAATGGCTCCACGCCCTTGTGGACGCTTCTTGGGGAGCTCGCCGCCGGCCCGTCCGCAGACGGGAGGGCCGTCGTCGAAATGGCACCGGACGGCACGGTGGCCCGCTCGCTCACCTGGCGGCAGCTGGAAGAAAGCGTCGGGCACCTCTCCGCAGGCCTGCAGGGGGCGGGAGTAGGACCGGGCAGCCGGGTGAGCCTGATGGTCCCGCCCGGGGTGGACCTGACCGTGGCCCTGTATGCCTGCCTGCGGCTGGGAGCGGTGGTGGTTGTTGCCGACGCCGGCCTGGGGACCAGGGGGCTGGGCCGGGCGGTCAAGGGAGCGACGCCTGATGTCCTGATCGGGATTGACAAGGCCCTTGCCGCTGCCCGGGCACTGGGCTGGGCGTCCAGGCGCATCAGTGTGCAGGACCTGCCGGCAGGTCCGCGCCGGCTCCTCGGGGTGGAGACCTCCCTCGCCGCCCTGGCCAGGGCAGGCGCAGGGCGTGCCGCTGCCGGCGTCGCTCCCGCCTCCAGCCCGGACGGGGACTCCCCCGCCGCCGTACTTTTCACTTCCGGCTCCACCGGTCCCGCCAAGGGCGTGCTGTACACGCACCGGCAGCTTGCCGCCATGCGGGACACCGTGGCGGGAACCTTCGGCATCAAGCCGGGTCAGAAGCTGGTTGCAGGCTTTGCGCCGTTCGCCTTGCTGGGGCCGGCGCTGGGAACCGTGTCCGTGACGCCGGCCATGGACGTCACCGCGCCCCGCACCCTGACCGCGCGCGCCCTGGCCGATGCTGCAGCGGCCATCGATGCCACGGTGGTCTTTGCGTCCCCTGCCGCCCTGCGCAACGTCGTCGCCACCCGGGACGGCCTCACCCCGGAGGGCACCGCTGCACTCTGCCGCGTCCAAGTGCTGCTCTCTGCCGGCGCACCGGTTCCGGAACCTCTCCTTGCGGAGGTGCAGCGGCTGCTGCCCGCCGCCTCGCTGCATACCCCCTACGGCATGACCGAGGCCCTCCCCGTCACCGACATCAGCCTTGAACAGATCCAGGCCGCGGCGGCCGACGCCGAAGCCGGAACAACGCCAGGGGCCGGCAACGGCGTCTGCGTAGGGCATCCCGTCCAAGGCGCCCGCATAGCCGTGATCCCGTTGGCGGCCGACGGTACTGCCCCAGGGGCTGAGCCGGTGACCGAACCGGGGGTGACGGGGGAAATCCTGGTCAGCGCGCCGCACGTCAAGGACGGCTACGACAGGCTTTGGCTGACCGGGCAGGCGAGCGCCGGGCCGGCCGGCGGGCACCGCACCGGCGATGTGGGCCATTTCGACGCCGACGGCCGCCTGTGGGTGGAAGGGCGCCTGGCGCACATCATCACGGCGCCCCATGGAGTGGTCACTCCGGTCGGCGCCGAACAGGCCATCGAACAGCTGGACGGTATCCGGATGGCAGCCGTCGTGGGCGTGGGGCCCGCGGGCACCCAGGCCATCGCCGCCGTCGTCGAAACCGTCCCGCCTGCCCGTAAGGCCGGCCCTGCGGGCACGGAACTGGCCGGGAAGGTACGGAGTGCCGCCCAGGAGGCAGGCGTGTCCGTGGCGGCAGTCCTGGTTGTCCCCGCGCAGCCCACCGACATCCGCCACAACGCAAAGATCGACAGGTCGCGGCTGGCCCAATGGGCCTCGTCAGTGCTGGCCGGCGGCCGGCGGGTGGCGCCATGAAGATCCTGGTCACCGGGGCGAGCGGCCTGCTGGGGCGGGAAGTGGCAGGGCTGCTGGTGCGCAAGGGCCATGCTGTCACCACCTTCCAGCGGCGTCCCTCAGGGGTTGACGGCGCGGCGGACCATTGCGGTTCGCTCACCGACGACGCCTCCGTCAGGGCTGCCGTCAGGGACGCCGAGGCAGTCATCCACCTCGCGGCCAAAGTATCCTTCACCGGCCGCGCCGACGAGTTTGACCGGGTGAACGTGGAGGGAACGCGGCGCCTGCTCCTGGCGGCACGCGAAGCCGGGGTCCGGGACGTGGTCTTCGTTTCTTCGCCTTCAGTGGCCAACTCGGGCGCCGCCATTGCAGGTCTTGGCGCGGAGCCGGCCGACCCGGTGCATGCCCACGGCGACTATTCGCGCACCAAGGCGCAGGCTGAACTGCTGGCCCTGGCCGCCGACGCCCCGGACTTCCGGGTCGCCGCCGTGCGGCCGCACGTCGTCTGGGGGCCGGGCGACACCCAACTGGTGGAACGGGTCCTGGCCCGGGCCGCCAGGAAGCGGCTGCCGCTGCTGGATGCAGGCGCCGCGCTGATCGACACCACCTACGTGGACAACGCGGCGGCAGCGATCGTTGCTGCCCTGGACCGCGTCAGCCACATCCACGGCAGGGCCCTGGTGGTCACCAACGGCGAGCCCCGCCCCGTGGGCGAACTCATCGCCGGCATCTGCGCTGCCGGCGGCGTCGCTGCGCCGTCATGGTCAGTGCCGGGGAAGCTTGCCCGGATCGCGGGATCGGCAGTGGAAAGGGCTTGGCTCCAGCTCGGTAAACAGGACGAACCCCCGATGACCAGGTTCCTTGCCGAACAGCTGTCCACCGCCCACTGGTTCGACCAGCGGGAGACCCAGGAGCTTCTTGCCTGGACGCCGGCTGTCTCGATTGACGAGGGCCTGGTACGTCTCGCTCAGTACTACGGGTCCCGCTGACACCCAGCCAGGTGGATGGTGGGACTACCAGCGGCCGTTGCGGGGCCGCGGCTGGCACACCGGGCAGGTATGGGAGGAACGGTTCATGAACTGGTCCCGGCGGATGGTGGAACTGATCCCCGCCGCGGCGCACCGCCTGCACGGCTCACCTTGGCGGCCGTAGGCGTTCAGGGACCGGTCAAAGTAGCCTGAAGCGCCATTGACGTTGACGTACAGGGAGTCGAAGCTGGTCCCGCCGGCGGCCAGGGCATCGAGCATGACCTCGCGGGCACTGTCCAGGACGCGTTGGGCCTCGTTCCTGCGAAGGGTGTCGGTGGGCCTGGCAAAATGCAGGCGGGCACGCCAGAGGGCTTCGTCAGCGTAGATGTTGCCAATGCCGGACACCAGCCCCTGGTCCAGCAACGCCCGTTTCAGGCCCGTCCTGCGCTTGCGCAGGCGCTGGTAGAAGAGGTCGAACGAAAAGGCAGGGTCCAGGGGGTCCCGCGCAATATGGGCGGCTTCCGCGGCGATGAGCGGAAGGGGGGACTCGGCGAGGCCGCCGGGGCCGCCGTCGTCGGTGGGTACCAGGGCGGTGACGAAGAGGCCCCCGAAGATCCGCTGGTCAACGAACCGCAGCTGGGCCGGCATGCCGTCGCGGGGACTGAGGCGAAGCCTGACCTTGAGGTGCTTTTCGTCGGGGACGTCCTGATCCTGCATCAAGAGCTGGCCGCTCATCCCCAGGTGAGCCATCAGTGCAACATCCGGCAGCGCTGCGGTTTCAGGGTTTTCCGGTGCAGCGGGGCCGTCCGTCAGCGGCATCCACAGGAATTTGCCGCGGCGCACGACGTCGCTGACGGTTGCGCCCTGGAGGTTGCCGATGAAATCCCCCGCGCCCAGGGCATGGCGGCGGATGGAGCGGGGATCAAGGACGTCAACAGCGCTGATGGTCCTGCCACGGACCCAGTTCACCAGGCCGCGGCGCACCACTTCGACCTCGGGCAGTTCAGGCACGGGACGCTACTTGGCGGTGACGGAACCAGCCGAAGTGCCGGCAGCATTCCGGGTTTCGGCGCCGGAAAGCACCCGCCAGGCGTCCGCGGCCGCTTCCTGCTCCGCTTCCTTCTTGGAATGCCCGGAACCCTTGCCGTAGGCGTTTCCGCCGATGTTCAGGACAGCGGTGAAGGTGCGGGCGTGATCCGGGCCGGTCCCGTCCACCGCGTAGTGGATGCTGCCAAGCTGCCGGCTGGCCGCGAGTTCCTGGATGCTGGTCTTCCAGTCGGTGCCGGCGCCCAGGACAGCGGCGTCCTTCAGCAACGGTCCGATCAGCCGCATGACGAGTTGGCGCGCGGTCTCGATGTCGTTGGAGACATAGGTGGCCCCGATCAGGGCCTCCATGGTGTCCGCGAGGATGGACGCCTTGTTTTTCCCGTGGGTGAGCTTCTCGCCCTGGCCCAGGTAGATGTACTCGCCGATGCCCAGGCTACGGCCGATGCCGGCGAGGGCCCGGGTGCTGACGACGGCGGACCGGCGCTTGGCGAGTTCGCCTTCGGGCAGGCCCGGGTTGTCCCGGTACAGGGCGTCGGTCACGGAGAACCCCAGGATGGAGTCGCCCAGGAATTCGAGCCGCTCGTTGGTGGGGATGCCGCCGTTCTCGTATGCGTACGAGCGGTGGGTAAGCGCAAGACGAAGCGTCCCGGCGTCAATAGTGACACCGAGACGCTTCAGAAGCTCTTCAGTTGAAGACATCAGTCAGCCTGTTGGGGCCGATTAGACGTCAGCGACCTTGCGGCCCTTGTACTCAAGGAACAGCGCAGTGCCAGCAGAGTCGGTAACGACCTTTGCCTGGTGCGGCAGGCTGTAGGTGACCTGGCCGTTCTCAACGGTCTTCACCAGGTGGGGGGCGGTCGCCTTCCACTGCGAGCGGCGGGCGCGGGTATTCGAGCGAGACATTTTCCGCTTGGGAACAGCCACGGCTAACTCATTTCTCTCTAGACAAACACGTACAAATCAATTTTGCCGGTCAGGCTTAGCCATATCAGCTAGGGCAGCCCAGCGAGGATCCAGGACCTCGTGGTGGTGCCCCGGCTCGTCTTCCAGGCGAACTCCGCATTCGGAGCAAAGGCCCTGGCAGTCTTCCCGGCACACCGGCTGGAACGGCAGATTGGTGACAACCGCGTCCCGCAACACCGGTTCAAGATCGATTACATCGTGCTCGACTCGACGTTGCTCTTCATCTTCTTCTCCGTCCGAGAGCTCAGTGCCCTCGTAGAAGAAAAGTTCTTGCACATTGACCTCAAGGTCATACGCAAGGGGATCCAGGCATCGGCCGCACTCGCCGGTTACTTCGGCGAGGACAGTTCCTGATACCAGAATTCCTTCGTGTACGGCCTCCAGCCTCAGGTCGAGCTCGACATCCGAGCCTTCCTGAACACCAATGAGCGCCACACCAAGATCACCCGGTGCGGGTACATGTTCCTTCAGTGTCCGCATGCTTCCCGGGCTGCGCCCGAGGTCCTTGACGTCGAACGCCAGGGGCGAACCAGCATCTCTGTTAATGAGAACTCCTGTTGAACATATGACCGACGTACCATCTTAGCCTGAAGAGCCATGGTGACTCAAACCGGCAGCGGGCAGCGCCGAAGTACCGATCCAGCCTACCGCTTCGGCTGCTGATCCGGCGAAGGCTCGCCGGAAAGCATGCGCCGGTGCACCGACCGGGGCACATAGTCCGAGACGCTGCCGCCCAGGACAGCCACTTCCTTGATCAGGGTGGAGGACAGATGGACGTAGCTGGCCTCTGCCGGGAGGAAGACTGTCTCCACCCCGCTCAACTGCCGGTTCATGGTGGCCATGGGAAGCTCGTAGTCAAAGTCCGACGACGACCGGAGCCCCTTGACGATGGCGGAGACGCCCCGCTGGCGGCAGTACTCCGCCAGGAGCCCCTCGCCCACGGGTTCCACCACGATGCCCTTGAGCAGCGCCAGGGTCTCCCGTGCCATTTCCAGCCGTTCCTCCAGGGTGAACATGTACTTCTTGGCGTAGTTCGTGGAGATGGCCACGATAACCTCGTCGAACAGCCCGGCAGCCCGCGCAATGACTTCGAGATGGCCGTTGTGGATGGGGTCGAAGGATCCGGGGCACACAGCGCGTCTCATGCTCCGAACCTACCGCATGGAAAGGCCGGGATACCATGGCTGGATGCATCCACCCCGGGATCTTTCCACCCCCCTGGCACCTGCTCCCTGGCAGCGCACCGCGCTCGGAGCAAACCTCCTGGCGCCGGACGGCGGACTCGGAGTCACCATCTTCGAAGAGATGACCACCCTGGCCGTCCAGACGGGCGCCATCAACCTGGGACAGGGCTTCCCCGATGAGGACGGGCCGGCGGAAATCAGGGATGCGGCGCGGGCCGCCATTGCTGCCGGGGCCAACCAGTATGCGCCGGGCAAGGGCCTTCCGGAACTCCGGGAGGCGGTGGCGGCGCACCAGGAGCGCTTTTACGGGCTGGCGCCGGACCCGGCAACGGAAGTCATCATCACTACCGGGGCTACCGAGGGCATCGCCGCCTCCTTGCTGGCGTTCGCCGGGCCGGGCGACGAGGTCCTCACGTTTGAACCGTTCTACGACTCCTACGGCGCGGTGATTGGACTTTCCGGAGCCACCCACACCACCGTCCCCCTGGCGGCCCCGGACTTCATGCCGGACCTGGCCGCGGTGGAGGCAGCCTTCAGCGAACGGACGCGCGTGGTGCTGCTGAACAACCCGCACAATCCCACCGGCGCCGTCTTTCCGCCCGCTGTCCTGCAGCGGGTGGTGGACCTTGCAGCCAAGCACGGCAGCACAATCATCACCGACGAAGTGTACGAGCACCTCACCTTCGGCGTGAGCCATATCCCGGTAGCCACCCTTCCGGGCGCCGCTGCCCGGACCATCACCATTTCCTCCGCCGGCAAGACGTTTTCCCTCACCGGCTGGAAGATCGGCTGGCTGAGCGGCCCCGAGGAGCTGGTCGCGGCGGTCCGAACGGTAAAGCAGTTCCTCACCTACAGTTCGGGCACCCCCTTCCAGGCAGCGATCGCCCAGGGACTGGCCCTGCCGGATGGGTTCTACACCGGCATCGCCTCTGCTCTGGAGCAGAAGCGGGACATTCTCAGCGCAGGGCTCCGGGCTGCGGGCTTTGACGTCTTTACTCCGCAGGGAACCTACTTCGTCAATGTAAATACAGCTCCGCTGGGCATCACGGATGCGCTGGACCTGGCCCGGCGACTGCCGGCACTGGTGGGGGTCGCCGCCATCCCAGTTCCGGTCTTCTGCCACCCGGAAGGCGCCGAACGGACACGAAGCCTGCTCCGCTTTGCCTTCTGCAAGAAGACGGAAGTCCTGGAGGAGGCCGCCGAGCGGCTGGCAACCCTGCGCGGCAGGCTCTGATGTCCGGCCGCGGCGGCGGTACCGCCAGCCGCTTCCTGCGGACTACCGGCCGGCACGCCACGATCGAACCCGACGCCTTTACCGATGGCGGCTACGTCCTCAGCATCGGCGGCGCTGAACAGTCACACGTCAACCTTGACCGGCCGGAAGACATCTTTTACGAGTACCTTCGCCGGATCGGGCACCTGGTGGATCTGGCGGCACCGGCAGGGGAACAGATCAGGGCGCTACACCTTGGAGCAGGGGCTCTGACACTGGCGCGGTACATCCAGGCCACCCGTCCGGGCTCAACCCAGTACGCGGTGGAGCTGGAACGTGAACTGCTGGACTTTGTCCTGCGGCACCTTCCGATGCCCGTAGGGACGAACCTGACCACCGTCATCGGCGATGCCCGCGAAGCACTCGGTGCGCTTGACCCGGGCCTCACCTTCGACGTCGTGATCCTGGACATCTTCTCCGGCCCTGAGGCACCGGAGCACATAGCCAACAGCGGTTTCTACCGCGAGGCCAGGGAGCGCCTGGGCCCGGAAGGGCTCCTGATCGTGAATGTGGGCGACGAACCGGCGCTCACCCTCGTCAGGAGCCAGGTGGCGGCGATGCGCGGGGCCATGGCCGATGTGGGCGCCGTTGCCGAGGCCGGCATGTTCCAGGGCAGGTATCCGGGAAACATCATCCTTGCGGGAACCCAGGGCCCGTGGCCGGAATCGTGGACAGCTGAGCTGACAGCGCGGGGCCCCCACCCCGCAAGGGTCCTGGCCGGAGTGGACCTGGACCCTTTCTCGGCCTAGGCGCCCGGGGACTCAGCCCCGTCAGCGTCAGCAAGGTCACCGTCGGCCAGGTCACCGGGGGCGATGGCGTCGGGAACGAACGGCTCCGCGAACCACAGCCTGGTCTCCCCGTATTTCTTTTCGGCGAACCTGGTCATCCCCACCGGCCAGCCCGGTTCCGGTGACCGCGAGGAGCGTTCCACCACCACCACGGCTCCGGGGCCAAGGTGGGCCGCAAGCTTCTGCAGCACCGCTGACAGCGTTCCGTCCTCCAACGGATACGGCGGGTCCAGGAACACCAGGTCCCAGGCGGCCGTTGGTGCCGCGCGGTCAAGGAACGGCTCCACCTTTGAGCGGTGGACGGTAACGGTTTTCTGGCCCAGCACTCCATTGATGAGGTCCGCGTTGCGCTGGCACACGGCGCTGGCCTTGGCTTCCGACTCGACCAGGTCCACCGCCCGCGCTCCCCTGCTGCCGCTTTCCACGCCCAGGGCACCGGAACCGGCATAAAGATCCAGCACCCGGGCGCCGGCAATCACGCCAAAAGCATCGAGGCGGGAGAACAGCGCTTCCTTGACCCGGTCCGTCGTAGGCCGGGTCAACGATCCCGGAACAGCTGCCAGCGGTGTGCCGCCGGCGGCCCCGGCGATGATCCGCGTCACGTCGCCCACCGTGACCCGGCGGCGCCCGCTGCGCCCTCGTTGCTAACCGCGTTCAAGGAACGCCTCCTTCTCGGGGTTGAGGTACTGCTCAATGGCATCGGCGAGGCCGGGATGGCCGGCCAGCAGCGGGTCACCGCCGACGATTGCCTGGGCGTCGTCCCTGGCCCGGGCTATCACGTCTTCGTGTTCGAGGACCCGCAACAGCTTCAGGGTGGACCGGCCGCCGGACTGGGAAGCACCAAGGATATCGCCCTCGCGCCGCAGCTTAAGGTCTTCCTGCGACAGAACAAAACCGTCCGTGGTTGCAGCCACGGCCTCCAGCCGCCGCCGGCTGGGATGGCCGGGTTCAAGGGCGGTGACCAACAGGCAGGTCCCCGGCAGCCCGCCACGGCCCACACGCCCGCGAAGCTGGTGCAGCTGGGAGATCCCGAACCTGTCGGCGTCCAGGATCACCATCAGGGTGGCGTTGTGCACGTCCACCCCCACTTCGATCACGGTGGTGGAGACGAGCAGTTTGATGCGGTTGGCGGTGAACCCGGCCATGGTGTCCGTTTTCAACTCGGGGTCCTGGCGCCCGTGAAGGGGAGCCAGCGGAACTCCCGCCAATGAGGGCTCAGCCAGCAGGTGGTCCACGACGGCGGTGACGGACGCGAGTTCCCTGGCCTCCTCCGCCTCCACGCCAGGTGGTGCGGCCTCCCCGGGGCTGAAGTCGCCGTCGTCGTCGGTTCCGATCTTGGGACAGACCACGTACACCTGGTGGCCGGCGTCGATTTCCTCCCGGGCGCGTGCCCAGATCCGTGCCGCCCAGGCAGGGTTCTCCGCGAGGCCCACGAGATGGGTGGTGATGGGGGCCCTGCCTTTGGGCAGTTCATCGAGGGTGGAGGTTTCGAGGTCACCAAACACGGTCATTGCCACGGTGCGCGGAATGGGCGTGGCGGTCATGACCAGCAGATGCGGCGGCTTCCGGGCCTTGGCCCGCAGGGCATCGCGCTGTTCCACGCCGAAGCGGTGCTGCTCGTCCACCACGATCAGGCCGAGGTCGTAGAACGAGACGTTGTCGCTGAGGAGGGCGTGGGTGCCGATGATGATCCCTGCCGTCCCTGAGGCCGCATCCAGCATGGCTTGCTTCCGTGCCGCCGTGGGCATGGATCCGGTTAACAGCGTGACCTGCACGGATGGCCCGTTGCTTCCGGCCAGGCCGCCAAGGAGTCCGTCGCTGGAGAGCGAACCCAGGGTGCGGCGGATGGAGTCGTAGTGCTGGGCTGCGAGCACTTCGGTGGGGGCCAGGAGCGCGGCCTGGCCGCCGGCGTCCACTACCTGGAGCATGGCCCGCAAGGCCACGACGGTCTTTCCGGAGCCCACTTCGCCCTGGAGCAGGCGGTTCATGGGCGTGTCCTGCGCCAGCTCCCCTGCGAGGGTCCTGCCGACGGCGGCCTGGCCGGCCGTGAGGGTGAAGGGCAGCGCCTGGTCGAAGGCGGCCAAAATGCCTTCTCCGACAGGGCGCCGGGCGGTGGCTTCCTCAGCGGCGAGCTGGGCCCGGCGCCTGGCAAGCGCTGACTGCAGCACCAGGGCTTCCTGGTAACGGAACCGGTCGCGTGCACGCTTCCAGTCGGCGGCGGTTTCAGGCACGTGGATGAGGCGGTAGGCGTCGGCCACGGGCAGGAAGTCTTCCCGGGCCGCGACCACCGGGGGCACCGGGTCCGGCACCGCGCCAAGGTCCGAGGTCTCAAGCAGCGTCGCGATCACCTTCTGGATCTTCCAGCTGGGCAGCTTGGCCGTGGCCGGGTAGACCGGAATGGGCATGGCCGCAAGCTTTTCGGGATCCTGGCCCCCATCGCTGAAGGGATCTTCGTCCAGGAGCTGGAAATCCGGGTTGGTGAGCCCAAGCTTCCCTTTAAAACTGGTAACCCTGCCCGAAAACAGGGCACGGCGTCCCTGCAGGAGTTCGTTTTTCGCCTTGAACCCGTTGAAGAAGCTGATTTTGAGGGTCCCCGGAACTTTTCCGGTGTAATCCCGGCCACCCACCAGGCGAAGCCCCTGCTGCCCGTCGTCGTCGGAAACGATGACGTCGGTGATGGTCCCGCGCCGTGCCTGCATATGCCGGGTGCTGCTGGACAGAACCCTGGCAATGAGGGTGACCTCCTCATCCAAAGGAAGCTCCGTGATGGGCGTGAGCTCACCGCGGCTCATGTAACGGCGCGGGAAGTAGTTAAGGAGGCCCTCCACGGTGGTTATGCCGAGATGTTTCTCAATGACTGCCGCCGAACGCTTCCCGATCCGCCGCTCCAGGGCCAGTTCCAGCTCAGCGTTCATGCCCGCCGGTGTTCACCGCATCCGCATCAGGATCCCTGGGCAGGGCCAGTTCGCTGATGGTGATCTGGGAAGGTTCGCCCAGCGAGCGGATAATTGCAGCAGCCGGGGCAGCGTCCGGCACGTGCACGTGGACCCGCCACCGGTAGTTTCCTTCGGCGTCCGGCCCGTTGCCAACCTGGCTCATGATCACGGACTCGCCAATCTCGTCCAGCCGCTGCCGGAGGGTTGCGGCGTTCAAGGGCGAAAGGCTGATGGTGCACATGACTTCCACGCCGTCGTCGTCCGGCAGGGAGGTGTGGATGTGAGGATCGGAGACATCGTAGCCGTGCAGGCCGTCGAGGAGCTCGCCCTGCAGTTCCTGCCCCATGACGGCTGAGCGGAGGCAGTCGAGGATCAGCAGCATCCCCACACCGCCGGCATCCACCACCCGGGCAGACTGGAGCGCATCAAGCTGCTCCTCGGTGTGGATCACGGCGGCCAGGGCCCCCTCCACCGCTGCGTCCAGCGCGAGGCCCAGGGCGTGGTTGCTGTCATCGCCGTCCTGGCCGGCGTCCACAGCCCCAGCCGCACGGGCTGCCGCCTCCATCACCGAAAGCATGGTTCCCGGAACGGGATCACTCAGCGCAGACCAGGCGCGGATCTGGGCACGGTTCAGGGCTGCCGACAGGAGGGTGGACGTCAGCCGGGTGTGCCCGGCCAGTGGTTCGGCAGCAGCACACAGGAAAACCGAAAACAGGGTTCCGGAATTTCCCCTGGCCTCTTCCATGGCTGCCTGCCCGGCCTTGGAGAGGACTTCCCCGACGTCCACGGGGGCCGGCTGGTCCGCGTCCAGCACCAGCGACCGGGCGGCAGCGCGGACCGTGAGGTAGAGGTTGGTGCCGGTATCACCGTCAGCGACCGGGAAAATGTTGATGGCGTTGAGCCGGTCGCTGTGGTTTCCCAGGGCAGTTTCAGCCTTGCCCAGCCACCTCTTCATCGCCAGCGCGTTGGCGGCAACCTTAGTGTGCAAAGTGATCCCATCCCCCGGTGTCCGCGGCCCGGCCAGCTATCAGGACACCCGGGCCTTCGTCGGTGCCGAGTGCATGTATCGAGCCTATCGCAGTGAATCCGGGTGGCAGCTGAACGCCGGCCGGGAATGTGGCCAGCAGCCCGTGGTCCTCCCCGCCGCCCAGGACCCACGGTGCCGCATCTGCTCGCAGCCGCGCCGCAGCAGGGCCCAGCAGGTCCGCCAACTGGGTAAGACGCGCTGGGTCGAGGGCCACCGCGACATGGCTGGCGGTGGCCAGCCGCTTCCCGTCGCGCAGGAGTCCGTCCGAGATATCCAGCATCGCCGTGGCACCTGCCGCGCGGGCTGCCGGGCCGGCTTCCAACGGCGGCCGCGGACGGCACTGCAGGTCCACAAAGGCCTGCTCTGCAGGGGTGAGGGAGTCCAGCGGCACGCCCGATTCGAGCAGGGCCAGGCCCGCTGCCGCGTGGCCGACGGTTCCGGCCAGCGCGAGGATGTCCCCGGGCCGTGCGCCGGACCGGAGGACGGGCCGCCCGCCGTCGAGGGTTCCCAGGACCGCAGCAGTCACCGAAATTTCCCGGCCCCGGCCAAGGTCGCCACCCGCCACGGAACAGTGGACTGCCCCGAGTTCCCGGATTCCGGCCGTCAGCCCGTCCGCCAGGTCCTCCACCCAGCGGACCGGCGTGTCAACGGGAAGCGTGAGGCTGACCACCAGGGAGGTGGCATGCGCACCCATGGCGTTGATGTCGCTAAGGTTCTGTGCCGCGGCCTTCCAGCCGACGTCGAACCCGGTGGTGCGGTAGCCGTTGGGCCACAGGAGCCGGAAATCCTGGTCCTGGACCTGGGTGTCGATGCTGATGACGGTCTTCCCATCCGGAGCAGCGACGATGGCGGCATCATCCCCCGGGCCGAGGAGCGTGCTCGAGTTGTGGCCGCCCTCCATATGCAGGCGCGGAAAGATCCGGGCCAGCAGGTCGGCTTCGGAAAAGCCGGCCACGGTGGGCTGGCGGTCAACGCGGTTACGGAGGTCTTCAGGCACGCCACTACGCTACCGCGCCGGGCCGACATTGTGTCCGGACGGGGACTGCGGCGGCGATAGGCTGGAAGCATGCACCATCCCCAGCTGCCCCTGTCCGCCCGCGCCGCCAGGATCGCGGCAGTTGGGGCAATTGCCGCCCTTTCACTGGCTGCCTGCTCCCCCGCCGTTGATGTCACCGCCGCCAAGGACGCCGCCAACCCGGCGTGCGCGCCCATGATGGTGGCCCTCCCTGATGCCATAGGCGATTCCAAACTGCGGAAGACAAACAGCCAGGCCACCGCTGCCTGGGGCGATCCGTCCCTTGTCATTCTCCGTTGCGGCGTCAACGTTCCGGGGCCGACGACCGACCGCTGCGTCACCGTCAACGGAATCGACTGGGTGATCAAGGAAGGCGACCCCGTGTGGACGCTGACCACCTACGGCAGGGAACCCGCAACGGAGGTCCTGATGGACCCGGACAAGATCAGCTCCGCGACAGTGCTGGCGGACCTGGCAGCAGCGGCCGGCAAGGTTCCGTCGTCACGGAACTGCGTAGGCCAGGAGGATCTGCAGAACCTGCCCAAGAGCCAGTAACCGGCCGGTGAGGGCCCACGCCGGCAGGGTTCCCTGGCCGAAGCGGAGCGAGGTTAGGGTGCCGGTGGGGCTCAGCGGAGTCCGGTGTTGCGGTTCAGCGCCAGGTAGATCAGTTCGTCGATGAGGTCGGCGTAGCCCAAACCTGTTGCCGCCCACATCTGGGGATACATGCTCTTCGGGGTGAAGCCGGGCATGGTGTTGATCTCATTGATGATCAACTCGCCCTCGGGCGTGTAGAAGAAGTCCACCCGGCTGAGTCCCTCGGCCCCGACTGCGTCAAAGGCGGCTGCAGCCAGTTCACGGACCCGGGAAATGGCTTCCGCAGGCATGTCGGCCGGGCAGCTCAGTGCTGCGGCGTCATCCTCCACGTACTTGGCGTTGAAGTCGTAGAACTCGTGGGTACCCCCGGCGACGGAGATCTCGCCGGGCATCGATGTCCGTGGCGCATCCGTGCCCCGGCCCTCCAGGACCGCGCACTCGATTTCGCGTCCAACTATGCCGGCTTCGATCACGAGCTTGAGGTCGTGGCGGCGGGCTTCCTCGATGGCGGCGTCCAGCCCCTCGAGGGAGTCGACTTTCGAAATGCCCATCGAGGACCCGGCACGGGCCGGCTTGACGAAGACGGGGAACCCCAGGCGGTCCACCTGTTTACGCACAGCTTCCGGGTCCTTGCGCCATTGCCGGTCGGTCACAACCACATACGGGCCCACGTGCAGCCCGGCAGCTTCGAAGACCACCTTCATGTAGTGCTTGTCCATGCCGACGGCCGATGCCAGGACCCCGGCGCCGACGTAGCGCGTATCCGAGAGCTCCAAGAGGCCCTGGATGGTGCCGTCCTCGCCGAACGGGCCGTGCAGCAGCGGGAAAACCACGTCAACGGCGCCCAGTTCCTGGGGAACCTGGTTGGGCGAGGCCACGATCAGCTGGTGTTCCCCGCCGATCTCGGCCAGGGTTACGGTCTCCGACGACGGCACAACTTCCGGGAGCGATGATGCCGCCAGGGACCATTGGGCCGTTTCGGCGGGGGCGAGAACCCACTGGCCGGTCTTGGCGATCCCGATGGGGATGACCTCGTACTTGTCCTTGTTGATGGCACCCAGCACACCTGCCGCCGTGACGCAGCTCACGGCGTGCTCGCTGGAACGGCCGCCAAAAAGCACGGCAACGCGCGGCTTCCTGGTGGGGACCGTTTGGCCTGTGGTGGGTTTGTCTTGGGACATGGTCAGTAATCGCCTTCAGGTTTCAATTCCCGGGACAGCAGAACCGGCCCCAGTTGGTCAACGGACAGCTTGCCTGCCAGCACCGCCACGACGGCGGCAGTAATGGGCATTTCGACGCCGAGCTTGCCGGCAAGTTCATGGACGGCCTGGCCGGACTTGATGCCTTCGGCGGTCTGGGTCATCTTCCGGCCCACCTCCTCCAGCGTCAGGCCCTGTCCCAGCAGCCGGCCGGCAGTGTGGTTCCGGGACAGCGCGGAGGAACACGTCGCCACGAGGTCGCCAAGCCCTGCGAGCCCGGCCATGGTTTTCGCTTCGCCGCCCAGCGCCAGCGCAAGGCGGGATGTTTCCGCAAGTCCCCGGGTAATCACCGAGGCCTTGGTGTTGTCCCCCATCTGCCTGCCCTCGCAAATGCCAACGGCCAGTGCGATGACATTCTTGACGATGCCGCCAATTTCGACGCCGACGACGTCCGCCGTGGTGTACGGGCGGAAGTAAGGGGCGGTGCAGCTCCTGGCAAGCCAGCCAGCCGTCGCGGAATCCGTGCACGCCACAACGGACGCGGTGGGTTCCTCACGGGCAATTTCCATGGCGAGGTTGGGGCCCGAGACGACCGCGACGCGTTCCTGCGGCAGACCCAGTTCCTGGCCGATGACCTCACTCATCCGGGCATCAGTTCCCAGCTCCAGGCCTTTCATGAGGGAGACGACGACGGCCCCGGGGGCGATCATGTCCTTCCACTCCCGCAGCTGGGGACGCAGCGACTGGGCCGGAACGGCCACCACCACCAGCTCCGCCCCTGCCAGGACCTCCCGGACGTCGGTTGACGCCGTGATGCTCTCCGGCAGGACGATGTCCTTGAGGTAGTCGCTGTTGCGGTGGCTGGTGTTGATCTCTTCCACCACTTCGGCGCGCCTGCCCCACAGCTTGATGGCGCGCGGCGTACCGGTGGCAAGGGCGGCGTCGGCCAGGATCTTCGCGAACGTTGTTCCCCATGATCCTGCACCGAGGACGGCCACTGTGCGGGCCGCTCCCGCCTTTGCGTCAGCGGTCACTGCGCTTCCGTTTCTGCGCCTGGCTGCTGCCCGCGTTCCACGAACCGCCCGTGCTTGGCCTGCTGCTGCTTGGCCGGATCCCAGCGTTCCGCGGGAGGCTGCTCACCGCGCAGTCCCGCCAGGAGCTCCGTGATGGCATCCATGATGAGTTCGGTGGCCTCGCTCAGTGTGGCCTTGTCCAGGGGACGGCCCTTGAAGGCGCTCAGGTCCACGGGATCGCCCACGACCACCCGGGAACGCTTCCGCGGGAACAGGTGGAACCGCTTGCCGTACCGGGGGAAGACCTCGTGCGCACCCCAATGGGCGATGGGCACCACAGGGATGCCCCCCTCAAGGGCAAGCCGTGCCGCGCCGGTGTGCCCCTTCATCGGCCAAAGCCCGGGGTCGCGGGTCAGCGTGCCCTCCGGGTAGATGATGATTGCGCCGCCCTCAGCCACAATCTCCTGGGCCACCTGCAGCGACCGGTTCGCTCCCGCCGTCGAACGCTCCACGGGCACCTGCTTGGTCGCGCGCAGGAGTGGGCCCAGGCCCGGCACCTTGAAGAGTCCGGCCTTGGCCAGGAAGTGCGGGGCCCGCTTCTGGTTGTAGAGCATGTGCCCTACCACCAGGGGATCGATTTCGGTGCAGTGGTTGGGCGCGGCAATGAAGCCGCCCGCGGGAAGCTTCTCAGTGCCTTCCCACGTTTTGGACATCATGACGTTCATCAGGGGCCGGACGACGCTGGCGATGAACACAAACGTGGCCCTGCTCCTGGCAGATTCCTTCACAGTCCCGCTCTACTTCGTGGTGGTGATGTCGAAATCGGCACCGAGGCCGGCAAGCTTCTCCGTGAAGCGCTCGTAGCCGCGGTTGATGATGTCGATGCCGGTGACCCGTGAGGTTCCCGTGGCGGCCAAAGCGGCGATCAGGTGGCTGAACCCGCCGCGCAGGTCCGGAACATCGATGTCGGTTCCCTTGAGCTGGGTGGGGCCGGAAATGACCGCGGAGTGCAGGAAGTTGCGTTGGCCGAAGCGGCACGGAACGCTGCCCAGGCACTCCCGGTGCACCTGGATGCTGGCGCCCATGCGGATGAGCGCGTCCGTGAAGCCGAAGCGGTTCTCGTACACGGTTTCGTGGACAATCGAGACGCCCTCGGCCTGGGTGAGTGCCACCACCAGCGGCTGCTGCCAGTCGGTCATGAAGCCGGGGTGGACATCCGTTTCTAGGACCAGCGGGTTCAGCTTTCCGCCCTTGTGGTAGAACCGGATGCCGTCCTCGCCGATGTCCATTCCGCCGCCGACTTTGCGGTAGGTGTTCAGGAAGGTCATCATGTCGCGCTGGGAGGCGCCCTCGACGAAGATGTCGCCGCGCGTCACCAGCGCCGCCGACGCCCAGGACGCCGACTCATTGCGGTCCGAAAGCGCGCGGTGGTTGTAACCGCCCAGGTCCCGGACGCCTTCGATGCGGATGGTGCGGTCGGTCTGGACGCTGATGATGGCGCCCATTTTCTGCAGCACGGCGATGAGGTCGACGATTTCCGGTTCGGTGGCGGCACCGGAAAGTTCCGTGATGCCTTCCGCGCGGGTGGCGCTCAGCAGGACCTGCTCCGTGGCCCCCACGGACGGGTAAGGGAGGGAGATCTTGGCGCCCTGCAGGCCTTTGGGCGCCGAGATGTGGATGCCGCCGGGGCGTTTCTCCACAACGGCGCCGAACTGGCGCAGGACGTCCAGGTGGTAGTCGATGGGCCGGTCACCGATCTTGCAGCCGCCCAGGTCCGGGATGAAGGCTTCGCCGATCGCGTGGATCAGCGGCCCGCACAGCAGGATGGGAATGCGGGAGTCTCCGGCGTGGGCGTCAATCGCGGTGCTCGGCGCCGTCTTGGCGGCCTTGGGGTCGAGGGTGAGGTCACCGTTGACCGGGTCTTTCTCCACGGTCACGCCATGCAGCTGCAGCAGGGAGGTGACTACCTCGACGTCCTTGATTTCCGGCACGTTCCGCAACACCGAGGGTTCGTTTCCCAGCAGCGCCGCCACCATTGCCTTGGGGACAAGGTTCTTTGCCCCACGGACGCTGACGCGGCCTGTAAGCGGGACACCGCCGCGGATTGTCAGAACACTACTCATATACCGGTTTCCTCACGATCACTAGCCCCCAAAACCTTGCAAAGGCTCCAACCAAGCATAGGAGGTCGCGTTACCGAACCGAAATAAGGGGGCACCGGCGGCGGGGCGTGGCGGAACGGACACCCGCCGCCGGATGGCGCACCCCAGGCTAGGAAAGCTTCGCCGGCAGGGTCTTGGGCTTGAATGCCGGGCGGGTGGCCTCATAGGCCGTGATGTCGGCTTCGTGCTGCAGGGTCAGCCCGATGTCATCCAGGCCTTCCAGGAGCCGCCAGCGGGTGTAGTCGTCGATCTCAAAGGGCGCCACGATGTTGCCGCACACCACGGTCTTGGACTCGAGGTCCACCGTGACCTGGGTGCCCGGGGCGTTCTCGAGTTCCTTCCAGATGAGCTCGATGTCGTCCTGGGCCACCTGCGCGGCCAGGAGCCCCTGCTTGCCCGAGTTGCCGCGGAAAATATCGGCGAAGCGGGACGACAGCACGGCCTTGAAGCCGTAGTCCTTCATCGCCCAGACGGCGTGCTCGCGGGAAGACCCGGTACCGAAGTCCGGGCCGGCCACCAGGACCGAACCGGCGCTGTACGGCTCTTGGTTGAGGATGAAGGAGGAGTCCTTCCGCCATGCCGAGAACAGGGCATCCTCGAAGCCGGTCCGGGTGATGCGCTTGAGGTACACCGCGGGGATGATCTGGTCGGTGTCGACGTTGCTCTGGCGCAGCGGGACGCCAATGCCGGTGTGCTTGGTGAACTTTTCCATGGTGTTGTCCTAGGCTGCGTCGATGCGGATGGCTGCGGGTTCGGGAGCCGGCTCAAGGTCCGACGGCGAGCTGAGCGTGCCGCGCACGGCCGTGGCTGCGGCCACCACCGGCGAGACCAGGTGCGTGCGTCCGCCCTTGCCCTGGCGTCCTTCGAAGTTGCGGTTGGAGGTGGAGGCGCACCGCTCCCCCGGCTCCAACTGGTCCGGGTTCATGCCCAGGCACATGGAGCAGCCGGCGAAGCGCCATTCGGCACCGAAGTCCTTGAAGACCTTGTCCAGGCCCTCGGCCTCTGCTTCGAGCCGGACGCGGGCCGAACCGGGAACTACCAGCATGCGGACCTGCGGATCCTTTTCGCGGCCGCGGATAATGTCAGCGGCGGCGCGCAGGTCCTCGATCCGGGAGTTGGTGCAGGAACCGAGGAAGACGGTGTCCACCCGGATGTCCTTCATCGGCGTGCCGGCTTCGAGCCCCATGTACTGCAGGGCGCGCTCCGCGGCGGCCTTGGCGTTCTCGTCGCCGAAGTCCCCGGGGGCCGGAACGGACTGGGACAGCGATACGCCCTGGCCGGGGTTGGTTCCCCAGGTGACGAACGGCTCCAGCGTGTCGGCGTCCAGGTCCACCTCGACGTCGAAGGTGGCGTCGTCGTCGGTCCTCAATGTGTTCCAGTACTCGACGGCGGCGTCCCAGTCAGCGCCCTCCGGCGCGTGCGGGCGGCCCAGCATGTAGTCGTAGGTGGTCTGGTCGGGTGCCACCATGCCCGCCCTGGCGCCTGCCTCGATGGACATGTTGCAGATGGTCATCCGCGCTTCCATGGACAACGCCCGGATGGCCGAGCCACGGTATTCGAGCACATAGCCCTGGCCGCCGCCGGTGCCGATTTTCGCGATCACGGCGAGGATAATGTCCTTGGCGGTAACGCCCGGGCGCAGCGTGCCCTCCACGTTGATGGCCATGGTCTTGAACGGCTTCAGGGACAGGGTCTGGGTGGCCATGACGTGCTCCACCTCGGACGTGCCGATACCCATGGCCAGCGCGCCGAACGCACCGTGCGTGGAGGTGTGCGAGTCGCCGCAGACAACCGTCATGCCGGGCTGCGTGAGGCCCAGCTGGGGACCCACGACGTGGACGATGCCCTGTTCGGCGTCGCCCAGGCTGTGCAGCCGGACCCCGAACTCCGCGCAGTTGTTGCGCAGGGTCTGGATCTGGGTGCGGCTGGTGAGGTCGGCAATGGGCTTGTCGATGTCCAGCGTGGGGGTGTTGTGGTCTTCGGTGGCGATGGTCAGGTCCGGCCGGCGCAGCTTGCGCCCGGCCAGGCGCAGGCCTTCAAAGGCCTGCGGAGACGTGACTTCGTGGACCAGGTGAAGGTCGATGAAGAGAAGGTCAGGCTGGGCGTTGGCACCATCGCCGTCACCTTTGCGCACCACGTGTGCGTCCCAGACTTTCTCGGCCAATGTCTTTCCCATGGCCCTCTCCCTTCACTGCTGTTTGGCTGAATGGTCCAACTGAATCAGGAGGGCTCCACACCGCGCCACCCGAAAGATTTGCATCTCAGATAATGAGACGGCAATATCATTACATGGACAATTCTAGTGGAGTCGGTGTCATTGATAAAGCGGCGCAGGTGCTCGATGCCCTCGAGGCAGGACCCACCACCCTGGCGCAGCTCGTGGCGGCCACAGGCTTGGCCCGGCCCACTGTCCACCGCCTCGCTTTGGCGCTGGTGCACCACCGGCTCGTCAGCCGCGACATCCAGGGCCGCTTCGTGCTCGGCAGCAGGCTAGTTGAGCTCGCCTCGGCAGCCGGCGAGGACCGCCTGATCGCCTCCGCCGGCCCGGTCCTGATGCAGCTGCGCGACGCCACGGGGGAGAGCGCCCAGATTTTCCGCCGCCAAGGCGACTGGCGCGTCTGCGTCGCCTCCGCCGAGCGGCCCATCGGGCTTCGCGACACCATCCCCGTCGGCACACAATTGTCCATGAAGGCAGGTTCCGCGGCCCAGGTCCTGCTGGCGTGGGAAGACCACGACCGGCTCCTGGAGGGCCTGCAGTCGGCCCGCTTCACGCCCACTGTCCTGGCAGGAGTACGACGGCGGGGCTGGGGGCAGAGCCTGGGCGAACGCGAGCCGGGGGTCGCGTCCGTCTCGGCACCGGTGCGGGGTCCTTCCGGCAGGGTGATCGCCGCCGTCTCCATTTCGGGCCCGATCGAACGCCTGACCCGCCAGCCGGGACGCCTCCACGCCGAAGTGGTCTGCAATGCAGGACGCATCCTGACCGAGGCGCTGCGGAAGAACAACGACTAGGACCTTCCCTCCCCCGGCGTCCGCGCCGCTAGGCTGTGGCCATGGGCAGCTACGCAGTGTTCCTCCGCGGCATCAACGTGGGCGGAATCAATATCAAAATGGCGGACCTCAGGGACGCGCTGAAGAACTGTGGCTTCGAGGACGCGAAGACCCTGCTGGCGAGCGGCAACGTGGTGCTGTCCAGCAGCCTGGACGCGGCAGCCGTGAAGCGCGGGTGCGAAAAGTGCCTCCGTGCGGCCTTTGGCTACGAAGCCTGGGTGGTGGTCCTGGAAGCCGGGCGGGTGGGCCACCTGGTGGAAGCCTGCCCTTACCCTGACGACGACAAGTCCACCCACGCCTACATCACCATCTCCTCGGACACCGTAGTCCTGGACGAACTCGAGGCGGCCGGCTCAGCCCTGGAAGGCCAGGACCAGCAGCGGCTGGCGCCGGAGGCTCTCGCCTGGCTGGCCCCCGTAGGCGGAACCCTTGACAGCCCTTTCAGCAAGATCAGCGCCAAGGCGAAGTTCAAAGCTGCAACCACCACCCGGAACCTGCGCACCATGATCAAGGTCCGCGACGCCGCACGGGCCCTCGCAGCAGGCTAGCGAACAGCCACTAGGCCTGCCCGGCCTTCTTCAGTGCCTTGTTGAACGCCACAAGCCTTCCGATTTCCGCTTCCACCGGTTCCACCACCAGCTCCTGCGCCGCCGCTGCAACGGCACTGTTGAGCCGTCGTCGTGCCCTGGCAGCCCTGGCCCGGGCAGCCGCGGCGGCAATGAAACGTCCGGTGATCGCCAGGAAGATCCCCAACACCAGTCCGAAGGCGATCATCAGGGTGGGCGCCGGCCATCCCTCCACGCGCGGCACCTCCGGCACCGGCAGCTGAAGGTAGCCGAGCCCGGCCAGGACGCCCAACCAGCCCAGACCACCCACCAGGATTAACAGCGCCAGCCACTGCACCGCGTTGAAAGCACCCCACCACCACGCTTTCCGGTCGGCAGCCAGGTCGGTTCCGGCGATGGCCTGGTCCAGCGCATCGGGCAGGCGCTCCCGGCCGGCCCTTGCAGCCCCCCGGATCGCGGCCCGCCATGGGCCGGGCGCGCCGGCACTGGCCGCGTCCGCGAACTCCCTGACAGCTGCATCGGTGCGTGCCCGCTCCGGCGCACCGGCCGGCGGCAGCGAAGTCCGGTTCAGGCTGGCAGGAGAACTGCTGCGGAGGTTGAGCCGACGCAGCGGGTCAACCCGGAACCGGGAGAGCCAGCGGGTTACCGGCCAGCCGGTGCGGCGCACGGACTCGAGACGGTAAGACTGTCCCACGGCCCGCACCACGGCAGGCACATTCGCCGCAACGGCCAGTTCCTCCGCAAGCTGTGTCCTGGCGGCAGAACGGATCCCTGCGGCATCGCCGTCACCGGAGGCATGCCGCAGATCCTCCGCGGCCTTGCTGATGTCCGCTTCCAACCGCCGGGACTGGGCCTGCCGCTGCACAGCCACCTTCCGGATCGCGGCCCGCACCTCCGCAATCCCTGCCCCTGTCAGGGCGGATGACGCGAGTACGCGCACCTGTCCCAGCCCCTCGCCGGCAAGGATCGCGTGCAGCGAGTCAAGTACCGGCTGCACATCGTGCGCAGGCAGTCGGTCCACCTGGTTGAGGACCACCAGCGTGACGGCCCCGTGGGACGCCAGCGGCGCCAGGAAGCCGTTATGGAGGGCCGCATCCGCATACTTCTGCGGATCGAGCACCCAGACCAGGACGTCCACCATGCCCACCATGCGCTGCACGATCTCGCGGTTGGCGGCGCGGGTGGAGTCGAAGTCGGGGAGATCCAGCAGGATCAGCCCGGTCCGCTCGTCCGCAAAGCCCTCCACGGGCTGGGCGTGGTGCCGGTTCCCCACCTCCAGCCAGTCGAGGAGCGCTTCACTGCCCGCTGCTCCCCAGACCCCTGCCAACGGTTCCGATGTGGTGGGCCGGCGCGCGGCCGCCGTCGCGATTTCTGCGCCGCTGACGGCGTTGAAAAGGGACGACTTGCCGCTTCCTGTTGCCCCAAAGAAGCCGACCACTGTGTGGTCACCGGACAAGGAACGGCGGGAACTTGCGCGTTCCAGGACAGCGAATGCCTCCTGCAGCGCCTGGTCCGGCAGGACACCCTCCCCCAGTTCGCGGGCGTCCTGGAGGGCCTGGAGCCGGGTGTCCAGCCGTGAGGACTCCCGCGCTCCGCTGTGCCGGCTCACGCGCTCTCCGCCAGCCGCGCCAGTTTTCCGGCCTGCACTGCAAGTGCCTGTGCCAGGTCCGGGTTGTCCGCCGGCAGCCGCTGCAGGAACTTCTGCTGCTCGTCCATCAGCAGCTGCCGGCAGCGCACTGCCAGGTCCTCGCGCGCCTTGTCCGCCATCCGGCGCACGGCATCCTCGCCAAACACCGCCTCCAGCAGGCGCTGGCCCACGACGGCGGTGCCTCCGGCCACGCCGATCTCCAGTCCCGTGAGCCCCGCCGTCATCGAAAACACCACGATCATCAGCGCGGCACCGAGGCCGTTGATGCCGAACGACAACCAGCGCGCCTGGGTGCGTCTGCCTTGGCCTTCGGTGCGGATCAGCTCCATCAATGCTTCCTGCCAGGCCCGGATCTCTGCAGCCGCCCGGTCAGCGAACCCGGGCGCCGTCCCGGACAGGTCGTCCGCGGCCAGCAGTTGCCGGCCGGCCGGGTCCGAACGCCACCGCTGGTCAGTGTCTTCGGCAGCATTGGCTGCCTCGTCGACAATGACTGCCTGCAGGCCGGTCTCGATGGCCGCCTCCACCCGCACGGCCGGCGCGGGTTCACCACGGAAGAATGCCCCCAGCCGGTCCCTGAACCGGCCCACGTTCTGCTCGAGGGTGCGGAAAAATTCGCCGGTGCCCACGAAGTCCTGCCAGCGGGCCAGCACCTCGCCCCGCAGCAGGGCTCCGTCGCGGGTGGCGTCCAGGATCCGGGTGGCCGCATTTTCATAAGCCGCCACGGCATCGGATTCGAGCCGGGCAGCTGCCTGTTCCTGTTCACGCACAGATTCGGCGAGGTCTGCAACCCGCTGGGTCAACGCACGGACTGTCCCGTTCAGCGTTCGGCGTGCCACATCGGCCCGCCCCGCCGCATCGGATGCCAGCGACGCCAGCCACACCCCCAACTCATCCACGGCCCCGGCGGGCAGCATGCCGCGAGCATCCAGGACTGTTTCGGCGATGATGAACAGGCGGCTTCCGGCCAGGCCTTCGCGGTCCAGCAGGCCCCGGAGGTCCTGGCTCACCTCCGCTTCGGCGCCCTGCGGCACCCGGTCCAGCACCACGGCCACCGTGATGTCCCGGGAAGCGGCGTCCAGGAGGAGCTTCCAAGGGACGGCGTCGGCATACCGGTTTGCGGTGGTGACAAACACCCAGAGGTCGGCGGCAGCCAGCAACTGTCCGGCCAGGAGGCGGTTCTGGTCCGAAATCGAGTCGACGTCGGGCGCATCAAGGAGGGCGATCCCGGCAGGTACTGCCGCATCAGCCAGCAGGACCAGGGAATCGGTGGCAGCGGCCGGCTCCCCCGCGTGGCCCGTGGGCACTGGACTGGCAGCCAGGGTTCCTCGGATCCGGCTTAGCCCCGGCAGGACGCGCTGGCCTTCAAACCAGGCAGCTTCGGCGGGGTTGTGCAGCAGGATTGGCTGGCGGGTGGTGGGCCGGATGGCTCCGGCGCGGGTTACCGGGTGCCCCACGAGTCCGTTCACGAGGGTGGACTTGCCCGCGCCCGTGGAACCGCCGACGACGGCAAGCAGGGGGGCGTCCAGGCTGCGGTACCGAGGAAGGATGTAGTCGTCCAGCTGGGCCCTTGCGGCTGAGGCGTCGCGTCGCGCCTGGTCTGCACCCGGCAGGGCCAGCGGCAGGGTGACATCGTCCAGCCCGCTGCGGATTTCCTCCAGCAGCGTCACCGCCGCCAAGGATTGCGGGGGCGGCTGGGCTGGGCGGCCGTGCTCGTCGTGGGAGGTCACAGCAACATCATGCCAGTAGAGGAGCTCGTCTCGGATCTTTCCAGCGGCGGAACCAGCCCCGTGCCGGCATTTCTACGTATCGGCAAGATAGCCATGCAACCGGAGACACTAACAACAGTGAGACTGCGGCGAATAAAAGAGGCGGGACCGCAGTGTGCAGCCCCATGGAAGCCAGAACCTGCTGGACTGGCCATCCGTAAATGTACACACCATAGGAGATGTCGAAGCGTGAGCCGACACTTGTCAGTGGAAGGTAGAGCGAGCTCGCCAGCAGCAACACACACAATGGAATGTGTATGAGTGACGGCACAAGTCCGGCCCCTCCGATGGCAATGACGCCCACCGCGCATGCACCAACCGCAACCTGACTCGCTGAGATTCGATCACGGTAGAGGTAGGTTAGCGAGCCCGCGAGAAACGTCAGCAGGGGCACCAACGGCCAGTCCGGTGGCGTACGTACAGGCCCCCAGCCCATGTCAAGAGTGAACACAAATGCCGAGCCCGCCAAGAAAGGGACAAGTAGAGCAACTCGGGCCAATTCTGGACGGAGAACACCCAAGACAGTGCCAGCAATGGCATAGCAGACTAGCTCCCAGAACAACGTCCACAACGGCCCGTTCCAGGCCCCCGGATCGGGAAGCCCATCCAGGGAACCAGGGATGCCTCTGAGAGCGATTCCAGGGGCACCAGCCGACAAATTGGATAGGAAGAACAGCACAGAATCATAAAAGGCGTATCTCCGTCCCGTCGCGAGGGCGCTCAAGGGCGCGAACACAAATGAGACGGCGGCGATACAAGCAACGAGCCCAGGGAAAATCCTAAGGAGGCGGGCCCGCCAAAAGGTCCTGACCGTTGAAGTCATCCTGCTCTGTGTGATCAGATACCCGGAGATTCCGAAAAACCCAAGAACCGCCCAGCTGCCGAGCTTGACTCCCCCGGGCGCCGGCTCCGGCCCGTACGCACCCAACCACCAGGAATGCGACACGATCACCAAAGACGCAAGACCCAGCCGCAACGCGTTCAATGAGTTCCTGCGGCGACCAAAGAGATTTCCCAGCACATATCCCCCAACCTCAGCTGATGAGAGCACAGTAGACGGTCACCCTCCGCGCAACCGCGGGGTATGCGCAAGTTAAACGAAAAATGGCCCCGGGCTGTTGCCCGGGACCATTTCCGATGGTGACCCCAGCGGGATTCGAACCCGCGTTACCGCCGTGAGGGGGCGGCGTACTAGGCCGCTATACGATGGGGCCGTGTACTTCCGGCAGCGTTTCCGCTGCTCAAGCTCAGTGAGTATTTCACACACTTTGCCGTGGTTTCAAATCGGCGAACCGAGTGGAAACCTTCTGTTTTGCGGCTGAAATCAGCACTCAAACCAGAGCTGGGATACCAGGACTCGAACCTAGAATGACGGTACCAGAAACCGTAGTGTTGCCAATTACACCATATCCCAATGGCACTTTCGGGCCGGGTTTCAGGGCGTTTTCCCTGCTCCGTGCGCCTCAGCACGAGAAATTACTTTACCCGAGACTTTCGGCTCGCACAAATCGAGAACCGGGCAGGCGCGGGAGCCACGGCAGAACGGTTGCACCAAACCCCTTGCCCACATTCCGCCCGTATGGTTACCCTCGAGTAAGTTACCCATCAGTAACAATCTCCCTTTCCCCTCTCATGGGGCACCCACGAGGAAAACGGGAACGCCTTACCAGCCACGGTTTTTCGCCCCCCGGGCAGCGTCGTCCGGCGGAAGTTAGGAAGTGTCAGCGTTGACAACCCGCACAGCAACCATTGCCGCAGCCAGGCCCAGACCCCGGTCACAGTCCATCGCAATCATCGCCTTGTCCCTCTTGCTCACCCTGTTCCTTGCGTTCTACACCTACCTCACCGGCCAGATTTCCAACGGTGCCGCCCAGCTCATGGACGGTGCCGGGCAGGCGGCCGCGGGGGCGTCGCAGCTCAGGGACGGCTCCGGGCAGCTGGCCACAGGAGCCGGCGCAGCGAACAAAGGCGCGGGCCAGGTCAAGGACGGCTCGGTCAAGGTCAAGGAGGGAAGTGCCGAGCTTAATACCGGGGCTGCGGCCCTGCAGGCGGGTGCCGGGAAGATCTTCTCCGGAGTCCGTGACCAGCTGGCGCCCGGGGTGGACAAGCTGCATGCCGGCACCACCAAGCTTCAGAATGATGTCCTGAACAAACTCGTCCCCGGCGTCTACCAGGTGGATGACGGCGCCCACAAGCTTCAGGCCGGTGCCATCGCACTGTCCGCGGCGCTGACTCCCACTGCTGCCGGAAACGCGCCGAACAACCTTGCCGACGGTGCGGGACAGCTGGCGGCGGGTACCGGCCGGCTCGCGGCAGGCGCCGGTCAGCTCGACGCCGGCGCCACCAGCCTGAGCGCAGGGACAGCGGCGCTGAAGAACGGAACAGCGCAGCTGAAGGGCTACCCCGGCGCGGGGAATGATCCGGCCAAGGGAGACGGGCTCGCCGCGCTCAGCCAGGGGCTGGACCAGCTTGAAGCGGCGGCGAACGGGCCCCAGGGCCTGGTTCCCCTGGCCGTCATCAAGGACCAGATCGCCAAGTTGGCCGACGGCGGCCGGCGCGCCTACGCGGGAGCGGGGCAGCTCGATGCGGGAGCAGCGAAGCTGAACGACGGCGCCGGGCAGCTTAAGGCCGGAACCGGCAGTTTGACCACGGGAGCCGCCCAGCTGGATGACGGGGCAGCCCGGCTGAAGGCGGGCTTTGCCACGTTGGCCGGGAAGCTCAATGCGACGGACCCGCAAAATCCGGGTGTGGTGTTGGGCACGTCCATGCTGGCCGAGGGCACGGCCAAGATCAGGGTAGGAATGGACGGCGTCCCCGGCAACCCGGACAGCCCCGGACTGATCTACGCCGCAAACAACCTCCAGGACGGCACCACCAAACTCAGCGCCGGAATCAACGGCGGCGAAGACCCCGCCAACCCTGGCCTGCTGGCCGGAACCGAGGCGTTGTCCGACGGCACAGTGGCCCTAAGCCGCGGCACAGGCCAGCTGCAGGCCGGATCCGCCCAGCTCGCCGACGGAACGGGGCAGCTCGCGGACGGCAACGGCAAGCTGGACGACGGCTCAGTCAAACTCGCCGACGGTGCGGGCAAGCTGGCGGACGGCAATGCGAAAATCGCGGCCGGCACGCAGGAGCTGCACTCGAAGGTGGCCGCTGTATCGCCGTCGTCGTGGCTGGACAACCCGGCAGTCGCACTTGTGGTGGTGGCCCTGCTGGTGGCTGCCGCCGTCGGGGCCTACCTGGTCCTCCGCAGACGTTCCCTGCGGCCGGAAGCTGCGGCCTGACACCCGGAGCACTCTTGTCGACACAGCGGCCGCCGTCCCGCAAGAAGGGCAGCGGCCGCTGTGGCCGGAATCTTATCCCAGCAGCTGGTCCAGGGATGCGACCATGCCGCCCTCGAAGTCGTCCACGACCTCCCCCACGCGGTTGAGCCACACACCCACCAGGCCCGCCGCCGTCGAGCCTTCTGCATCCAGCAGCCGGTTGTCGCCTACATACAGCGTTTCGGCAGGGCCAGTGCCCAGGAGCCTGACGCCTTCGAGATACATCGCCGGATGCGGCTTGGCGACGCCCAGGGTGTCGGTGCCCACCAGGTGGGTGATCCGCTCCAGCCCGGCGCCGTCCAGCTTGGCCCGCTGGTAGTCGTGGACGTTGTTGCTCACGGCGCCATACGGGATGCCCGCCTGGTCCAGGGCATCGAGCAGGGGCAGCACATCGGGAAACGGCTTCACGTAAGCGGGCTGCTTCTCCATGTAGGCGCTCAACCACTGGTGTGATTCCTCGCCGTCGGCCAGTTCCACGCCGAAGTGCCCCAGCGCCGCCCTTCCCCGGAGCAGGCGCTGTTCGTTGAACGTCAGCTCACCTGCAAGGTAGCGGTCGTAGTAATGCGTGGTTTCGTGCGTGAAGATGCGCCCGAACCGCTCCCATCCGGCCTGGTCCAGGCCGGGCAGGAGGTGTTCACTGACCTCGCGCAGGGCGGTGGTCATTGAATATTCGAGGTCCACCAGGGTGTCGTCAATGTCGAACAGGACACCCCGGACAGCCCCGAAAGGTGTCTGCAACACGCCGGCGGGTGCCTGGCTGGGGGCGGTCATCAGCCGCGGAAGGCGTGGAGCCGGCGCAGGGACGACTCCTTGCCCAGGATCACCATGGACTCGAACAGGGGCGGCGACACGCGGCGGCCGGAAACCGCCGTGCGGACCGGACCGAAGGCGAGCCGCGGCTTGATGCCCATGTCTTCCACCAGGGCCTGCTTGAGTGCGGCCTGGATGTTCTCCGCCGTCCAGTCCGCCACCGGCTCCAGGGCGGCGATGGCGGCGTCCAGGACCTCGGGAAGGTTGGCGGGGAGACCCTTGCGGGCGTCATCGGCAACGTCGACGGCGTCGTCTGCCTTGAACAGGAATGCCAGCATCTCGGGCGCTTCACCCAGCAGCGTGATGCGCTCCTGGATCAGGGGTGCCGCTTCGGTGAGGATCTCCTCCTCACGGTCGGTCAGGATCTCCCCCACCAGGCCGGCCTCGCGCAGGTAGTGCGCCACCCGGTCGCGGAAGACCTTCGGTTCGAGCATCCGGACGTGGGTGCCGTTGATGGCCTCGGCCTTCTTCAGGTCGAAGCGCGCGGGGTTGCCCAGGACGTCATGGATGTCGAAGTGCTCCACGAGCTGCTCTACCGTGAAGATGTCCTCGTCCGCGCTGAGGGACCAGCCCAGCAGTGACAGGTAATTGAGCAGCCCTTCCGGGATGAAGCCCCGCTCGCGGTGCAGGAAGAGGCTGGACTCGGGGTCCCGCTTGGACAGCTTCTTGTTTCCCTGGCCCATGACGTAGGGCAGGTGTCCGAACTCCGGCATGTACTCGGCAACACCGATGGCATACAGGGCCCGGTACAGGGCGACCTGCCGGGGCGTTGAGCTGAGCAGGTCCTCCCCGCGCAGCACGTGCGTGATGCCCATCAGTGCGTCATCCACGGGGTTGACCAGGGTGTACAGCGGCGCACCGTTGGCCCGCACCACGGCGAAGTCGGGAACCGACCCGGCCTTGAAGGTGATGTCGCCCCGGACGAGGTCGGTGAACGTGATGTCCTCGTCCGGCATCCGCAGGCGGAGCACAGCCTGCCGGCCTTCGGCCCGGTACTGTGCCAGCTGCTCGTCGGTCAGGTGCCGGTCAAAGCCGTCGTAACCGAGCTTCGGGTCGCGGCCTGCGGCGCGGTGGCGTGCCTCGATCTCTTCCGGGGTGGAGAAGGACTCATAGATGAATCCGCCCTCCTGCAGCCGCTTGATGACGTCCTGGTAGATGTCGCCGCGCTGGGACTGCCGGTACGGCTCGTGCGGGCCGCCCACTTCCACGCCCTCGTCCCAGTCGATGCCGAGCCACTTCAGCGCATCCAGCAGCTGGTGGTAGCTTTCCTCGCTGTCGCGAGCCGCATCCGTGTCCTCGATCCGGAAGACCAGCGTGCCCTTGGTGTGGCGCGCGTAGGCCCAGTTGAACAGGGCCGTCCGGATCAGTCCCACGTGCGGGGTGCCCGTGGGCGAGGGGCAGAAACGGACCCGCACGGGCGTTTCCGCGGTGACGGGGGGAATGGAGGCGGCAGGTGACGAAGAAGCGATACTCATAGTGGCTTCAACTTTACCCGCCCGGCCGGATCCCGCCTCCCGCCCTGCGGGCCGGTGCTAACGGCGGACGATGGGGTTGGACAGCCGGCCGATGCCCTCGATTTCCACCTCGAAGCGGTCGCCCTCCTTGACCAGCCCCACTCCGGCAGGGGTACCGGTCATGATCACGTCGCCTGGCAGCAGGGTAAACGCCTGGGACACCACGGACACCAGTTCGCGCACGCCACGGATCATCTGGCTGGTGCTGCCGTCCTGGCGCACCTCACCGTTCAGGCGGCCCTGGATCTGCAGGTCCTCCGTGTCCAGGTCGGTTTCGATCCAGGGACCCAGCGGCGCCGAGGTGTCGAAGCCCTTGGCACGGGTCCACTGCAGGTCGGTTTTCTGGACGTCACGGGCCGTGAGGTCGTTGCCGCAGGTGTACCCGAAAATGACATCGTCCACGCGGTCTTCCGGCACGTCCTTGCAAATGCGGCCAATGACCACGCAGAGTTCGGCCTCAAAGGAGACCTCCTCGGAAAACTCCGGCAACACCACGGGGTCGTTGGGGCCCACCACGGCGGTGTTGGGCTTCAGGAAGAGCAGCGGCTGGGCGGGTACCTCGTTGCCGAGCTCATGGGCGTGCTCCACGAAGTTCCGGCCCACACCGATCACCTTGCTTCGGGGAATGATGGGCGCCAGCAGCCGGACGTCCTCCAGCTTGTGGCGCACGGAGGTACGCTCCACGCCGTTGAAGAAGGGGTCGCCGTGGATGACAGTGATTTCCTCACTGCCGGGAGCACCTTCCACAACGCCGTACAGGGGATCGGAATCGACGACAAACCTGGCAATACGCATGGCTCCTACCCTACCGTCCCGGCGGAGCCGCCTGCCCTTCATCCCCGCCGCGCAGGTACGAGAGCTGGGCGGCCACGGACAGTTCGGCGGCGCGCCGGACGGAAGGTCCGACGCCGGCATAGACGGCGTCAGCCACCTCACCAACGGTTGCGTCCCGGCCCAGCCGGGCCAGTGCAGCGCGGATTTGCGCCAGCCGTTCCTCCCGGTGCGTCCGGTAGTCGCGGGCTGCAGACTCCAGGGACGGCAGCGCCGGGCCGTGCGCGGGCAGGACGGTTGCAGGGCCCATGGCCTCCAGCAGGTTCAGGGATGCAAGGTAATCGCCCAGCGTCCCGTCCGGGTAGTCCAGCACGGTGGTCCCCCGGCCAAGGATGGTGTCCCCCGTCAGCACCGATCCGGTCTGCCCGTCCGCCGGCAGGTGGAAGCAGGCGGAGTCGGAGGTGTGGCCAGGGGTGGCAAGCACTGCGATCTCCAGCCCTGCCACCTGGAGAACTTCCCCGGACGCCAGGGGTTCTCCCCCGCCATGGCAGTGGTTGGCATCCATGGCGCGGACTGGTGCGCCCGTGAGCTCGTGCAAGCGCGCGGACCCGGCAGTGTGGTCCGCGTGCCGGTGGGTCACCAGGATCAGCTCCACGGTGCCAACGCCGGCCAGTGCGGCCAGGTGCGTTTTATCCTCCGGTCCGGGATCCACCACCACCACGGCAGAATGCGCGGGCGCGCGCAGGACGTAGGAGTTGGTGCCGTCCAGGCTCATGGGACCCGGGTTGGGGGCAAGGAAGAATTGCGTGAGTGCGCTGCTCCGCTGCAGGACCGGGCCGGGATTGAAAGTCACGGACCCATCCTTGCATCCATGGCCACCCCTCCCCCAGCCTGGCCGCTGCGGGCCGGCGGAATAGAAGGGCGCCGGCTGCGGGTTGGCACCAGTGACAGCACCACGATCTCCATCAGGAAGCCGGATACCGCCCATGAGCACAGCATCACTCGCAGACCTTCTCGCCCAGGCGGGCGCCGACGGCCACGACCACTCGGCCACCGAAAAGGCCACTGGCCTGCTGCACGTCCACAACCACGCCACGGGCAGCATCGTCTGGTTCCCAACGTGGCGGAAGTTCCGTGAAACCCCGGACTGGACGGAGGCCGTCGCCGGCATCTCCGCGGAACTGGATGCCGCCTCCGCGCCGGCAGACCAGGCCGGCGCCGCAATCGTTGCCACGGACCTGGAATCCCTGCTGGACCAGGCCGCCCGGTCCGGCGATGCCAACGTCTTCGTGCAGGAGAACCTCACCCGGCACCTGACCAGGACCTGGGCTGTGGGCGATGCCGTGGCGAAGGCCACCGACAAGGACCTGTTCACCAGCGGCCCCACCCCTGCCGTTTTCGCCGGCTACCCGTACGACGTCTATGCCCAGGACGGTGCCGTGTTTGCCACGGCCCTTTGGAACGACCTCATCGACGCACGGCGCAACCGGGCTTTGGCGGAGGAAGCGGCCCGTAAGGCGCTCAAGCCGGTCTCCCGAAAAGCCATGAAGAACGCGGCCCGGAAGGCAGCACGCCGCTGACCACCCCGCCGTCGGCTGAAACGCAGAACGGCGCCTGCCGGACCAACGTCCGGCAGGCGCCGTCGTGCGTCGAAGCCTGAAACTATGCCAGGCGGGTGAGCCAGCCGTGGGTGTCCGGCTCGGCGCCGGTCTGGATGCCCAGGAGCTTTTCACGGATGGCCATGGTGACCTCGCCGGCCTTGGCGTCCTCGGAGCCGATGAACTCGGTGTCATCCTTCAGGACCCCGATGGGAGTGATCACAGCTGCGGTACCGCAGGCGAACACCTCGGTGATCTCGCCGGACGCCACGCCGTCGCGCCACTCGTCCAGGGTGATCTTGCGTTCGGCCACCTCGCGGCCCATGTCCTTGGCCACCTGGATGACGGACATGCGGGTGACGCCTTCCAGGATGGTGCCGGTCAGGGCGGGAGTGGCCAAAGACCCGTCCTTCATGACGAAGAACACGTTCATGCCGCCCAACTCTTCCACGGCGTTGTCGTTGGCCTGGTCCAGGAACAGCACCTGCTTGCAGCCGTTGGCTTCGGCTTCCTGCTGCGCGATCAGGGAGGCAGCGTAGTTGCCGCCGCACTTGGCGTCGCCGGTGCCGCCGCGGCCTGCACGGGCGTAGTGACGCGAGATCCAGATGGACACCGGCTTGAGTTCGCCGCCGAAGTAGTTGCCGGCCGGCGACGCGATCACGCGGAAGGACACTTCACGGGCTGCCCTGACACCCAGAAAGGCCTCGGTGGCGATCATGAAGGGCCGCAGGTAGAGCGCTTCGCCGTCGCCGGAGGGCACCCATTCCTTGTCCACGGCCACCAGTTCACGGATTGCGCCAAGGAAGTATTCGGCCGGCAGCTCGGGCAGGGCAAGCCGGCGCGCGGACTTGTTCAGGCGTGCCGCGTTGGCTTCGGGACGGAAGGTCCAGACGGAGCCGTCCGCGTGGCGGTAGGCCTTGAGCCCTTCGAAAATCTCCTGGCCGTAGTGGAAGACAGCGGCGGAGGGGTCGAGCACGATCGGACCGTAGGGTTCGATCCGGGCGTCGTGCCAGCCGCCGTTGCCGTCCGCGTCCACGCTGTAATCGACGATGGCGGTGTGGTCGGTGAAGTAGTTGCCGAATCCCGGGTTTGCCAGGATGGCTGCACGCTCTTCGGCGGACTTCGGGTTCTCCGAGGGCTGCCGGGTGAATTCGACGCCATGGGCGGTCTGAGTCATGGTTCCTCCACGATCGGCCGCCCGGGGTTCAGCGCTGAACGGGAAGGCGGCATTTGGTGATTCGAGTAAAGCTTACGCCCGATGCCGGCGGCCCCGGCGCGGGCTACAGGCCGGCAGTGATGGCGTCGCCCACGGCGCTGGTGCTGCGTGCGGTACCGTCGCGCTTTTCGACGTCCGCGACGACGGCCGCTTCGATCCTGCGGGCAGCGTCGGTGTAGCCGAGGTGGTCCAGCAGGAGCGCGGCGGAGAGGATGGCCGCGGTGGGGTCAGCCTTGCCCTGGCCGGCGATGTCCGGCGCGGACCCATGGACCGGTTCGAACATGGACGGCGCGGTGCGGTCCATGTTGATGTTGCCGGAGGCTGCCAGGCCGATGCCGCCGGTGACGGCCGCGGCGAGGTCGGTGAGGATGTCGCCGAACAGGTTGTCGGTGACGATGACGTCGAAGCGGGACGGGTCGGTGACCATGAAGATGGTGGCCGCGTCAACGTGCAGGTAGTCATGGGTGACCCCGGGGAATTCCTTGGCCACGGCTTCGACGGTGCGCTTCCACAGGTGCCCGGCGAAGACCAAGACGTTGTGCTTGTGCACCAGGGTGACGTGCTTGCGCTCCCGCAGGCTGGCGCGGCGGAATGCGTCGCGGACTACGCGCTCCACTCCGTGGGCGGTGTTCAGGGACACTTCGGTGGCTACCTCGTGCGGAGTTCCCGCCCGCAGCGTGCCGCCGTTGCCCACGTACGGACCCTCGGTTCCTTCGCGCACCACGATGAAGTCGATGGTGCCGGGGTTGGCCAAGGGGCTGCCGACGGTTCCGTAGAGCCGTGACGGACGTAGGTTGACGTAATGGTCCAGGCTGAAGCGCAGCTTGAGCAGCAGCTCACGCTCGATGATGCCGGACGGGATGCGGGTATCGCCGGGGGCGGCACCCACAGCGCCGAAGAGGATGGCATCGCGGGTCTTCAGGTCGGCGAGGACTGCATCCGGCAAGGTCTCCCCCGTGGCCAGCCAGTGCTCGGCGCCGAGCTCATAGTGGGTCGGCTTGAGCTCCACGCCCTCCGCCGCCACAGCCTTTTCCAGGACTTTGAGGGCCTCGGCAATGACCTCGGGGCCGATGCCGTCGCCGGGAATAACTGCAAGATCGATGGAGGATGCGCTCATGGTTTCAGGGTAGCCAAGACATCCATATGCTGGTCAAAACGTCTCAGCTTTTGGACATGAGCGCGTCCGCCGGGCTCGCGGAGGAAGGAACCTACTCCGCTGGTTCCTCGAACTTGGGGAACACCGGGGTGGGAGCGGGCAGCGGCGTACCGGGCACGATCGGGGTTGCGATTGCCGCGAACTGCCGGGCGTCGCCTTCCGGCTGGCCGAGGGCGTCCAGGAGCTTGGCCGTGGCGTCGGGCATGACCGGCTGGGCCAGGACCGCCACGATCCGCAGGACCTCCAGCGTCACGTACAGCACGGTGTTCATGCGTTCGACGTCGGTCTTCCGCAGGACCCAGGGTGCCTGCTCGGCGAAGTAGGCGTTGGTGTGGTGCAGCACGCTCCAGATGGATTCCAGGGCGCGGCTGAACTCCTGCTTGTCGAAGGCGGCGCGTGCGGCCTCGAGGAGCCCGTTCGCCTGGGCGAGGATCGCGTCGTCCTCTGCCGTAAAGGCTCCGGGCGTGGGAACGGCGGCATCGCAGTTCTTTGCCACCATGGACAGGGAGCGCTGGGCAAGGTTGCCGAAGTTGTTGGCCAGGTCCGAGTTCATGCGGCCCACGATGGCCTCGTGGTTGTAGCTGCCGTCCGCGCCGAAGGGAACCTCGCGCAGGAAGAAGAACCGCACCTGGTCCAGGCCGTAGCGGGCAACGAAGTCCGCCGGTGCCACCACATTGCCCAGGGACTTGGACATCTTGACCCCGTTGTTGTGCAGGAAGCCGTGGATCATGACGCGCTTGGGCAGTTCCAGCCCTGCGCTCATGAGGAAGGCGGGCCAGTAGATGGCGTGGAACCGGGAAATGTCCTTGCCGATGATGTGGAGATCGGCCGGCCAGTACTTCCGGAACTTCTCCGAGTCCACGTCCGGGTACCCCACCCCGGTCAGGTAGTTGGTCAGCGCGTCCACCCAGACGTACATGACGTGCTTGTCGTTGCCCGGGACGGGAACGCCCCAGTCGAAGGTGGTCCGGCTGATGGACAGGTCCTCCAGGCCGCGCTTGACGAAGCTGATGACCTCGTTGAACCGGTACTGGGGTGCGCCGAACTCCGGGTGGGATTCGTAGAGGGCCAGCAGCTTGTCCTGGTAGGAGGAGAGCCGGAAGAAGTAGCTCTCCTCCGCCGTCCACGTCACCTCGGTGTCCGTCTCTTTCGAGTAGCGCACGCCGTCGTCCTTCACCACGGTCTCATCCTCGGCGTAGAAGGCCTCGTCCCGGACGGAGTACCAGCCTTCGTACTTGTCGAGGTAGATGTCGCCGTTGGCTTCCATCTTCTTCCAGATGGCCTGCGAGGCAGCGTAGTGGTCCGGGTCGGTGGTGCGGATGAACCGGTCGTAACTAATGCCCAGGGCGGAGTGCGCCCCCTTGTAGACCGCAACGTTCCGGTCCACCAGTTCCTTGGGGGTGATGCCTTCCTTCTCCGCCGTCTGGGCAATCTTCATGCCGTGCTCGTCGGTGCCGGTCAGGAACATCACGTCAAAGCCGTCCAGCCGCTTGAAGCGCGCCATGGCGTCGGTGGCAATGTACTCGTAGGCATGCCCGATGTGCGGCACGCCGTTGGGGTAGGTGATGGCCGTGGTGATGTAGAACGGCGTTTTCTCTGGAGCAGTCACGTTCGGACGGTTACCTTCGGTGCGTAAGGGGGCGGACTAGATCAGTTCTGTCAGGGTATCGCTCAGACGCACCAGTTCGTGGTCGTGCGAGGCCACCAGGACGGCGATGCCATCGGAGGTGGTGTCCTTCAGGATGCTGATGATGCGGTTGGCGGAGGCACGGTCCAGGGAGGCGGTGGGCTCATCCACCACCAGCACCCTGGTGCCGAGGATCAGTGCCCGGGCGATGGCCACGCGCTGGCGTTCACCGCCGGACAGCTGGGCAGGGCGGTGCCGCATGCGGCGGCCCAGGCCCACCAGGTCCAGCAGGTCCTTGGCCATGTCCCGCCGTTGCTCCACTTCGCCGTCCGGAACGGCGGGCAGGAGGACGTTTTCCAGGGCGCTCATGCCGTCGATCAGGGCGCCGCCCTGGTCCACGTAACCGATCAGGGCGCGACGGCGGTCGGCGATTTCGTCGTCGCCCATGCTTTCGAGCGAATCACCTTCCCAGAACACGCGGCCCGACGTCGGCAGGGTAAGTCCCGCGCCGACGGTCAGGATGCTGGTCTTGCCGGAGCCGCTTCGGCCGGCGACGCAGTGCATCTCGCCCGCGTGCAGGGTCAGGTCGAAGCCTTCCACCACGCTCACGGCCTCGGCGCCGCCCTTTCCGCCGCCATAGCGGATGGTGATGTCGCGCATCTCCAGCGGGGTGGCGTGGTCGGCTGACTTGACGATGGTGTTGGCCCGGGTCTGCAGGGGGACCTCGTTGGAGCCGCTCCTGCGGCTGCGCTGGACGTTCGTCGGGTTTGTCATTGGACCACTTTCGTTGCAATCGGTATCCAGCAAATTACAGCCACCAGCCCGGCCACGGCAGCCCAGATGGCTGCATAGGGGGCCAGCAGCAGGCCGATGCCCAGGGCGCCCAGCACGCCCAGCGGCAAGGCCACGGTTCCCACCAGTGCGTTTTCGAACAACCGGACCTGGCGGAGCATGTCCGGGTTCCAGCCCATGGCCTGGAGGATGCCAAGGTACTGCCGTTTGGCATTGAGCTCGAAGCGCCCCGTCACCAGGGTCAGCACCAGCCCCACGGCCACGCCGGCAAGCGCCAGCAGGATACTGGGCAGCGTTACGCTCGCTGCGGCCAGCCCGCTCAGGGCGCTTGCTCCGGCGGCGCGTGGAATGTCGATCAGCAGGGCGATCAGGCCGCCGACCGCGGCACCGAAGACACCAACCGCGACTGCCAGGGACAAGGTGTTGAACTTGTTGGTGCTCAGCTGCCGGTTGGCGAAGGTCAGTGGCGAGTCGACCGGGATGAGGCGTTCGTCGTGCTGCGGTTCCTGGTCAATGACGTCGCGGTGCCGGAGCTGCCGGGCGGCAAACAGGGCCGCAGCGCAGTAGAGCACCAGGACAGCGGCGCACACCAGGGCGGTGGCCAAGCTCCAGCTCAGCAGGCTCAGTACGATGCCCGCCGCGGCGAGCAGCACGGCCCCGACTCCGAATTCCTCCAGCACCCAGCTGCGGATCCGCCGCTGGGTCCAGCCCATGGCCCGCAGTGTCCCGGCCTCGCTGCGGCGTTTGCGGATGTAGCTCACGGTCGATGCGCCCGTCAGGAGGGCGGCCCCGCACAGCGTCAGGAAGAGCAGGGTGATGTTGGTCCCGGAAAGAGCTCCGGCCACCGCTTCGGCGGCATTTTGCCGTACCCAGGACTGCTGCACCGTGCCCAGTGCCGATTCCTTGCCGGCTCCGTCCTTGGAGTAGCCCGGAACGAAGATGCTGGTGTCCTCACGGGCCGAACCGGCCACCACAGTGGCGTCCAGGCCCATGTCCCGGATCTCGGCGGCAAGCTTCTCCACCTCGGGCTGGGCGTCCTTCCAGCTGCCCGGCGCCTTGGCGCGGACGCGGACGGCGTCGATGACGGCCGCGTTCTGCTTGTAGCCACGAGCCGCGGCGAGTCCGTAGTAGTCGGTGATGGCACCGGCGGACTGGCTGGCCAGGCCGGTGGCACTGAGCGACGGCTTCAGTTCCGCTGCCGGCACGTCCTTGCCGGCCGCGTCCTTCTCCAGGGTGAACGGCGTGGGGTCGTACCCTCCGAGCGGAAGCTTGTTCACGTCACCGGAGGCCGCCTCAACTGCAGCGGGGTCGAACGTGCCGTAGACCATGGGCAGCGGCGAGGCGGCCTGCTGCTGGCCGGTGGGCAGGTTGTCCCGGTACGACCGCTCGTCCACGGGGTCGCGCTGGGTCTGGTCAACGGGGGCGCCGTTGGCGGCCTTGTCCGGCAGCCGGTTGACGGTGACCCACTCACCGGGAACGGCGGTCTTGTCCACGGCGCCGTTGGCGGCTGTGTCCCCGTCCGTGTACTTGGGGGCTCCGGCAAAGTTGGTGCTCCACTTGGCGGGTGTGTACAGGCCGGGGTTGAAGTTTCCGTTGCTGCCGAGCAGGGACGAGTGGTCCGTGGAGCCGGGCCAGGACAACACGAAGGGGTCCTTGGAAACGAAGGGCAGGTAGTCCTTGCCCAGGGACTTCGACACGGTGCCGACGTCCTTAACTACCTTGCCGGCGTCGTCAATTTCCTCGATCTTGACGTTGTACTTAAGGTCCAGCGACGTACCGGAGCGGACAATCAGTGGAACTGCCTGCGAGGCGCTGGTCAGCTGGCCGGTGCGCTTGGCCTGCTGGTACTGGGTCATCAAGGGGGCCCAGTACTTGAGCTTGACGCCCAGGAAGTCCGGCCCTTCCTTCAGCTGGTCCATGCTGATGCCCTTGGTGAAGAGCCCTTCCAGGTAGCGGCCCACGGCGCCTGCGTCACGCGCATCAGCGGGGGGCGCCTTCTCCAGCGGAGCAAGGAAGTCGCCGGCGGAGCCGAGCAATGCCCGTTCGGCGGCAGGGTCGACGGCCACGACGGACTCGGTGACCTCAGGGGCGAGCGGCAAGGCCACGGAGAGGTTGAAGAGGTTGTGCTCCGAGCCGCCGGCGGGGGCGGGGAACTTGATGCCGGTCTCCCCTTCTGCCGGGGCGATGCGGATGCTGCTGCCGCCAGGTGCCTTTTCCTCCACGAGGCGCGCCTTGCCCAGGCTGCCCTCGGCCGTGGTCTTGAAGAGCGTCTGCTCGGAGTGTCCATCGGAGCTCACGGCGCTGGCGGTCAGGCGGTACTTCTTGGCAGCATCCGTCAGCACCGATTCAGCGGCGGGCCACTTGTCCGGCGCGGTGGCGCCGGCAGCCTGGTCCGCTGTGGCGGTGCCTGCCAGTCCTGCGTTGTAGCCGAGGTAGTCCATGGCGTCGAGGCGGGGCGTCTCGAGGTTCTGGGTGACGCGGGAGACCAGGCTGATGGGGGCGGCTACGGAGGTGCCGGACAGCTTCCTGATGGAGTCCAGCTGGTCAAAGCCGATGCCGCCAGCGCCGTTGGCGATCTCGGGCTGCAGCAGCGCCCCGGACGGCGCCTTCGCCTGGACCAGGATGTCGTAGAGCCCCCTCGAATTTTCATTGACCGTCCGGTTGAGCGCAGCCTGTGACTGGCTCTGGACGACGACCGACAAGCACATGGCTGCGATCAAGATGGCCGCGGTCAACAGCAGCACCCTGCTTCTGATGAACCTCTGGACGGCGTTCATGGAACTCCCTGAAACCTGGATTGCGTGCGCGCACATCCATCCCCCGGGCAGACGTGGGCAATGACGGACGGATGTGCAAAAGGTATTGGCCGGTCTGCCGGCTATGGTCCCGAATCAGGACGTAGCCATTGTAAGCAGACCGGCCAATCATACGTGGCTCCGCACGGACGTACCCTTGCGGAGGAGCGGCTTTCGGCGTTTCGGCCGGTGTGTCGCGTTAGTCTTCCAGGTCCACTTCCCGGACCATCTCAGCGCCGATGCCGGCCTTGATCGCGTCCAGCACCTGCTGGGGAACGGAGCTGTCGATGGTCAGCAGGGCCAGGACCTGGCCGCCCTCGTTGGAGCGGGCCACCTGCATGCCGGCGATGTTGATGTTGTTCATGCCCAGGATGTGGCCGATGGTTCCGATGACGCCGGGGCGGTCGGTGTAGGCAACCACCACAAGGTGCTCGCTGATGGGGATTTCCACCTCGAAGCCGTTGATGCCCACGAGCTTCTCGATCTGCTTGGGGCCGGTCAGGGTGCCGGCCACGGAGATCTGGCTGCCGTCGCTAAGGGCGCCGCGCAGGGTCAGGACGTTGCGGTAGGACTCGGTCTCCGGCGTGGTGATCAGGCGGACGTTGATGCCGCGCTGCTCGGCGATGACGGGCGCGTTGACGTAGGAAACCTGCTCGGTCACGACGTCGGCGAAGATGCCCTTCAGTGCCGCAAGTTCCAGCACCTTGACATCGAGGGAGGAAATTTCGCCGGCCACTTCGACGTCGAACTGCGTCAGGGACGCGTGGGTCAGCGCGGTGAAGATCCGGCCGAGCTTCTCGATCAGCGGGATGCCAGGACGGACGTCGGGGGCAATGACGCCGCCGGCGACGTTGACGGCGTCCGGGACCAGCTCGCCCGCGAGGGCAAGGCGGACGGACTTGGCCACGGAGACGCCGGCCTTTTCCTGGGCTTCGTCGGTGGAGGCGCCCAGGTGCGGGGTGACCACTACATTGTCGAGCTTGAAGAACGGCAGGTCGGTGCTGGGTTCCTTGGCGAAGACGTCCACACCGGCGCCGGCGATTTCGCCGTCCTGCAGGGCCGTGAAGAGCGCTTCTTCGTCGACGAGGCCGCCGCGGGCCACGTTGACCACGTAGGCGGTGGACTTCATCTTCTTGAATGCGTCCGCACCAAGCATGCCCACGGTCTCGGGGGTCTTGGGCATATGGATGGTGATGAAGTCGGACTGGGCCAGGAGCTCGTCCAGGGTAACCAGCTGCACGCCGAGCTGCGCGGCGCGGGCCGAGGTGATGTAGGGATCGTAGGCCAGGATCTTGGTGTCGAAGCCCTTGAGGCGTGCCGCCACCAGGGCGCCGATGCGGCCCAGGCCGATGATGCCGATCTTCTTTTCGAACAGTTCGATGCCGGTGTACTTGGAGCGCTTCCATTCGCCGTCCTTGAGGGCGGCGCTGGCCTGCGGGATGTGGCGGGCCAAGCTAAGGATGTGGCCCACGGTGAGTTCCGCGGCGGACACGATGTTGGACGTGGGGGCGTTGACCACCATCACGCCGGCCTGGGTGGCGGCCTTGATGTCCACGTTGTCCAGGCCCACGCCCGCGCGGGCGATGACCTTCAGGTTCTTGGCCGCGGCGATCGCTTCGGCGTCCACCTGGGTGGCGGAGCGGACCAGGATGGCATCCACGTCGCTGATCGCCGAGAGCAGCTGGGAACGGTCGGCGCCGTCGGTCTGTCGGATTTCAAAGTCCGGGCCAAGGGCCTCGACGGTGGCGGGGGAAAGTTCTTCGGCGAGCAGTACTACGGGTTTTGACACGGCTGATCCTCTGCGTTGCAGTCCTGGGGATGGAAACAAGTCTAGGCCGACAGAAAGGCCGGGCTCACATTGTTAAGTGTGAACCCGGCCTCACCATTGGGGTCTATGCGGTTGCGCTGGCAGCCTTAGCGGGCTGCGGAGCCTTCCACGTAGTCCACGTCCTGCTGCTGCCAGGAGAACAGGGAGCGCAGTTCGCGGCCAACGGCCTCGATGGGGTGCTGCTCAGCCTTGGCGCGCAGTTCCTTGAACTCGACGGCGCCGTTGTCCTGGTCTTCGATGAAGCGCTTGGCGAATGCACCGGACTGGATGTCGGCCAGGACGGCCTTCATGTTTTCCTTCACCTCGGGGGTGATGACGCGCGGGCCGGAGACGTAGTCGCCGTACTCTGCAGTGTCGGAGACGCTCCAGCGCTGCTTGGCGATGCCGCCCTCCCACATGAGGTCAACGATCAGCTTGAGCTCGTGCAGCACCTCGAAGTAGGCGATCTGCGGCTGGTAGCCGGCCTCGGTCAGGGTCTCGAAACCGTACTGGACCAGCTGGGAAACGCCGCCGCACAGCACGGCCTGCTCGCCGAAGAGGTCAGTTTCGGTCTCTTCGGTGAAGGTGGTCTTGATGACGCCGGCGCGGGTGCCGCCGATGGCCTTGGCGTAGGACTTGGCCAGCTCCCAGGCGTTGCCCGATGCGTCCTGTTCGACGGCGATGATGTCAGGGATGCCGCGGCCGGCTTCGAACTCGCGGCGCACGGTGTGGCCCGGAGCCTTCGGGGCAACCAGGATGACGTCAACGCCTTCCGGCGCCTTGATGTAGCCGAAGCGGATGTTGAAGCCGTGGGCGAAGGCCAGGGCCTTGCCGGCGGTCAGCTTGTCCTTGATGGAGTCGTTGTAGATGGCGCGCTGGTGCTGGTCCGGCGCGAGGATCATGATGACGTCGGCCCATTCGGCGGCGTCGGCAACGTTCTTGACCGTGAAGCCGGCGTCCTCGGCCTTGGCGGTGGACTTGGAGCCGTCCTTCAGTGCGATGACGACCTCGACGCCGGAATCGCGCAGGTTCAGCGCGTGGGCGTGGCCCTGGGAACCGTAGCCAACGATGGCAACCTTGCGGCCCTGGATAATCGACAGGTCGGCGTCGTCGTCGTAGAACATTTCAGTCACTTGCGTAACTCCTCTTGAGTGGTTGTAGATAGTGGTCTTGCGGTGCTGCGGTTACGGGCGCGTGGTCCCGCCTGGACGCAAATGCCTAGGCGGAGCGGAGCGCCCGGTCACTCATGGAGCGGGATCCCCGTCCAACGGCCAGGGTGCCGGACTGCACAATTTCGCGGATGCCGAAGGGCTCCAGCACTGAGAGCAGGGCTGTGAGCTTTTCGGGGTGGCCGGTGGCTTCAATGACGACGGAGTCGGTGGAGACGTCGACCACTGAGGCGCGGAACAGGTCTGCGGCCTGGGTTACCTGCAGACGTGTTGCGGCATCCGCACGTACCTTGACCAGGATGTGGTCGCGCTGTACGGAAGATTCTGGGGTCAGCTCAACGATCTTGATGACGTTGACCAGTTTGTTGAGCTGCTTGGTGACCTGCTCGATGAGGTCGCCGTCGGCGTCGACCACCACCGTCATGCGGGACACGCCCGGCACTTCGGTGGGGCCCACGGCCAGGGAGTTGATGTTGAAGGCGCGGCGGGCGAAGAGGCTGGCCACGCGGGTCAGGACGCCGGGCTTGTCCTCAACCAGGACGGAAAGTGTGTGGCGGCTCATGCTCAGTCTTCCTCTTCCCATTCCGGGGTCATGTTGCGGGCAACCTGGATCTGGTCGTTGCTCACGCCGGCGGGCACCATTGGCCACACCATGGAGTTGGGGCTCACCACGAAGTCGATGACCACGGGGCGGTCGTTGATTTCGAGGGCCTTCTGGATGGTGGCATCGATGTCTTCTTCGCGTTCAACACGGAACGACGCGCAGCCGTAGGCCTCCCCCAGCTTGACGAAGTCCGGAATGCGGACCGTGTCATGGCCGGTGTTGAGGTCCGTGTTGGAGTAGCGGCCCTCGTAGAAGAGGGTCTGCCACTGCCGCACCATGCCCAGCGAGGAGTTGTTGATGACAGCTACCTTGATGGGGATCTTGTTGATGGCGCAGGTGGCCAGTTCCTGGTTGGTCATCTGGAAGCAGCCGTCGCCGTCGATGGCCCAGACCACGCGGTCCGGGTTGCCCACCTTGGCGCCCATGGCTGCCGGTACGGCGTATCCCATGGTGCCGGCGCCACCCGAGTTCAGCCAGGCGTGCGGGCGCTCGTACTTGATGAACTGGGCGGCCCACATCTGGTGCTGGCCCACGCCTGCCACATACACGCCCTCGGGGCCGGTCAGCTCGCCGATGCGCTTGATGACCTTCTGCGGTGCGATCAGGCCGTCGTCCGGTTCCGTCCAGCCCAGCGGGTAGGTTTCCTTGAGGTTGTTCAGGAAGGCCCACCAGGTGGTGAGGTCAGGGGTCCCGGAAGCATCGATTTGGCTGCGCACGGCCTCGGTCAGTTCCGGGATGATCTCCTTGACCGACCCGACGATGGGCACGTCAGCGGTGCGGTTCTTCGAGATTTCGGCAGGATCGATGTCGGCGTGGATGACCTTGGCGTTGGGCGCGAAGGTCTTCAGCACGCCGGTGACGCGGTCATCGAAGCGGGCACCGAGCGTGATCAGCAGGTCTGACTGCTGCAGGGCCGTGACGGCGGAGACGCTGCCGTGCATGCCGGGCATGCCGACGTGCTGCGGGTGGGAGTCCGGGAACGCGCCCTTGGCCATCAGGGTGGTCACCACCGGCGCGCCGGTGGCTTCGGCGAGGGCGAGCAGCTCGGCTGAGGCATGTGCCTTGACCACGCCGCCGCCCACGTACAGCACAGGCTTGGTGGACGCGGCAATGAGTTTGGCCGCTTCGCGGACCTGCTTGTTGTGCCCGCGGGTCACCGGACGGTAGCCCGGCAGGTCGATTTTCGGCGGCCAGGAGAAGGTCATCTGGCCCACCTGGGCATCCTTGGCAACGTCCACCAGCACGGGGCCGGGGCGGCCGGTCGAGGCCAGGTGGAAGGCCTCTGCCATGACGTGCGGGATGTCGTTGGGGTCGGTCACCAGGAAGGAGTGCTTGGTGATGGGCATCGTGATACCCACGATGTCGGCTTCCTGGAACGCGTCGGTGCCGATCACGCCGCTGGATACCTGGCCGGTGATGGCCACCAGGGGCACGGAGTCCATGTGGGCATCCATGATGGCGGTAACGAGGTTGGTGGCGCCGGGGCCCGAGGTGGCGATGCAAACGCCCACCCGCCCGGTGACCATGGCGTAGCCTTGCGCGGCGTGGCCGGCTCCCTGTTCGTGACGGACCAGCACGTGGTTCATGGTGGAGGCCATCAGGGGGTCGTAGGTGGGCAGGATCGCGCCACCAGGCAAACCGAAAATGTCGTCGACGCCGAGTTCTTCGAGCGAGCGGACGATTGCTTGCGAGCCGGTCATCACCGTCGGGGGTACGACGTTGTTCGGCCCAAGGACAGGAGAGACGGCAGCAAGGTCGGCGACGACGGCGGCATGGTCAGCCGTCCGGTCGGCGCGTTCCGGAGCCTTGGGGGCTCCAGCGGACTTGGTGGCCATCAGCGAGGGGCTGATGGGCGATCCTTTGCTCATCGGACTCTTCCTTGTGGATCTTCTCTGGTTTTGGAACTGGTTTGGAACGGTGGGAATAAAAAAACCCCTCGGCCTGGCGGCTTGGTGAGGGGTTTGCGCGTGACTGTTTGTTACCAGGGGCTAATGTGCCACGCGCTTGGTAAGGACGACGACGATGCCGGTAACGAAAGTCATGCGTTCAGTTTTCCCTCTTGGTGAGATGGGTGTCAACGAGCAACAACCCTATCTCAACATGTGGACGACGCTGTCCACCCTTTGATCCTATCCCGCCGGATCAGCCGGTCCAGGCGCCTTGGCTGGCGCTGTGGACCAGCTTGGCGTACTTGGCGAGCACGCCCTTGGTATACCGGGCCGGGAGCGGCTCCCAGCCCACCTTGCGGGCCTCAAGTTCCGCCCCGTCCACCAGCAGGTCGAAGGTGCGCGCGGCGATGTCCACCCGGATCCGGTCGCCGTCCTTCACGAAGGCGATGGGGCCGCCGTCGACCGCTTCCGGTGCCACGTGGCCGATGCACAGGCCGGTGGTGCCGCCGGAGAAGCGGCCGTCGGTGAGGAGCAGGACATCCTTGCCGAGTCCCGCGCCCTTGATGGCGCCGGTTATGGCGAGCATTTCGCGCATGCCCGGTCCGCCCTTGGGACCTTCATAGCGGATGACGACGACGTCGCCGGCCTTGATCTCCCCCTTGTCCAGGGCGTCCAGGGCGCCCTGCTCCCGCTCGAAAACGCGGGCGGTGCCCTCGAAGACGTCGGCGTCGAAGCCGGCACTCTTCACGACGGCGCCTTCCGGGGCCATCGAGCCGTGCAGGATGGTGATGCCGCCGGTCTTGTGGATCGGGTTGTCCAGGGCGCGCAGGATCTTGCCGTCAACGTCCGGCGGATTGATCGCCGCAAGGTTCTCCGCGACGGTCTTGCCCGTGACGGTGAGGCAGTCGCCGTGCAACAGGCCGGCGTCGAGCAGTGCCTTCATGATGACCGGCACGCCGCCGATCCTGTCGACGTCGGTCATGACGTAGCGGCCGAACGGCTTAAGGTCACCCAGGTGCGGGATCCTGTCGCCGATGCGGTTGAAGTCGTCCAGGGTGAGTTCCACCTCTGCCTCGCGGGCAATCGCCAGCAGGTGCAGGACGGCGTTGGTGGAGCCGCCGAAGGCCATGGTGACGGCGATGGCGTTCTCGAACGCCTCCCTGGTCATGATGTCGCGGGCCGTGATGCCCAGGCGCAGCAGGTTCACCACCGCTTCGCCGGACTTGCGCGCGAACTCATCACGACGGCGGTCTGCCGAGGGCGGTGCGGCGGATCCGGGGAGTGACATGCCCAGGGCCTCGCCGATGCAGGCCATGGTGTTGGCCGTGTACATGCCGCCGCAGGCACCTTCACCCGGGCAGATGGCCTTTTCAATGCGGGTGAGGTCCTCCATGCTCATCTTGCCGGCAGCGCAGGCGCCCACCGCTTCGAAAGCATCAATGAGGGTGACTTCCTTTTCGGAGCCGTCCTCGAGCTTGACCCAGCCGGGCATGATGGACCCCGCGTAGAGGAAGACGCTGGCAAGGTCCAGCCGGGCGGCGGCCATAAGCATGCCCGGCAGGGATTTGTCGCAGCCGGCCAGCAGGACGGAGCCATCAATCCGCTCGGCCTGCATGACGGTCTCCACGGAGTCGGCGATGACCTCGCGGGAGACCAATGAGAAGTGCATGCCTTCGTGGCCCATGGAGATGCCGTCGGACACCGAGATGGTGCCGAACTGCATGGGGAAACCGCCGCCCGCGTGGACGCCTTCCTTGGCGCCCTGCGCCAGCCGGTTCAGCGAAAGGTTGCAGGGGGTGATTTCGTTCCAGGAACTTGCCACGCCCACCTGGGGCTTGGCGAAGTCGTCATCGCCCATGCCGACGGCCCGGAACATGCCGCGGGCGGGGGCCGCGTGGATGCCGTCGGTGACGACGCGGCTGCGGGGCTTGATGTCCGGCTTGTTTCCGGTTGTGGTCTGGGCGTCGCTCATGAGGGAAAGTCTAGGGCTCGGATGCTGCCTGAACGACCTCCGGCGGCCGGATCCGGGGAAAATCCCGAAAGTTGCTGGGCCAACCAATGGACGGGGATCTCATAGTGTGAGACGCGGACGACGTGGCATCTCACTTCAGCGCACCGGCCCGTGCTTTCACCAGGTCCTGTCCGGCGTGCCGCGGCATGTCTGGACAGCAGTGGTGACCCGACGTAGCGTCGGGGACAGGACACCCGCCACCTGTAAAGAAGGGCCTGCCATGGACATTATTTTCTGGATCATCGTCATAGCCGTCATCGCCGTCATTATTTGGTGGCTGGTCAACCGCAACAAGTCCGCCAACGCGCCGGGGGGATCATCAGCCGGCGCGACGACTGATCGGCCCCGTGCCGATGGAGCCCTCGAAGGGGGCAGCGCCGCCGCGTCGGCCGCGGCTGCGGGGACCACCGGCATTCCAACAGCTGCCGGATTCGGAAAAGCCGCAGAACCGGCAGCGCCCGCCACGGCCGAAGAGCCGGCCGACTCGTCCGCCATGGCCGCCAAGGCCACTGGACACGACGAACAACGGTCACATGATCTGGAGGCAGACCAAAACGCAGAACAGGCCGAATGGGAAACCCAGTGGTCCGAGGCCGGCTCCGGGTCCCGGTCCGGCTCCTCCGTTGCCGGTGGGGCCGCGGCCGCCCAAGAGGTCGCGCCCCACCCCGGGACCAGTACGGACGCACCGTCCGGACAGGCAGCCCCCGCAGCGTCCCGCCCCGTCCACCACGACGAATACACAGCCCCCCACGCCCCCACGCTTCCCGGCGCCGAAACAGCTGCAGTGGAGGGCGTGGACGACGCCGGCACGGCAGCCGGCGGACAGCCCATTGGCCGGGCGCCCCAGCACGTGGCGGACAGCTACCGGGCAGCAGACCAGCACGAGCCCGCGCCGGTCTCCGGCGGCAGCCTTGGCGACGCCGGCGATGCCGAAACGCTGGAGCGCGCCCAGTCCTCCGCACTGGTGGAAAACGGCGCGGACCACCACCAGCCGTCCGGCCAGGGACAGGACGCCGTTCAGGGATTCGCGCAAGGATCCGCCCCGGAGCATGGCACCACTGCCGCCGAGCCTGCCGGACACCTTGCAGCCGACGAGCCCTACGGCGCAGGCTCGGCTGCGCCGGGCCCTGACGGCAGCGGACCGGCGGACTACACGGTCAAGGGCGATGCCGCCGCAATGGTCTACTACGAAGAAGGACATCCGGACTATGAGCAGACCCGGGCGGAAGTCTGGTTCGAATCTGCCGCGCATGCGGAGGCCGCAGGCTTCCGCGCTCCACGGCGCAGACGGCTCTAGAAGGAGGAAGGCCCGCCGCATTGCGGCGGGCCTTCCTTGCCTGGCCCTGTTCCTGGTGCTGGCAGCCTGCACGGGCACGCCAGGGCCGCCTGCACCAGGCACGAACCCTGCCGGCGCGGACACCCCGCCGGGAGCCGCCGTCGCCAGCCCCGCTCCCCCGGCCACGGAATCCGCCGGAACAGCCCCCGTCCCCGCCGCACCCGCCGTGCAGGACCGGTTGGAGCTGCAGTTGGACACGCCCTGGGCAGCGGTATTCCTTCCGGAGGGCACCGCCGTCATTTCCGAGCGCGGGACCGCACTGCTGAAGGCCGTTCGGGACGGCACCGCCACAACCATCGGGAAAGTGCCCGACGTGGTGCCCGCAGGAGAGGGGGGCCTGCTGGGCCTGGCGCTTTCCCCGCATTTTGAGGCTGACCGCTTCCTTTATGCCTACACGACCACCAGGGAGGACAACCGGGTGGTCCGGCTTACCGTCGAGCGGAGCGCTGATGGTTCACTGACGCTGGGCCGGCCGCAGACCGTCTTTGCGGGAATACCCAAAGCCGGCACCCACAACGGAGGCAGGATCCGGTTCGGCCCGGACGGGTTCCTGTATGTGGGCACCGGCGACGCCCAGCGCCGCGAGCAGGCCCAGGACCCCGCCGCCCTGGGTGGGAAGATCCTCCGGCTCACCCCGGACGGCGCCCCCGCGCCCGGCAACCCGTTCGGGAACGCCGTCTACAGCCTTGGCCACCGGAACGTCCAAGGCCTGGCGTGGGACCAAGCAGGCAGGCTGTGGGCCAGCGAGTTCGGACCGGATGTGGACGATGAGCTGAACCTGATCCTCCCCGGCGCCAATTACGGCTGGCCAGAAGTCACCGGCACACCGCACCGTGCCGGCTTTGAGGACGCAAAAGTCGTTTGGCCCTCCACCCGCGAGTCCTCCCCCAGCGGGCTGGAGATTTCCGGGGGTATCGCCTACCTGGGTGCACTCCGGGGCGAACGGCTCTGGGCGGTGCCGCTCAAGGGCACGGAAGCCGGACAACCTGTGGCCTATTTCACAGGTCAGTACGGCCGGATCCGGGACGTCATCCGGGCACCCGATGGCAGGTTGTGGCTGCTCACAAACGGCAAAAACCCTGATTTTGCGCTGGTTTTGCGACTCTCACAGTGATTCAGGAACCCACAGGAGGGCCGATTTCACTTGCACCAAAAGTTCGTGTAGAGTTTCATGTCGTTGCGGAGATCAACGGGAAAGAAAAAGCCCGGGGATGGAAGCAAAGAAGATGCACCTCTAGCTCAATTGGCAGAGCAATTGACTCTTAATCAATGGGTTCCGGGTTCAAGTCCCGGGGGGTGCACCACTGGGAAAACAGCCTCCGGTTTGTGGAAACACAGACCGGGGGCTGTTTTGTTTTGCCGGCCCACGTCATCCATTGCTGAGTACATGTCGTTTTCACGACTCAAAACGACAAGTACGCAGCAATCGATGATGGCCGGGCACAAAAGGCCGACGGCGGGCGGCGGCCGGACACAAAAAAGCGCGGCCCTGGTTTTTCCAAACCAGGGCCGCGCTTTGCTTTTGCTGCCTTCAGCACCAACGGCTATTTTGCGATGTTGTCCATGAGGGCTCCGGCGTTGCTGGGCGTCGTGGAGAACTGGCTGGCCAGTTCCCGGACCACAGCTTTGAGTTCCTGGCGGAGCAACTCAGGGTCGATCGAGGCCGATGCCAGGACCGAGCGCTCCATCTCCACGGCCTGGGCAACGGCTTCCTTGCCCTGCTCGGTCAGCGACACCACGTGGCTCCTGCGGTCCGAGGTGCTGCGCACCCGGGCAATGTGGCCGTGGGACTCAAGGCGGCTGAGGGTCTTGCCCATGGTCTGGGCCTGTACGCGGACGTACTGGGCAAGCTGGGCCTGGGTCATAGGTCCTTGCGCGGCAAGGACCTCGATGGCGATAACACCGGCATGGGTGAGGCCGATGGCGCCGAGTTTTTCGTTCCAGGAGTGCTCAACGAGTCGCGCAGCAGTGGACAGAAGGCGCCCTGTGGGCCAGTGATCCATATCAGGCATAGCAGCAAGTATAGCCAAATGCCGATTAGCACTCGTTCCACCTGCTTACTAGGCTGTTGTGTCCCGCCCGCAACAAGGAGAAAAACAATGGCTGAAAGACTCGTTACCGGCGACAAGGCACCGGCTTTCACCCTGCAGGATTCCACCGGCAAGGACGTCAGCCTGGCCCCCCGGCCCGGCCGCTCCACCATCGTCTACTTCTACCCGGCAGCCTCCACTCCCGGCTGCACCAAGGAGGCGTGCGACTTCCGGGACAGCCTTGCCTCCCTGCAGGCTGCCGGCTATGACGTCCTGGGGATCTCCCCCGACCCCGTCGACAAACTGGCAAAATTCGCGGACAAGGAGTCCTTGACGTTCCCGCTGCTTTCGGACGCCGACCACGCCGTGGCCGGGGCCTACGGCGCCTGGGGTGAAAAGAAAAACTACGGCAAGACGTATGAGGGCCTGATCCGGTCCACCATCGTGGTGGACCCGGACGGCAAGGTGGCACTGGCCCAGTACAACGTCCGGGCCACCGGCCACGTGGCCAAACTGCGCAGGGACCTCAACCTGGACGCCTGATCTGTTCCGCGCCTGCCCCCGCCGCCGAAGCCGGTGCCCGGCCCGGGCGTGGCCGCAGACCCCGCTACAATGGACACTGGCATCCGTCGTCGAACATCCTGTCCGGGTGTTCACGGCAGGACGCCGAGCGCGAGTGGTGAAATTGGCAGACACGCAGGATTTAGGTTCCTGTGCCTTCGGGCGTGGGGGTTCAAGTCCCCCCTTGCGCACACTGAATCCCCCGGCCCCCGGCCGGGGGATTCCTGCGTTAACACGCCGGCCGTTCCACCGCCAGTTTCTGCCCCGAATAGAAAAACTCCGAAGATCCACCCATCCGCCGCCGCCCACCCGGCGAATAGCCATTGAGACACCAGCCAAGGGCAGGTGCCCACCCCAAGGCAGGCTGCACGCCACGAACACACAGTCCGATGGCGGCAGGCAAACGATCCAAGGAGAACCCAAATGCAGACCTTCAAGCGCACCACTTTCACCGTCGCAGGCGTTGCAGCGGCCGCTCTGCTCAGCCTCACGGCATGCGGCGGTTCCGGCAGCACTTCCGGTTCCTCGGCGTCGTCGGCGCCGATGTCATCCGCCCCCAGCTCGAGCATGGCGTCCCCGTCCAGCTCCAGCATGGCGTCCCCGTCCGCAAGCTCCTCAGCAGGAAGCATGGACCCCGCCGCCAACCTGGTTGGCCCCGGCTGCGCCGCCTACGCCCAGCAGGTCCCCACCGGCGCAGGCTCGGTGGAGGGCATGGCCCTCGATCCGGTCGCGGTCGCAGCCTCCAACAACCCCATCCTGACCACGCTTACCGCAGCAGTTTCCGGCAAGCTGAACCCCAAGGTTGACCTGGTGGACACGCTCAACGGCGGCGAGTTCACCGTGTTCGCACCGGTGGACGACGCCTTCAAGAAGATCGACCCCGCCACCATCGAAACGCTGAAGACAGACGATGCGCTGCTGAGCAAGATCCTCACCTACCACGTAGTCCCCGGCCAGATCACCCCGGACAAGATCGCCGGCACGCACGCCACGGTTGAGGGCGGCTCCGTCACGGTGACCGGCAGCGGCGACAACCTCAAGGTGGACAACGCCAACGTGGTCTGCGGCGGCGTCAAGACCAAGAACGCAACGGTCTACCTGATCGACTCGGTCCTCATGCCCAAGTAAGCCCTCTCCCCGCCCCCCCAACACAGGGCCGGGGGCGCCGGGCGGCCCGCCGACCCGGCCCGGGCGGCGCCGGCCCCCCCCGGGGGCGGGGCCGGCGGGACCCCGGCGCCCCCCGGCCCTGGCGCGTCATGTGCCAGCCTGGGGCCGGCCGCAAGCACCGTCCTCTAGACTGGTCCCGGCCCGCAAGCGGCGGAGCCGGCAGCATCCAGAGGTGATAAACGAGTGCCCAGCAGTACATCGCGGCGGACGGTCATCAAGGCCGGCGCCGTCCTCATGGCGCTGGGCGTGACGTCGTGCACAGGCATGCCGTCCCCCTCCCCCACGTCCGGCACCCCCAGTTCCCCTCCGGCCGACCCCCAAGCCACCTTCAATTTCGGCACCGCGGCCCAGCCCCTGGGCCTGGACCCGGCCCTGTCCAACGACGTGGAATCCCAGCGCATCACCCGCCAGATCCTCGAATGCCTGGTGGGTGTGGACCAGACCACCGGCAAACCCACCCCGCTGCTGGCAACCGAATGGAACGAGTCCAACGAGGGCCGGACCTACACTTTCAAGCTCCGCACCGGGGTCACCTTCCAGGACGGCACCCCGTTCAACGCCGACGCCGTCTGCGCCAACTTCAACCGCTGGTTTGCTTTCCCTGCCGAGCTGCGGAAGCAGGCTCCCGGCAGCTCCTTCAAGGGCGTGTTCAAGGCCCACTCCGACGAGCCCGGGCTTTCGATTTTCAAGAGCTGCACCGCGTTGGCACCTGACACGGTACAGATCGACCTCACCCAGCGATTCACTGCGTTCCTCCAGGCACTGACCCTCCCGGCCTTCGCGATCGCATCCCCGGCCGCCCTGGCCTCGGGCAAAGCGGACGTCCTGGACCAGAACCGGGGCGGCCAGGCCATGTCGGCGTTCGCCACCAAACCGGTCGGCACCGGGCCCTTCACCCTTGCCGCCTGGGGCACCGACAACGTCACCCTCGCCAGCAACAAAACCTACTGGGGGGACCGCGGGCAGATCGCCACCATCAACTTCCTGGCCTACAACCACCCCCAGACCCGCCTCCAGGCACTGCTGGACGGCACGATCGATGGCTATGACGCCGTCACCGTGGGAAATTTCGACCAGCTGGTCAAGCGCGGCAAGCAGATCGTGCAGCGCGACCCGTTCTCCGTGATGTACGTGGGCATGAACCAGGACATCCCCGTACTCCAGAACCAGAAGATCCGGCAGGCGGTGGAGCTTGCCATCGACAAGGAAACGTTGATCCGGAAGTTCTTCATCGACAACACCGCCAAGGCCACGCAGTTTGTCCCGCCCAAGATCAGCGGCTTCAACAATGACGCGCCGGAACTCGGACACGATCCCGCCAAGGCCAAGGACTACCTGAAGGAGGGCGGCTACGCCGGCGAGGAACTGAAGTTCTACTACCCCATGAACGTCACCCGGCCATACCTGCCCACCCCCGAAAAGGTCTATGCCGAGCTCAGCCGCCAGCTCACCGCCGTCGGCTTCAACATCCGGCCCGTGCCGGTTGACTGGTCCGACGGCTACCTGCAGAAGGTGCAGTCGGCCGGCGACCATGCCCTCCACATCCTTGGCTGGAACGGCTCCTACTCCGACGCCGACAACTTTGTGGGCCCCCTCTTCGGGGAGAAAAACGGCGAGTTCGGGTACCAGGATCCACAGGTCTTTTCGAAGATCAACCGCGCGCGGGGGCTCCCTGACGGGAAAGAGCGGGATGAGCTTTATCACACCATCAACGCCCAGATCGCCGCGACGGTGCCGGCGGTTCCCATCGCCTTCCCCATCTCCGCACTTGCCTTGTCAGACCGAGTACTCAGCTACCCGGCTTCCCCGGTCTTAAACGAAGTTTTCACGAAGGTCCAGCTAAAGCCTTGACGGCCCCGGCCAATTTCAGTATGCGGGCTGCGCGGGGATATTCTGTGACAGCCAGAGCCGCTGCAATCGGAGACTGATCGTGACCTTCATTTCCAAGACCCCACACGCCGACGTTGTCCTGATAGGCGGCGGCATCATGAGCGCCACGCTGGGGGCATTCCTCAAGCAGCTGGAGCCGGACTGGACCATCTCCCTGTTCGAACGGCTGGACCAGCCTGGCCTCGAAAGCTCGGACCCCTGGAACAACGCAGGAACGGGCCACGCCGCCCTCTGCGAACTCAACTACTCGCCCGCAGCCAAAGACGGCTCGGTCAGCCCCGCCAAGGCACTGCTCATCAACGAACAGTTCCAGCTCTCACGCCAGTTCTGGTCCCACCTGGTGGACAACAACCTCATCGGTTCCCCCAAGGGCTTCATCAACACCGTCCCGCACATGAGCTTCGTGATCGGCGAAGACCACACCAGGTTCCTGAAGACCCGGTACGAGGCGCTGAAGCCGCACCCCCTGTTCCGGAGCATGGAGTACTCCGAGGACCACGCCCAGATCGCCAAGTGGGCGCCTCTGATCGTCAAGGGCCGCGACCCCCAGCAGCGTATTGCCGCCACCCGGGCCGCCGAGGGCACCGATGTGGACTTCGGCGCACTCACCCGGGAGCTGACCACCTACCTGGGGAACAACGGCGTCGAAATCAATTACGGCCACGACGTCACCGGGATCTCCCGCGCCTCCGACGGCGGCTGGGACCTGACGCTGAAGTACCCCAAGTCCGGGGAACACGGCAAGATCCACGCCAAGTTCGTCTTCGTCGGCGCCGGCGGCGGTGCCCTGCACCTGCTGCAGGCCTCCGGCATCCCGGAAAGCAAAGGCTATGGCGGATTCCCGGTCTCCGGCCAGTTCTTCCGCTGCACGGACGAGACCATCGCCGCCCAGCACAGCGCCAAGGTCTACGGCCAGGCCTCCGTGGGCGCGCCGCCGATGTCCGTTCCGCACCTGGACACCCGCTACGTCAACGGGAAGCGTTCGCTCCTGTTCGGCCCGTACGCAGGCTTCTCCACCAACTTCCTGAAGAACGGCTCCTACCTGGACCTGCCCCTGTCCATCCGCCCCGGCAACATCATCCCGATGCTGGCCGTGGCGAAGGACAACATGGACCTCACGGCCTACCTGGTCAAGGAAGTGGTCAAGCGCCACGACCAGAAGGTGGAGGCGCTGCGCGAGTACTACCCCGAGGCAAAGGGCGGGGACTGGGAACTCATCACCGCCGGCCAGCGTGTACAGATCATCAAGAAAGACCCGCAAAAGGGCGGCATCCTCCAGTTCGGTACTGAAGTGATCGCCGGCCGTGACGGCTCCATCGGTGCGCTCCTGGGCGCTTCGCCGGGGGCGTCGACCGCTGTCCCCATCATGATCGAGCTGCTTCAGAAGACGTTCCCCAAGAACTTCAAGGGCTGGCAGTCCAAGCTCAAGGACATGATGCCCGGCTACGGGGTGAAGCTGGATGAGAATCCTGACCTCGCCGCGGAGCTGGAGCGGGCCACGGCCGCGTCCCTTCAGCTGGAGAGTGTTTCCGCCAGCCACTGACCCTGCCGGGGCCAGCGGCTGGCACCCCCAGGGCTTGTACCAGTCACTTAGACCCCCCAGGAGACACCCATGTTCCGGTTGGCGCACCTTTCCCTGGCGAACCGGGCCCTGATCGCGCTGATCACCGTCTTCGCCTCGGTCTTCGGCGTGATCACCATGTCGTCGCTGAAGCAGGAGCTCATTCCTTCCATTGAGTTCCCGCAGATCACAGTGCTCAGCTCCATGCTGGGTGCATCGCCCGAAGTGGTTGACAAGCAGGTCAGCGGTCCGCTGGAAAAGGCGCTGAACGGCGTGGAGGGGCTGGAATCCACCTCCTCCACGTCGCGGACCGGCGTCTCCCAGATCACCATGGTGTTCACCTACGGATCCAACCTGGACCGGGCCCGGAACCAGATCGACCGGGCCATTTCCAACGCCAAGCGGACGCTGCCCAGCGATGTCCAGCCACAGGCCATCGCCGGAAGCATCAGCGACTTCCCCATTGTTTTCCTCGCCGTCTCCTCGGACAAGCCACTCAGTGAACTGAACGCGGACCTCCAGCGCCTCAGCGTGCCCCGGCTGCAGAAGATCGACGGCGTCCGCAGCGCCGACGTCACGGGCGGCGCCTCCCAGCACATCGAGATCCTCCCCCGCACCGAGGCCATGGCAGCGGCAGGGGCAGGCGTTACCGCCATCCGCGACGCCCTGTCCAACAACGGCGCGCTGATCCCTGCCGGAACACTTGAGGACCAGGGCAAGACCCTCTCGCTGCAGATCGGCAGCCCCGTCGATTCCCTCGATGCCATCAAGGCCCTGCCACTGTCCGGCGCCAAGAACGCGGCGACCATCGGCTCGGTAGCCGATGTTTCCCTCAAGGACGACGAGCGCACCTCCATCACGCGCACCAACGGCGCCGAGACGCTGGCGGTCTCCGTGACCAAGAAACCCGAGGGTGACACGGTGGCGATCTCCCACGCGGTGCGGGACTCCTTGAATGAACTCGAGGCGGAGCTGGGCTCGAACGCCAAGTTCACCCCCGTCTTTGACCAGGCGCCGTTCATCGAAAAGTCCATCAAGGACCTCACCACGGAAGGCCTGCTGGGGCTGGGATTCGCCGTCGCCATCATCCTGCTCTTCCTGATGTCCGCCCGGTCCACGCTGGTCACGGCCGTCTCCATTCCGCTGTCCCTGCTGATCACGTTCATTGGCCTGTCAGCCACCGGCTACTCGCTGAACATCCTGACGCTGGGCGCCCTCACCATCGCGATCGGGCGGGTGGTGGACGACTCGATCGTGGTGATCGAGAACATCAAGCGGCACCTGAGCTACGGCGAGGAAAAGTCGACGGCGATCCTCACCGCCATCAGGGAGGTGGCCGGCGCCATCACCGCCTCAACCCTGACCACGGTGGCGGTGTTCCTGCCCATCGCGTTTGTCGGTGAACTGGCCGGTGAACTGTTCCGGCCGTTCGCCCTGACAGTCACCATGGCCCTGCTGGCGTCGCTGCTGGTATCCCTGACCATCGTTCCGGTGCTGGCCTACTGGTTCCTGAAGAACCCCAAGGGCGGCCCCGCCGGCGCGGCCGCAGGATCCCCCGAGGCGCGGCGCATTGCCGGCGAGGCCAAGGCAAGGGCCCACGACGCCGAGCAGCGCAGCCGGCTGCAGCGCGGCTACCTTCCCATCCTCCGGTCCACGCAGAAGCACCCCGTCATCACCCTGGTGGCGGCTGTCCTGGTGCTCGGAGCCACCGGTGCCATGACACCGCTGCTGGCCACCAATCTCCTCGGAAATTCCGGGCAAAACAGCCTGACCGTGCGCCAGGTACTGCCGGCCGGAACCAGCCTGGCCGACACCAGTGCCGCCGCCGTCCGCCTCGAAGGGGTCCTGCGCGGCATCGACGGCATCAAGGATGTCCAGGTCACGTCCGGCAACGCCCAGGCAGGCTTCGCCGCACTCACCTCCACCGGCTCCTCCAACTCAACGTTCACGGTGGTGACCGACGAAAAGGCCAACCAGGAACGGCTCCAGGACACCGTGCGCTCGGAGCTTGCGAAGGTCCCCGACGCCGGAAAGATCTCCGTAGGCACCCAGCAGGGCGGCTTCGGTACCTCATCCACCGTCGACATCACGCTGAAGGCTGCCACCAGCGCCGACCTGCAGTCGGCCAGCGACACCATGGTGGCCGCCATGACGGGCGTCCCCGGCACCAGCGAAGTGGCCAGCAACCTTGCTGCCAGCAACCCCGTGGTGCAGGTCAAGGTGGACCGGGCCAAAGCCGCGGCCGCCGGCCTGAACGAGGAACAGGTGGCCGGCGTCCTGGCCTCCACCATCAGCCCCATCCCGGCCGGCACGGTCCGGATCGACACCAACGACTTCCCCGTCCGGATCGGCCAGGGCACCAAGTTCACCAGCATCGATGCAGTCCGGAACATCCCGCTTCCGGCGGGCGGCCGGCCGGTGACGCTGGGAAGCATCGCCGCCGTGGAGCAGGTGGACGTCCCGGTCTCCATCACTGCCAGCAATGGTGAGCGCACCGCCAAGGTGTCCATCACGCCGTCGGGCTCCAACCTGGGCGCAGTGAACACCGAAGTCCAAAAGCGCCTGGCCGATGTCCAGCTGCCGCCGGGAGTCACCGCCACCATCGGTGGCGCCACCACCCAGCAGGCAGAGTCCTTCCGGCAGCTGGGCCTGGCCCTGCTGGCAGCCATCGCCATCGTGTACGTCATCATGGTGGCCACCTTCAAGTCGCTCATCCAGCCGCTGATCCTGCTGGTCTCGGTTCCGTTCGCGGCCACCGGTGCGGTGGCCCTGCTGCTGCTCACGGGCGTGCCGCTGGGCCTGCCGTCGCTCATCGGCATGCTGATGCTCGTGGGCATCGTGGTCACCAACGCGATCGTGCTGATCGACCTGATCAACCAGTACCGGCAGCCACGCGATGGCCGGCCGGGCATGAACGTGGCGGACGCCATCACGAACGGCGCCCGGCAGCGGCTCCGGCCCATCCTCATGACGGCACTTGCCACGGTCTTTGCCCTGACCCCCATGGCCCTGGGCCTTACGGGCGGCGGCGGGTTCATTTCCCAGCCGCTGGCAGTGGTGGTGATCGGCGGCCTGGTGTCCTCCACGGCGCTGACCCTGATCCTGGTTCCGGTGCTCTACCGGCTGGTGGAAGGCCGGCGCGAGAAGAAGGCGCTGCTGCGTGACCTGCAGGCCCGCCCGGAACCCGGGCCCGGTTCGGACATCGACGCCGAATTCAGGGACTGGACCACTGGCCAGGTCCCCAAAGTCAGCGGCCGCCGGGCGGCGCCCGGCGCCGGATAAAGCCCAACGTAGCCGCGATGCCCGTACCAGATCCTGGTGCGGGCATCGCTGCGTTCCAGGGCATGGCCCCTAAGCAAGGGCGGGGAATAATCCACGGGACGTGGTGTTACAGAAGGCACTATATGCAAATGCATCTACATTGGTCTACACTGGAACCAAGCCAGCAAGTCCAGGAACGGAAAGGCACGTCATGCAGATCGGTGTATTCAGCGTCAGCGACATCACCACGGACCCCACCACGGGCCACACCCCCACCGAACACGAGCGCATCAAAGCCTCGGTGGCGATCGCCAAAAAGGTCGAGGAAATCGGCATGGATGTCTACGCCCTCGGCGAGCACCACAACCGGCCTTTCTTCTCCTCCTCCCCCACCACCACCCTGGCCTACATCGCAGCCCAGACCGAACGCATCATCCTCTCCACGGCCACCACGCTGATCACCACCAATGACCCGGTGAAGATCGCCGAGGATTTCGCCATGCTCCAGCACTTGTCCGACGGCCGCGTCGATCTGGTCCTGGGCCGCGGCAACACCGCGCCGGTCTACCCGTGGTTCGGCAAGAACATCCAGGACGGCGTGGAACTGGCCATCGAAAACTACAGCCTCCTGCGCAAGCTCTGGGACGAGGACACCGTGAACTGGTCCGGCAAGTTCCGCACCCCGCTGCAGAACTTCACCTCCACTCCCCGCCCGCTCGACGGCGTGGCCCCCTTCGTGTGGCACGGTTCCATCCGCACGCCGCAGATCGCCGAGGTGGCCGCCTACTTCGGTGACGGCTTCTTCGCCAACAACATCTTCTGGCCCAAGGAGCACTACCAGCAGCTGATCGGCCTCTACCGCGAGCGGTATGAGCACTACGGCCACGGCAAGGCGGACCAGGCGATCGTGGGACTCGGCGGCCAGTTCTTCATGCGGAAGAACTCCCAGGATGCGGTGAAGGAATTCCGCCCGTACTTCGACAACGCCCCCGTCTACGGCCACGGTCCATCCCTGGAGGACTTCACTTCGCAGACACCGCTGACCGTGGGCAGCCCGCAGGAAGTCATCGAAAAGACCCTGACCTTCCGCGAGCACTTCGGTGACTACCAGCGCCAGCTGTTCCTGATCGACCACGCCGGTCTGCCCCTGAAGACCGTCCTGGAGCAGCTGGACCTGTTCGGCGAGGAAGTGCTGCCGGTCCTGCGCAGGGAGTACGCAGCTCTTAAGCCCGCCCACGTTCCGGAGCCGCCCACCCACGCAGGACGCGTGGCCGCCCTGCTGGCGTCACAGGACGCCGGCAAAGCCACCCCGGTGGCGTAATGGCTGCCGGAGGATCGGAATCGCCGGTGCGGCTTGCGGCGGAAACCTGGGAATCGCTGTTCCGCGCGCAGGTGGCTGTGATGCGGAAGCTGCAGTCCGGACCGGCGTTCCGGAAGCTTGCGGTGAACGAATACGACGTCCTGTTCACGCTCTCCCGCTGCCCGTCCGGCTGGCTGCGGCTCAACGAGCTCAACGACAACGTCCTGTTGAGCCAGTCCAGCCTCAGCCGGCTGGTGGAGCGGCTCGAAAAGCGGGGACTCGTGGCCCGGATGCCGGCACCGGAGGACGGCCGCGGCGTGCTGCTCAAGCTGACGGACGAGGGCCGGGAACTGCAGAAAGAGATCGGCCGCGAGCATGTGCGGGACATCTCGGCCCTGGTGGGGCCCGCCCTGACGGCCGCTGAGCAGAAGGAACTCATGCGGCTGACCGACAAGCTGCGGAACTCGCTGGGGAAGCGCTAACCCAGCTGCACCAGCCGGGACGGATCCTCGGCCGGAAGGTCCCCGTTCACCACGGCGGTCACGCGCAGCTGGTTCAACACCAGGCTGCCGCCCACCGTGGAAAGGAAGGCCGTGTCCGACGAATCCCGGCCCGCAGTGATGCGCAGCATCGACTCCCGCGGGGCAAGCCCCGTGGGGTCGATGACGTGCCAGGCACCCTCCACATAGGCTTCCGCCACGGCGTGGAAATCCATGGGATTCAAGCCGGGGGCGTAAACAGCCGCGAGGCGGGCAGGGATGTCCTTGGACCGCAGCAGGGCAATGGCCAGGTGCGCGAAGTCCCGGCAGACCCCCCGCCTGCTCAGGAGCGTCTCCACCGCGCCATCCGTGCCACGGGAGGAGCCGCTGATGTACCGCAGTTCGCCATTGACCCACTCGCGGACCGCATGCACCAGGTCGGCCCCGTGGACCCCGACAAATTCCGCGTAGGCCGTCGGCAGCAGCCGGTCCGACTCGGCATACCGGCTGGGACGCACGTAGCGGATGCGGTCGGCCAGGCACGCCTCCTCGGGCACGGCGCGGCCCGTCACTGTGGCCGTGTATTCCACCTCGACTTCGGCGGGCTCGGCGAACTCCATGTAGTGGAACCGGCCCCCGTGGTGGTCCGAAATTTCCGTGAGGGGAACCTCCGCGCCCCCGGCCGTCACGGACAGGGATTCGTCAAAGGATGAGTAGCCGCTGTTCCTCGCCACGGCGATGGCCATGGCCACCTTGGTGTTGGCGATGGTCTTGAAGGCCAGGCGTGCGGAAACAGAGCGTTCCATGAATCTCCGGGGGTGTTGGGGGTGGAAGGCAAGTCGGCGCACCGGCGCCTGGTGGGCGCGGGCAGCGGGACTAGTTTTTGACCTTCAGCGACATTAGCATCCGCTGCACGTTGGCGAAGTCAGGGCTCCCGTTGACGTACTGGGCCGCCTGGCCCAAGGTGTCGAACGCCTTCGCCGGGGCCACCTTCTCGTCCGGCGCGAAGGCCTTGAGGGCCACCAGGTCCCCAAACGAGTAGTCCCCCTGCCCGGCAGGGCCGCGGACCACGTTGCGCAACTCGCACGCCTTCCCGTCGGTTCCTCCCACCAGGTTGGTGATGCCGTAGGAACCGAAGTAGCGGTAGCCCTGGATCACCCGGTAAACCATGCGTGGCGGGATGGTGCCTTCCCCACCCTGCGCGGCAAGGTCGAACGGTACGCTGCTGATCACCGTGTACGGGCGCTGTGCGCTTTCCGGGCAGTCGGCGGACGACGGCGGCAGTCCCGTCCGGAGCGCGGCCATGAAGGTTCCGTCGGGCTTCTTCACGTCAACCCTGAGTCCGCCGGGAAGGACGCCTTCCTCCGGCGCCACGGACTGGGCGATCCAGTCCGCCGGCAAATCGAAGCTGACCGTCTTTGCGGGATCGGAGAACGTCTTCCAGGACGTTGCGGTAGGTACAGCCTGGGGCTCGCCGGAGGCCGGTGCTGATGCTGTTGCGCTGCCGGCCGGCGCCGCTGCCGTGGCCCCGGCGCCCGCTCCGTCGGCCGGTGAGGCCGTTCCGGACGCCGCCGGTGCCGAGGGGTCCGGCTGCGCAGTCCATCCGGGGCCGGCCGCCTGCGGTCCGGAACACGATGCCAGCAGAACCGCGGCAGCCACGAGTGAGATACCGGAAAGAACAGTCTTTACTGGCGCGCCCGTCATGAGGCCCAGCCTAACGGGGCCCGCCCCCTCCTCCCCACCCCCCGCGGTGTTTCCTGCATCGCGGACACCAGTCCCCGGACTCCTCCCAACCCGCCCGCCACCCGGCCGCAGGCCGGGCACCCGGCCCGGCGTGTCGCCGTCGGACGTCTACCACCCCGGCCTGGGACTAGGCTGGAGGCTATGTCGGAAGAGCAGCACGGCGCAGCCGAAGAGAATCCCGCGGACATTTCCGCCCTGGACATTGCCGACTGGCGGCTGCGGACGTTTGCGCTCTACGACAATGTCCGGCGGATCTCCGCCGACAGCCCGTCCGAGGCGCACTCATACTGGCGCCACCAGCGGGACCTGATGTTCGCAACGCACCCGGCTTCCGCCCTGACAGCGGCGGACAAGGCGCGCTTTTCCGGTCTCAAGACTGCCGACTATGATCCCATCTACCGCTTTCACGTCCCGCTCACCAAGGAAGGCGCAGGCCGGGAGATGAGCGTGGACACGGGAACCGACGGCGTGGTCAACTTCGTCCGGCTGGGCACGTTCGACCTGCCGGAAATGGGCCAGCTGGGGGTGTGGAAGATCCATGGTTACGGCGGCGGCATCTTCGTTCCGTTCCGCGACGCCACGGCCGGCCAGCCGGGTGGAACCTACGGGGCCGGGCGCTACCTGCTGGACACCATCAAGGGCGCGTTCCACGGGGTCAGCGGCACGGGTCCCGGCGCCACCTTTGTGCTGGACTTCAACTTTGCCTACAACCCCTCCTGCGCTTACAACGAGGCGTGGGCCTGCCCGCTGCCCGGGCCATCAAACCGGCTGGCAGTGGAAATTCCCGTGGGCGAGCTGTACTGATGCCGGCCGTCCCCGGTAACGCCGCGTGAGGGAGGGGCTGTCCGCACCCGCCGCCACGGAGACTGACACGGAGACCGCCACCCGGCGCTTTCCCGCCACCCGGCACCACCGCGGTGTACTGCGCTTTCCGGTCATCCGGCAGCTGCTGCGTTTCTCCGGCGTCGGGGTCATCTGCACCGCGGCGTCCCTGGGGCTTTACGCGCTGCTGCGGCCGTGGCTGGGCGCCCAGCTGGCCAACGCCGTGGCGCTGGTCCTCACGTCGCTGCTGAACACGGCCCTGAACCGGCGGCTGACCTTCAAGATTGCCGGCCAGCAACGCCGGACCCGCGACCACCTCAACGGCCTGGTGGTGATTGCCGTGGCGTTGGTGATCACCGGCAGCAGCCTGGGCGTGCTGCACTGGTTCAACCCGGACGCCACCGTGGGTGACGAACTGGTGGCCACCACGCTTTCCGGTTTCCTGGCCACCGCCGTGCGCTTCAGCATGCTGCGGCACTGGATCTTCCGCCGCGCGCGCCACCGCTAGGGTTTACAGGGGGCTACCTGCCCCGGCCCGCTCCCAGGGTCCTGACGCCGGCGACGGCTGCCTGGACGGCAGCCGCGGCAGCGTCGAGGTCCTCCCGCGTCACCGCCGCGTCGAAACTGAAGCGGACCGCCGTCTGGGCCACCTCGGCCGGAACGCCCATGGCCGTGAGGACGGGCGACGGCGCGTCCGAGCCTGCGGCGCATGCGGAGCCGCTGGAGCAGACCACGCCGCGGCGTTCCAGCTCGAGGAGCACCGACTCTCCGCTGGTACCGGGGAAGCAAAACGACGCCACTGACGGCAGGCGTTCGGACGGATGCCCGGTGAGGTCGGCGTCCGGCACGCCTGCCATTACGGCTGCAATGAACCGGTCCCGCAGCGCGGCAACCCTTGGCTGCTCCCCCGCCTGGCGGTCCCGGGCAAGCGTGAGGGCCGTGGCGAGCCCCACCGCGCCGGCAACGTTTTCCGTTCCGGACCGGCGGCCCCGCTCCTGGCCGCCGCCGTGGATGACCGGCTCCAGCCGCGTACGGCTCCGCACGAACAGCAGGCCGCAGCCTTTGGGTGCACCCAGCTTGTGCCCCGAGATGCTCATCGCATCCACGCCCAGAGGGCGGGTGTCGAGCGGCAGCCAGCCGGCGGCCTGGACGGCGTCGGTGTGGAACGGGATGCCCTGGGCGCGGGCGAGTTCCGCCAGCCCGGCGATGGGCTGGATGGTTCCCACCTCGTTGTTGGCGTACATGATGCTCACCAGCGCGGTTTCCGGGCGCAGCACCCCGGCAAGTGCTTCGGGCGTGACGCGGCCGGTTGGATCCACCGGGACCACGTCGACGGCGAAGCCGTGGAAGCGCTCCAGGTACCGGGCGGATTCCTCCACGGCGGGGTGTTCGACGGCGCTGATCACCACCCGGTCCAGCAGCGGGTTTGCCGCCTGCCGGGCCAGGGCGATGCCCTTCACCGCCAGGTTGTCCGCTTCGGTTCCACCAGAGGTGAACACCACTTCACCCTGCCGGCAGCCAAGGACATCCGCCACGGCCCTCCGAGCCTGCGCGAGAGCCTCGGCCGCCGCCTCGCCCAGTGTGTGGTGGCTGGAGGGGTTCCCGAATCCGCCCGTGAGGTAGGGCCACATGGCGTCCAGCACTTCGCGGCGGACCGGGGTGGTGGCGGCGGCGTCAAGGAAGATCACGGCAGCGTCACCCTGCGGCCAGTTCGACGTCGAGGCCCAGGTCCAGCGCGGCCACCGAGTGGGTGAGTGCGCCAACGGAGATGACATCCACACCAGTGGCCGCAATGGCCGCGACCGTTCCGGTATTCACGTTCCCGCTTGCCTCCACCCTGGCACGGCCGGCCACAAGGGCAACCCCGGCCCTGAGCTCTTCGAGGGTGAAGTTGTCCAGCATGATGGTGTCCACGCCGGCGGCCAGCACGGGTTCGATCTGGTCCATGCGGTCCACCTCGACCTCAAAGTGGGTGGTGTGGCCCAGCTGTGCCTTGGCGGTCAGCAGGAGTGCGGTGAGTTTCGCCGGGTCCCCGCCGGTCATTACGGCGAGGTGGTTGTCCTTGGCAAGCACGGCGTCGGACAGGCTGTAGCGGTGGTTGGAGCCGCCGCCGCAACGCACCGCGAAGCGTTCAAGGATGCGCAGCCCGGGGGTGGTCTTGCGCGTGTCGGTGATGCGGGCCCGGGTTCCGTCGGCGAGCCGGACAAATTCGGCGGTCTTGGTGGCGATGGCGGACATCCGCTGGACAAGGTTGAGCGCCACGCGTTCTGCCAGCAGCACCGAGCGGGCGGTGCCGCTGACCCGGGCGAGGTGCGTGCCGGCGTCGAACGTTTCCCCGTCCGCCACCAGCAGCTCCACCATGGTGGCCGGGTCCACCAGCTGCATGGCGTCGCGGAAGACCGTGGCTCCGCTCATGACGCCGGGCACGCGGGCGTTGAGGACGGCGGTGGCGCGGGCACCGGCGGGGATGAGCACCTGCGAGGTGATGTCACCCGAGGGCGCATCCTCGGCGAAGGCCCGTTGCAGGATGTCCCGGACGGGGGCCGTCGGAAGGGTGAGGTCCAGCGCGGGGCGCAGGGGCGTTGCCTGGTCGATCACGGCGGGTTCAGTCATGGAGCAGGCTCGCTTTCGGGCGGAGGGAAGTCAGGTAGTCAGTTTCGACGGGTTTATCGCTGCGGTAATGCGCCCCCAGGGATTCACCACGTTTGAGGGCAGCGTCGACCAGCAGCTGCGCGGCCAGCAGGAGGTTCCGGTCCTCCTGCACAGCAGGATCGGCAGAGTCGGCAACAGCAGGAGGACAGACGACGGCGGCCCACCGGCCGAGCGTCCGCGTGGCCTGGAGCAACAGCTCCCCGGACCGCAAAACCCCGGCGTGCGAGGTCATGAGGCGGCGAAGAGCCTCCCGCGAAAAGGGTTCCCCGGAAGCGTGCGTCAAGGGGAGGCCGTCCGCGGCCGAGGCAGCACGCGGAGGGGTGTCTTCAGGCGACCCCCAAGCAGGAGCACCGGAAAGAAATGATTCAACAGCGCGGCGGCCGAAGACGAGTCCCTCGAGGAGGGAGTTGCTGGCCAGCCGGTTTGCCCCTTGGACTCCGGTGCAGGCAACTTCGCCGGCGGCGTAGAGGCCCGGAACGGTGGTGCGGGCGGAGAGGTCGGTGCGTACCCCGCCCATCCAGTAGTGGGCGGCGGGGGCGACGGGAACCAGTTCGCGGGTCCAGTCGATGCCGGCATCGAGGGTTTTGCGGGTGAGGGTGGGGAACCTCTGTAGGAGGAAGCCCGCGCCCTTGGCGTGCTCGATACCCCGGGCGTCGAGGTAGACGTGGCCGGTGGGATCGCCCAGCTTGGCCAGGTGGAGGGCGATGCTGCGGGATACGACGTCGCGGGGCGCCAGTTCGGCATCAGGGTGGTAGGCCTGCATGAAGCGGCGGCCGCCGGAGTCCAGCAGGATGGCTCCTTCGCCCCGGACGGCTTCTGAGATCAGCAGCGGCCCGTCCAGGCGGCCCGGGTGGGCCGTGGCGGAGCTGACCAGGCAGGTGGGATGGAACTGGAAGAACTCGAGGTCTGCCACTGCCGCTCCGGCGCGGACGGCGAGCGCCAGTCCGTCGGCGGTGGCAACGGCGGGATTGGTGGTTTGGGCAAACAGTTGTCCTGCTCCCCCGGTGGCGAGCAGGACGGCATCAGCATCCAGGACCGCACGCCGGCCGTCCTGGAGGTACTGGACTCCCGCCACCTGCCCGTCCCGGGTCACCAGGGCGGTGGCCTGGGCATGCGTGAGGATGGCGAGCTTCCCGTCATCCCGCCGGGACAGGACGGCCTGGATCAGCGCCCCGGCGACGCGTGCACCCGTGGCGTCTCCTCCTGCGTGCAGGATCCGCGGGGCGCTGTGGGCTGCTTCTAGCCCAAGGGCCGGGCCGCCGTCGTCCGCTGCGTCCCCGTGTTCCGTGTCGAAGGCGACCCCGTAGCGCTGGAGGCTTGCGATGTCCTGCCGTGCCTCCATGCACATCAACCGGACCGCAGCCTCGTTGCAGTGGCCCGCACCCGCCCGGAGCGTGTCGGCGATGTGCGCGGCGACGGTGTCTCCTGGCGAGGGTTCGGCCAGCACGGCCGAGATGCCGCCCTGGGCGTACCAGGTGTTGCTGTGGTCCAGCGCGCCCTTGGTCAGGAGCACTACGTCCGTGCCGGCATCGGCAGCGAGCAGGGCAGCGTAGAGCCCGGCAATGCCACTGCCGACGACGGCGAGCCGGCCTGTCATCACGGCCTCGCGGCGAGCATGCGCTCGAGCGCCGTCCTGGCGTTGGCCTGCACGTTATGGTCCACGGTGATGCGGTTGACCACGCGGCCGGCCACCAGTTCCTCCAGGACCCAGGCGAGATAGCCGGGGTGGATCCGGTACATGGTGGAGCATGGGCAGATCACCGGGTCCAGGCAGAAGATGGTGTGCTGCGGGTACTCGGCGGCGAGCCTGTTCACCATGTTGATTTCGGTGCCGATGGCGAACGTAGTGGGCTCGGTGGCGGCCGCGATGGCCTTCTTGATGAAGTCTGTGGAGCCGGCGGAACCCGCGGCGTCCACCACCTCCATGGGGCACTCCGGGTGCACGATGACCTGCACGCCGGGGAAGTCCGCGCGGGCCTTCTCGATCTGGGCCACGTTGAAGCGCTTGTGCACGGAGCAGAATCCGTGCCAGAGGATGACGCGGGAGTCCAGCAGGGCCTGTTCGTCGTTGCCGCCGAGTTCCTTGCGCGGGTTCCACATTGGCATCTGCTCCAGCGGGACGCCCAGGGCCTTGGCCGTGTTGCGGCCCAGGTGCTGGTCGGGGAAGAACAGGACCCGCTGGCCGCGCTGGAAGGCCCACTCCAGGACGGTCCTGGCATTGGAGGAGGTGCAGACGATGCCGCCGTGTTCGCCGCAGAAAGCCTTCAGGGCCGCGGAGGAGTTCATGTAGGTGACGGGGATGACCGGAACCCGGCCCTCGGCGTCGGGCTCGGTGCCGAAGATCTCCGCCAGCTGCTCCCAGCATTCCTCCACGGAGTCCGTGTCCGCCATGTCTGCCATGGAGCAGCCGGCGGCGAGGTTGGGCAGGATGACCGCCTGCTCCGGGGTGGAAAGAATGTCTGCGGTTTCGGCCATGAAGTGGACGCCGCAGAAGATGATGGCCTCTGCCTCCGGCCTGGTCAGTGCCGCGTTGGCGAGCTGGAAGGAGTCCCCCACGAAGTCCGCGTACTGGATCACTTCGTCGCGCTGGTAGAAGTGGCCCAGGATGACGGCGCGTTCGCCCAGGGTGGCTTTGGCGGCCTTGATCCGTTCCCCGAGCTCGGCGTCGCCGGCAAGTTTGTACTCCTCGGGGAGCTGGCCCTGGCGGGGGGTGGTGGCGGGGGCAGGGTCCGCGCTGGACGCGCCCGGGCCATAGGCGGGGACACCGGCGAGCGCCTCGGCCAGGTCGTAGTCCCACGGGCCCTTGGCCAGCGCCGGACTGCAGGTGCTGCGCTCGGCGGCTGCGCCCTTCTCGGCCTGTTCGCGCGTGATCAGCTGGATTGCCGTGTTGACGCTGCTCATGGTGTGCTCCTGTTGTCTGGGTCAAGGCCTGGCCGGCCGGTGTAGCGGTAAAGGCGGGGCGGGCGGTGCTTCCCGCCCTGCAGGTATTCCCCGGTCTCTTCGATTTCCGGGGTTGACTTGAGTTGGCGGCGGAAATTGGCCGGGTCCAGCTGGCGGTCCAGGACGGCTTCATAGACTTCGCGGACCTGGGCCAGCGTGAAGTACTCGCCCAGCAGGTGGTAGGCCACCGAGCCGTAGGCCAGCTTGTTGCGGAGGCGCCAGAGGGCGTAGTCCACGATTGCGTTGTGGTCGAAGGCCAGGGCGCCCAGGCGGTCGGCCCGGAACCACTTCACGTTTTCGGATTCGTCCGCGAGCGCTGCCTCCGTGGGCTGGACCAGGGCCCAGTAGACGATGGAGACCACGCGCTGGGTGGGCGAGCGGTGCAGGCCACCGAAGGCGTACAGCTGCTCAAGGTAGCGGGGCGCAAGGCCTGTGGTCTCCTGCAGGTTCCTGGCGGCGGCGCTTTGGAGGGACTCGTCATGGCTGAGGGGTCCGCCCGGCAGCGCCCACAGCCCCTTGAAGGGTTCCCGGATGCGGCGTACCAGGGGAAGCCATAAGGTGGGCCGGCCCGAGGACTCGCTGGGCCGCAGTGCGAAGATCACCGTGGAGATGGCCAGCGACGGCGGCGCGGCCTGCCGCTCGGAAACGTTCGCCGAACTGTAGTACACCCGCTTCACCGCCTTCCATCACCATCGACCGCACCCGGGCGCTCCTCGGTTAGTTATGGTCATCTTGACCAAAACTAATTCTACGGCCGGGCGCGCCCGAAAGGGAAATATTTCTGCACCCAGTCGGGGCCGCGGCCGGCTGCCCCGGAACCCTCTTCCCGCGGCCCCTCCTTCCCGTCCGTTTCCGGGCGCGTTCCGGAGGCGGTAAATTCAAGAGGTCCCACGAGGACCCCGGCCCCCCCAACCAGCCCCCAGAAGGTGCATTGCCCCATGACGACGAAGTCCGGCGGGACCACGTCCGCCACATTCCCCACCAAAGCCACTGCCGGCCACAGCATGAAGCCGCGGCAGCTCACGATGATGGGGCTGGGCAGCGCCATCGGGGCGGGACTGTTCCTGGGATCCGGTGCCGGCGTCCAGGCGGCCGGACCGGCAGTGCTCGTTTCCTACCTCGTTGCCGGAACGCTGATCATCCTGGTGATGTGGGCCTTGGGCGAGATGGCCGCTGCGCATCCCACCAGCGGGGCGTTTTCCGTGTACGCGGAGCGGGCGCTGGGCCGGACCGCAGGAGCCACCATCGGCTGGCTGTGGTGGCTGCAGCTCGTGGTGGTGATTGCGGCGGAGGCCCTGGGTGCCGCCGGCCTGCTCTTCTCCGTCTGGCCCGTGGTGCCGGTCTGGGCGCTGGCGCTGTTATTCATGGTGGTCTTCACCGGCATCAACCTGGCCGGCGTCCGGAACTTCGGTGAGTTCGAGTTCTGGTTCGCCATCCTCAAAGTGGCCGTCATCGTCCTGTTCCTTGCAGTGGGCGCCGCCCTGCTCCTGGGCCTGCTGCCCGGCGTCGACTCCCCCGGGGCGGAAAACCTGACCGGCAACTTCGCTCCCCAGGGCCTGGGCGGTGTTGCTGCAGCCCTGTTCGTGGTGATCTTCGCGTTCGGCGGGACGGAGATCGTCTCCGTGGCCGCGGCCGAAACCGAGGATCCCGAGCGCAGCGTCGGCAAGGCCATCCGGACCGTGGTGTGGCGCATTCTGGTGTTCTACATCGGCTCCGTCTTTGTCATTGCCGCCGTGCTTCCCGCCACGTCCAAGGGTCTCGCCTCGCCCTTCGCCGGCGTGCTGGACGCTGCCAGGATCCCAGGCGCCTCCACCGCCATCACCCTCGTGGCCGTCGTCGCCCTCCTCTCGGCGCTGAACGCGAACCTCTACGGCGCCTCCCGCATGGTGTATTCGCTCTCGCAGCGGGGGGAGGCGCCCCGGGTCCTCACCCGGCTCAACAATGCGGGCGTGCCGCTCCTCGCGGTGGCAGTCTCGGTGGCCTTCGGTTTCATCGCCACTGTCCTGGAGCTGTTGTTTCCGGAACGGATCCTGCCGGCGCTGTTCCAGCTGGTGGGATCCACGTGCCTGGTGGTGTGGGGCAGCGCTCTGGTCTCCCAGCTGATCCTGCGGCGGCGGGCAGACCGGGACGGCACCGAACTTCCCTTGCGCATGCGGGGCTTCCCCAGCCTGACCATCCTGGGCCTGGTCCTGCTGGGACTTATCTTCGCCGTCGGTTTCAGCGCCGAGGGCAGCCGCATCCAGCTCTTCAGCACCTTCGCCCTGATCGCCGGCATTGCACTCGCGTGCGCCGCCGGGGCCCGGCTGGCCGCCAGGAACCGGGCCGCCAACAGGTAGAGTGGAGCGTACCTTTCCAAGGAAGACGCACCGACGCGCCGGGCCCGCCCAGGCGCCGTACCTGATTGGGGAACTGACACCATGAGCGGCAGGCACACCGGACAGCAGCAGGCGCACACCGTTGAAGGGACCGACCCGCAGCTGTACGTGGCGGTCCATGAACCCGCCAGCGACGCCGGCCTCCGGCCGGTCCTCCTGCTGCACGGCTTTTCCTCCTCCTCCAAACTCAATTGGGAGGACACCGGCTGGGTGTCCTCCCTGCTTGACGCCGGCCGCCGGGTCATTACCGTTGACCTGCCGGGCCACGGCCGCAGCGGTGCGCCGGAGGACCGGGATTCCTACTCCCCCAGCAAAATCAGGGCGGACCTGCTCCAGGCAGCGTTCGACGCCGGAGCGCGCCCCCTGCATGACGGGGACCCTGCCAGCGGGCTGGACGTAGTGGGCTATTCCCTGGGGTCCCGGCTCGCCTGGGAGTTCGCCGCGACCCAGCCCGAGCTGGTGCACCGGCTGGTGCTCGGCGGACCCAACGACTCCGACCCCCTGGCCGCATTCGACCTTCGGGCCGCCCAGGACTACCTGGCGGACGGCACGCCGATCAACGACGAATCCACCGCCCAGCTGCTCAAAATGGCCCTGCTGCTGCCGAGCAACAACATCTTCGCGCTGCTGTCCCTGGTGGAGGCCATCAAGGCAGAGCCCTACGACCCCGCCGAAGCGGTACCCCACGTTCCCATGCTGCTGGTGGTTGGCGACAAGGACGAGCGGGCCCACACGCTGCCCAAGCTCGCCGAGCTGGCCCGCAGTGCCGGCTCCATGGCCGAGCAGCTGGTCCTGCCAGGCCGGAACCACACCAACGCCATCACCAGCAGGGCTTTCAAGCAGGCCGCCATTTCGTTCCTGGGCGTCTAGGCTGCAGCGATCCCTTGGGCAGCGCGGATTGATTGATATCCTGTCCGGTCAGTAGTCAACCCCCGGATCCGGCCCTCCCTCCATGTGGAAGCACGCGGAGGAGGACAACACGTAAAGTGAGTTCCGCTGCGGGTTGTACTCGATTGAATGCCGGTACCCTTCCCCGCTGACGACTGCCAGTTCGGGGATTCCATTGATGCCCGTCCCGGACTGGACCGTCCAACCAGGCTTCGCGGACCACTCGGCTTCGATCTGCGGCAGCAAGGCCGCGACGTCGGCATCCGGGGTAAGGACCACATCCATCATTCCCGGCCAGTAATAGCCGCCGTTCCCGCATTCAAACAATGCACGGGACTTTTCGGTCCGCGTCGACGTGGAAACTTCGCCCGGCGGCACCACTGCCTTCAGCTCGTCCTGCTGACTGAGAAGGGACTGTTTCGCGGAAGCAAGATCCAGTCCCGCAGCCGTGGAGTCCACGGCGGGCGCACATGCCGCCAGCGCCGCGAGAAGGCTGGTCGCAAGCAGGGGCGCCCCCATACGGGCGAGCCTGACGGGCATGGTGGTCGATGCACTCCACCGACGGGATGAGCGGCGTCCACGCCGAATTTTTGAACTGTTGGCTTCTCCGGCCACCGTGACCCCAAATGTTGATCCTGCCCCCCACGGTTGGCACCCAGCGTTCGCCCCCCGGGACAACGCTACCGGGGGCGGTCAATCCCGGCGACGGGCAGAACTGCCCCGCAGGCACCAGCAGCCCGGACTTGGCGGTCCGGGCTGCTGGTGCTGCGGTTCCGCGCCCCGGTTGGAGGCCACGGTGCGGCGGATGGAACCCCCGCCGTCCGGACCCCTGACCGCAGCGGCGGGGTCAGGGGGACGGTGTTAGGAGGGCCGGTGGGATCAGTGGTGGCTGCTGACGCCGAGCGGGCGGCCCTTGGTCTCCTTGGCCAGCACCACGCCGACGGCGGAAATGACGCAGAGGGCCATGATGTAGATGCCGATCGAACCGGTCCATTTGGTGGACTGCAGCAGGGCCTCCGCGATGGTTGCTGCGAAGGCGCCGCCCAGGATGGCGCCGAAGGCGTACCCGATGGAGATGCCGGAGTACCGGACATTCGCGGGGAACATCTCTGCGTACATGGCGGACATGGGTCCGTAGGACAGGCCCAGGCCGATCGTCAGGACGAACAGGGCGACGCCGTAAAGCACGATGTCCTTGGTGTCGATCAAGGCAAACATGGGGATCATCCAGGCAAAGACAATGGCGTAGCCGATCAGGAAGGTCTTGACGCGGCCGATGCGGTCGGACAGCCATCCGCCCACCAGGGTGAAGATCAGCCAGCCGAAGGACGCCAGTGTGGTGGCCAGGAGGATCTGCGGCGTGGGCATCTTCAGGGTCTTGGTGGCATAGGAGATGAAGAACGCAATCAGCAGGTAGCCCGCTGCATTGTTGCCGATGAAGATCAGGGTGGAGTACAGCACGGGCAGCTTGTGGTTCCGGACCAGCTCACCCAGCGGTGCTTTGCTTTCCTTCTTCCGCAGGGCCATCTCCTGGAAGACCGGGCTCTCGGCGACGGCGCGGCGGATGAGGTAGCCCACCACGATCAGGACGATGGAGAGCAGGAACGGCACACGCCAGCCCCAGGCAGCGAAGTCTTCCTTGGACATGCTGGTGTTGAGGAAGAACAGCAGGCCGGTAGCGAGGATCATGCCCACGGGCACGCCGATCTGCGGGTAGGCACCGAAGATCCCGCGCCGGTTGACCGGCGCATGCTCGACGGCCATGAGGGCGGCTCCGCCCCATTCACCGCCGGCTGAGAAGCCCTGGATAACCCGCAGCAGGATCAGCAGCACCGGGGCCCAGGCGCCAATCTGCGCGTAGGTGGGCAGCATGCCGATGAGGGCGGTGGCCGCACCCATCATCACGAGGGTGAAGACCAGCATTGCCTTCCGGCCCAGGCGGTCACCCAGGTGCCCGGCGACAACTGCGCCAAGGGGGCGGAACAGGAAGCTGATGCCGATGAGGGCAAAGGAAAGGATCTGCGCCAGGCCCGGGTTGGACTCGTTCAGCGGTGCCAGGAACAGCGGTGACAGCAGCGTTGCGGTCAGCTGGGCAAAGATGAAGAAGTCGTACCACTCGATCGTGGTGCCGACGAGGGTGCCGGCGAGGACCTTGCGCTCCTCCCGCCGGCTGCTGGGACCGGCGAGCGTATCCACCTTGGAAGGTGTGGTCATTGAAACTCCATTGTTTATTGGGCAGCAGCGCCGCCCGTACGCCTTCAGAATTACCGACAGAACGGTCAGTTAGTTAGTAGGGTACTACGGAAAGTGTGATACGGAACACGGAATGGTCGATATTTGCGGTGAACGGCGACCGAAGCAAAGTTCTATATTTGAACTGCAAGTTCGTATAGAGGACATTACCGGCAGTGAGTGGTCGGTACAAGAGTCACAGCACTCCAGGCCCGCCAACCTAGGATGGACATCATGACTCCTCCAGCAGCCGCAGCCGGGACGGGAGCGGCGGCACAGGCTTCGCCGTCCCAGACCCTCTCGCGCGGCATCCGCGCCCTCGAAATCCTGGCAGCCGCGCCCGGCCCGCTGACCATCGCAGAGCTTGCCGATGCCATGGGTGTTCACCGGTCGGTGGCTTACCGGATCCTGCGCACCCTCGAAGACCATTCGCTCCTGGTACGCGATGATGCCGGACGGGTCCAGCCCGGACCCGGCCTGGCGGTCCTGGCACGCGGCGTGTCCCGCAACCTGCAGAGCGCCGCGTTGCCCGAGCTTACCCAGCTGGCGAACTCGCTGGACATGACTGCATTCGTGGCGGTGTGGGACCACCACGACTGCATTACGCTCGTCACGGTCGAGCCGAGGCATTCCGGCGCAACTGTTGCCCAGCACCCGGGCACACGCCACCCCATCAACGCCGGTGCCCCCGGGATCGCCATCCAGTCCGCCCTCTCGGAGGAGGAATGGGACCGGTTGGCAACCGGAATGCCCTATCGCCCGGAGGCGGCGGAGGCGCGGCGGAAGGGTTACTCGGCCAGCCACGACGAGGTGATCGCCGGGGTCTCATCGCTGGCAGCACCGGTCCGGGTGCCGGGTGGGCGTCCGGCCGCACTTGCAGTGGTCTATATCCGTTCCGCCCATGATCCGGATGCCGTGGGGGCTGCCATCGCGGAGAGCGCGGCAAGGATCGAGCGCCAGCTGGCGTAACGGCCCTGCCGGAACAACGCCGCAACGGACCGGTGCCGCCCTCAGGAACGTGCCGCGTCAGGCCCTGCGGCGGAGGACGACGGCGGTTCCCGCGCCGAGCACAGCCAGCGCCGCCGCCGCGCAGACCGGGACGAGGAACGCGGCCGCGGCCCCGTGGAGCTGGGCCAGCTGTCCCCCAACAGAGGACCCGATGGCTGTACCGGCGACAATGCCGCTGGCCAGCGCGGTCATCACGGTACCGAGCCTGCCGGCGGGTGCCACTTTCCCGCCCACGGCGAACACGGTGACCATGACGGGACCCACGGGGAGTCCCAGGACCAGCAGGACGGCCGCCATCATGGGCAGCGATGACGGTACCAGCAGCAGGACCGCGAGCCCTGCCATCAGGACTGCGCAGGACACCCAGCGCAATCCCAGTCCCGCACGGCGCGGCCAGTAGGCAACTGAGAGTGCCGCGGCGGCCGAACTGAGGCCCATGACGGCGTACAGCAGCCCGGCGATTTCCGCGCCGGCAAGCCCGGCAGAGAAGGCACTCAGTGCGGCCTGGGTGGAACCGAAGAATGTGCCCATGCAGGCCATGGCGAGGACGGGCAGGGACACAGTCCACGGCAGCTTGGTGCCCTGCGCAGCACCCTTACGGGTCCCGCGTGCCGCAGGCCGGCTGGCGGGGACGGCCCGGTGGGTGGGATGAACGGCGAAGAGAGGCACCAAAATGATGGTCATGGCCGCTGCCAGGACCAGCGGAAGCCACGGCGCCACAAGGCTGGCCAGGATCCCCACCAGGGCCGGTCCCAGGACAAAGGTCACCTCGTCGGCCGTACTCTCGTACGAAAGCGCTGTGTCCAGGTCCCGGGCGGCCCCACCGGATGGTGCCGTTGGACCTCCAGCATCGGCCGTGAGCGACATCCACCTGACCCGGGCCAGGGGCCCCACCTGTGGGCAGGTGGCGCCGGCCGCGAAGGCAGCCGCGAGGACGGCGGGCAGGAAACCGCCCGAGGCCCCAGCGGTATGGGCCGCGAGGACCAGGGCCAGCACGGCCACTGTATTGAGTACGGCCGCCAGCAACAGGACCGGCCGCTGTCCCCGCCTGTCCGCAAGGGATCCCAGTCCGGGAGCCCCCAACGCGGAGCCGATGCCCACTGCTCCTGCTGCCGTTCCACCGGCGGCAAAGGAGCCGCTGACGGATGTGACCAGGGTGAGCGTGCCCATGGCCAACATGGCCAGGGGAAGCCGCGCAAAGAGGCCAAGGGGAATGAAACCCCGGCCGGCCAGTTGGGGAAGGCGGGAAAAGCGTCCCCCCGCTGCCGCGTCCGTCATGTCCGGGTCAAGGGTTTCCCGGGATGGAGACGCCTGGGCAGGGGCGGTGCCGGTGGATGAGGGGGTGGTTTGTGGTGTCACGTCAGGGCTCGTTCAGTACGTGCGCATCGTCCCTCCTCCCGATGCGCGCAACCCGGTAACACGGACAAGTATATCGGCCCCCGTCAGGGGTTGGTCAGAGGTAGTCAGAGGAGGGCGTCCAGGCTTTCGGAGATCCGCAGCGTTGAGCCGTTCCGGTTCTTGACCACCTGCAGCTGGGTGCCGATCCGCTGTTTCATTTCGGCCACGTGGCTCACCAGTCCCACCACCCTCCCGCCGTCGCGGAGTCCTTCGAGGGCATCCATGACCTGCTCCAGGGACTGGTCGTCCAGGCTGCCGAAGCCCTCGTCAACGAACAGGGTTTCGATTTCCACGCCTCCGGATTCCTGCTGGACAACGTCTGCAAGGCCCAGGGCCAGCGAGAGGGAGGCCATGAAGGACTCGCCTCCGGACAGCGTGGAGGTGTCCCGGCGGAATCCCGTCCACTGGTCCACTACTTCCAGGCCCAGCCCTGACTTTGCTCCGCGGGCCGCCTTGGCGTCGGTGTGCTGGAGAAGGTAGCGGCCGTCGCTCATGGCCACCAGGCGTTCGGAAGCCGCGAGGGCCACCTGTTCCAGCCGCGCGGCCAGGACGTAGCTGGTCAGGCTCATCCGGTAGGTGTTCTCGCCCCGGCCGGCGGCGGCGTCGGCCAACCCGGCAAGCATCTGCGCCCGCTCCGCCGGCTCGCGTGAGGAGCCGGCCAGCGCATCATATTCAGCGGCGATGGACTTCAACGACGCCAGGCAGCGGGCGGCCAGGCCGGCAGCCAGATCGGCTTCCCGCGCCTGATTCCGGGCTGTCGCCGCATCCAGGCGCAACGCTGCCAGCCGCTCCTCATCCGCTGTGAAGCCGCCGGCGGCTTCGTCCAGGGCGAGCACAATGTCCTCCGACTCAAACAGCCCTGCCACGCGGGCTGCCTCGTCCTGGGCTGCACGGATGGCGGACTCGAGGGCTGCCAGTTCAGCGGTCCCGAGGAGCTGGCTGCGGGCATCGTCGGCACTTGCGAAGCCGGCACCTGGCAGGGCCCGTTCCAGGTGTTCCTGCGCTTCGGCGGCCTGCAGCCGGGCACCATCGAGGCGTGCCTGCGCTTCGACGGCTTTGTCCAGTACCGCCACGGCCTCCTCAAGTGCCCGCAGCCGGCGTTCCAGGCTGCGGTGGCCGCCCCGGAGGCCGGCAAGCGCCGTGTCCAGCGACGCAACCTGTTCGGCCAGGTCGGCAAGGGACGCTGCCGTCCGGGACAACTCCACTTCCGTTTCGGACAGCGTGGCCCGCGCCTGGGTAAGGCCGGCGTCCAGGGCCTCCAGCCTCTGCCGCCTGTCCTGCAGTTCCTCCGCAGCCTGCTCGGCATCCGCCGCCGCAGCAAGGGCATCCTCCGCGCCGGAGCGGGCCTCCTGCACGGGCGTAGTCCCGCCTTGACCGGCGAGGACCGCCACCGCCTGCTCGGCCTCGGCAAGGTCAGCGGCAACCAGGGCGTGGGCTGCTTCGGCGGCTTCGTAAACTCCGTGGGCCCGTTCCTCGTCCTGGGCCAGGGCCGGGCCTCCGGTGCCCGCATCCGCCGGGCCGGGATGATGTCCGCTTCCGCAGACGGGGCAGGGTTCCCCGGCAACCAGCCCTGCTGCCAGTTCCGATGCAGCGTTGGCCAGCCGTTCCTCCCGCAGGTCCAGCCAGCGGCGTTTCGCCTCGAGGAGGTTCTCCCGCGAGTCGGCGTGGCGGCTCTTGACCCGGTCCCTGCGTTCGATGGCTGTCCCGTACCGCCGGACGACGTCCAGCAGCTCTGCCGCAGCACCAGCCTCCTTGCGCCGCAGCGCAGCTTCCACCGACCGGGCCTCCAGCTGGTCCATGCCGTCGGCCAGCTGTTCGCGTTCAGCCACCAGGCGCCCGGTGCGCCGGCCCAGCGTCTCCACGGCGAGCTCCAGCTCACCCAGCCGGCCGGTGAGGACATGGTGCCGCTTCCGCAGCTCCTGGAGCCTGTCCTCGTCAGGCAGCCGTGCCTCGACGACGGCCAGCAGCGAACGCAGGCGGCCCAGTTCCTCCGGAGCCCCCGGCATGCTCCCCCAGGCGTCTTTTGCCGTTCCGGGGCTGGCATCGGCACTCTCTGCCGGTCCACTGCCGAGCTGGGCCAGTTCGCCGCCGTCCCCGGCAGCCATGCGCAGCAACGTCATGGCTGATTCGGCGGCCGCGGCGGCGGCGCGGACTTTGGCGGATGCAGCGTCCACAGCCTGCAGTTGCCCGTGAAGAACCTCCGCCTGGCGGTGCCGCCCAAGCCGGGCGGTAGTTTGTTCCTGTTGCGCGGCCCCTGCCTCGACGGCCTTTTGCCGTGCTGCCGCGGCTTCGAGCTTGCGGTGCCGTTCATGGCGGGCAGCCTCCTGCTCAGCCTCTGTGCGGCGGGCCTGGTTCACAGCCTCAGCGGCGGCGGCCTGCTCCGTGAGTTGCGCCAGGCGCACGGCAGCAGAAGCCTGCAGCCAGTCAAGGCGGCGGGGGATGTCGTCCGCCGGCGGCGCCTCCTCTTCCGGAAGCTGGAGCGGGCCGGCCTCGGTTTCGGCACGCGAGGCGAGGATGCCGAGTTGGCCGGACAGCACGGCCACGTCCTCCCGCGCGGCGGCGGCCTGCCGGGAGAGTTCCTGTTCCAGGGCTTCAAACCTCTGGGTACCGAAAAGCTTCTGCAGCAGGTCCAGCCGGTCAGCAGCCTTGGAGCGGAGGAAGGCAGCGAAATCACCCTGCGGCAGCATCACCACCCGGGTGAACTGTTCGCGGTCCATGCCCAATAACGCCATGATCTCCGCGCCCGCTTCATCATTGCGGGCAGACTTCTCCACCCAGGCCCCGCCCACCCGTTCGCGGAGGAGCGTCTTGGCCTGCTGGAGAGTGAAGCCGTTCTTCCCACGGGCGCTGGGCTTCTCCCATGCCGGGGACCGGGTGACTTCGAAGCGGCGGCCCTGCGCGGAAAATTCACAGGTGACGGCGGGTTCCTGCCCGGGCTCCGCATGGTCGCTGCGCAGCCGCTTGCCGTCCTGCCGTGCCCCCGGAACGGAGCCGTAGAGCGCAAAGCAGATGGCATCCAGCACGCTTGTCTTGCCGGCGCCGGTGGGCCCGTTCAGCAGGAACAGGCCGTGTGCGCTGAGCCGGTCAAAGTCGATGTCTTCGGTGCCGGCAAAGGGCCCGAACGCCGAAATGCGCAGATGGTGGATCCTCACCGCGACACCTCCAGGAGCCTGACGTTTTCCAGCGCGGCCGCGAGCGCGGTCCTTTCCACCGGGTCAGCGCTCCTTCCCCGCACGTGGTCCAGGAACCCGCAGCAGACGGCGAGGTCGTCCGGGGCGCCTGCGAGCCTGCTGCTGTAGCTGGCCTCCGTGGCGGCAGTGACGCCCTGGGGATCAAAGGCAAGGACCAGCGTGTCAGGGAACCTGGCGCGGAGCCGTTCCATGGCACGGGTGGGGCGCTGGGAATCGGTAAGGGTGACCTGGCAATAGGCGGTTTCAGCCCAGGCATAGGCCGGATCCCCCAGGAGTTCCTCCAGCGGTCCGCGGAGAACGGCCAGCGAACGCGGGGCCTCCCAGAGGACTTCCGCGACCGACGCGACGCCCTCCGGGCCGATCTCCACCAGCCAGGCACCCTTCTGGTGCGTGGACTCCGAAAAGGAATAGGCCAGCGGCGACCCCGAATACCTGACGGAACCGGACAGCTTCTGCCGGCCATGCAGGTGGCCCAGCGCGGTGTAGCTGAAACCGTCGAAGAGGTCCAAAGGAACAGCTCCCACACCGCCGATGCTGAGGTCCCGCTCGCTGTCCGAACTGATGCCTCCGCTGGCGAAGGTATGGGCCAGGACCACCGAGTGGACCGTGGCCGAAGCGGCACGCCGGGCGATGTCCTCCCGGATCAGTTCGGTTGCGGCGCGGGTGACCTCGAAATGGCTGGCCGTTTCCACCCCCAGCTGTTCGGCCACCATCCTTGGCTCAAGCCACGGAATGCCGTAGAGCGCCAGCGTGGCGTCCTTCCCGGCTGCATCAGTTCCCAGCGGCAGCAGCAGCGGCTGGTCCAGGTCCTCCACCCTGGTGCGCAGGTGCACTCCCCCGCGTTCCAGCAGGCGGGATGCGAATCCCAGGCGGATGGCGGAGTCGTGGTTGCCGCTGGTGAGGACCACCTTTGCGCCTGCGGCAGTGAGCCGGACCAGGGCGTCGTCAAGAAGGTGGACCACGTCCACGCCCGGGAGCGCCCGGTCATAGACGTCGCCGGCGATCAGGACGACGTCGACGCTGTCCCGCTCAACCGCCGCCACCAACTGGTCAACGAAGGCCCGCTGGGCATCCAGCATTCCGACGCCGTGGAAGGAACGGCCCAGGTGCCAGTCCGAGGTGTGAAGTAACCGCATATTCCTAAGCTATCGGCAGCCACTGACAGTGCAGAAAAACGCCGCGGCAAACAGCGCTCAGAACCTTTTGCCGTCAAAGAACTCCTGCGCCTCGCTGACACCGCGGGCTTTCTCCTGGCGGGCAGCCTCCGCAGGGGCAGGCTCACTCACGGCAGCAACGTCGGCGTCATCACCGGCGTCATCGTCAACGCCGGTGTCATCCCCGGCAGTCTCCACGTCGGCGACGTGCGCAGGGGAACCGGTCACCTCGCCGATCCGGAACACCAGCCCCGCGATGGCAGCGCCGGCAAGCGGAGCCACCAGGAAGACCCACAGCTGCTCCACGGCCCAGCCGGAGCTGAAGATGGCGGAGGCAACGGCGCGGGCCGGGTTGAACGGCAGGTTTCCCACCGACTGGCCCACCTGCAGCAGGGCGGCAAACGACAGGCCGACGGCGACGGGCGCCACCGTGCGGACGCCTCCTTCACGGCCGGCGGCTCCCAGGAAGACAGCCACGATGATGGCGGCACCCAGCAGTTCCAGGAGGACAACGGCCGCGAGGGGGGCCTGGATGATGGAGTGCTCACCGAAGCCCGCGGCCACGGTATCGAAGGCGGTGCGGCTGTCGGGGATGCTGGGCAGCGTGCGCAGGATGCCGAACAGGGCAAGGGCGCCCACCAGGGCCCCGACGAGCTGCGCGGCAGCATAGGCGGCTGCCGCCCCGGCCCGAATCCGCCCGGCCAGGAGGTGCCCCAGGGTGATGGCGGGGTTGAAGTGGCCGCCGGAGATATGACCGAAGGCCAGCATGGCGGCGGTAACGGCCAGGCCGGCAGCCAGGGCGGAGGGGACCGGGCTGGACTGCGGAATGCTGAACAGGGGCACGCCCAGGCCGGCCACCGCCAGGAAAAGGCTGCCAAAGGCCTCGGCCGCCAGGCGGGGCAGCAGGCCGGTGGGCGCGGCAGCCGTGCCGGGCTGCAGTGCGTCGCGGGCTGGGACAGGGGTGCTCATGATGGGACCTTTGCTTGTGGGGGTCTGGGGTTCGGGCTGCCTGGGTGGCCCGGGCGCCGCGGCCGTCCAGGAATGTGCCGCTTCCGTCGATGGTGGCGCCGGGCAACCCGAGCAGTATGCCAGCCCCGGCTGTGCGTTTGCTGGACGGCAGCTGTCCGCGGGGTTGCTCGACCCCGGTATGCAGCACGGCCTCCGGGCTGCGGACGGTAAATTTACTCCATGAGCTTCGACCACGGCACCCCCGCGCCCACCCTCAAGTCCCGAATCCACGGCTCCCTGCTGGGTGGGGCGCTGGGCGACGCCCTGGGCTACGCCGTGGAATCCGATTCCATCGCTGCGATCCGGCAGCGCTTCGGGGCGCAGGGCCTGGCTGGCTTTGAGGACCTGCAGGGCCCGTGCCATTTTTCCGACGACACCCAGCTGACCCTGTACACGGTGGATGGGCTGGTGGAGGCACTGGAGTGGGCCAACTCCGGCGTGGGCGCGGACGTGAACGCCTGTCTTTGGCTGGCCTACCTGCGCTGGCTGGCCACCCAGGGTGAGGAGGCCGGGCCGTCCGCACCGGCACCCCAGCCCCGCTGGATCGACGGCAACGAGGTGCTCCGGCAGCGCAGGCGTCCCGAGGAAGACTGCATTTCCGGGCTTGCCACCGGTGAGATGGGAACCATCATCCGCCCGGTGAACCCCGGAGCCAGGGGCGCCGGCACGGTGATGCGTTCGGCACCGTTTGGGCTGGTGCCGCACATCACGCCCGACGCCGTCTATAAGCTAAGTGCCGACGCCGCCGCCCTGACGCACGGGCATCCTTCAGCCCGGCAGAGTGCGGGCATCTTCAGCCTCCTGATCCACCGGCTGGTGTCCGGCGAGGGCCTGCGGGACGCCGCCGCCGGGGTTACGGCGCACGCCGGCGCCCTTGTGGACGTTGCCCCGGAGCTGCCGGAGCGCCTTGAGGCCGCCCTCGGGCTCGCGGACAAGGCGCTCGTCGGCCCCGAAGAACTGCTCCAGGTGCTGGGCGGGGGCCGGACAGCGGAGGAAGCACTCGCCGTCGCGCTTTATGCCGTCATGGCCGCTGCCCCGGCCGACAGGGCGGACACACAGCCCGTTGACCATTTCCGTCGTGCCATGGCCGTTGCCGTGAACCACAGCGGCCCCAGCGATACCGCGGGTTCGCTGGCAGGAAACATCCTGGGAGCCTTGTACGGTGAGGACTGCCTCCCGGCGCAGTGGCTTGAATCCCTGGAAGCGCCGGAGGTGATCCGCGGCATGGCCGATCAGCTGGTGAAGGTTACGACCGGCGAAGACTGAGGTTATTGCAGGCTTCGCAGACGTCCTCCGGGATCACTCCGCGTCGCTGGAGAAACCCGAAGATGGTGCATCCCAGGCAGAACCCGGCGAAGGCCTCGAGCGAGGCAGCAACCACCAGGACGCCCAGGAGCGTCCAGGCTGCCGGTGCCGCACCGGCGGCGAAAAGGAGCAGGGCGGCGGTGGATACTGCCGCACCGATGCCCTGGGCGAAGCGTTTGGGCGGCCCGGGAACGAGCTTCACCTTTCCCAGCCGGGGGGTGATCACCTTGACCGACAGCAGGGCCAGGGGCGAAATCCGCGGGCCGAAGAGCAGCCGCAGCCAGAATCCGACGGCGATGGCCGCCAGCCCCCATCCTGAATTTGCCACCGCGGTGATGACGGCGAGCAGCACCACGAGCGCTGCCGTGGTGCGGGCGGCGTATTCGTTGACGGGGTTGGGAAAAGTGAACAGGGAGGCCATCCCGCAAGGGTAGGAGCCACCCGCCGGAGCGGCCAAGCTTTGTTGCGCCGGATGACTGTGCGCGGCCCCGCCGGGGATCAGGCGTTGACGGCAGGTGCGCGGGCGCCGGCCCAGGCTTCCCCGGGACCATCGAGCGGCCCCCGGGCATCCCCGCCGCCCACCACCTGCAGGAACTCCCCCTCGGACAGCACTTCAATGGCCTGCCCCCGGTCGTGAAGCTCCAGGACCCGGCGCGCCTTGCCGGTGAGCCTGCCCGAGCGAAGGTCCGAGGCAACGAACCCGTCTCCCACCACCAGGACGGTGGTCCGCGCGGTGACCCGGCTCTCGGTCCGCGCCCCGCACCGGGCCGACCGCAGTTTGGCGTCCGGACGGCTGATGGAGAGCTGCCCGGTGAACACCACCGTCTGGGCGTACAACGGGTGCCCGGGCTCGGCGTCCAGGTTGGGCTCCGGGTTCAGTCCTTCCTCCGGCCAGCCGGACTGGAACCGGCGGACCAAGGCGGCCCCGTTGCCGGAGTTGCCTGCCAGCGCCGCGAGGCTGGGCTTTGACAGGTCGTCCGTGGCGGGGTCGAAGGCCTGCTGCCGCGGCATTGCCAGCCCCAGGGACAGGTAGAGTTCGGCGATGCTGTTGGCACCGTTGCGGCCGGCGATGTCGACGAGGATGCCGGCGCAGGCACGGGCATCCTCCGCGGCGTCGTGGTGGTTGACCAGCGGGACGCCCGCTTCCTCGGCGGCGAAGGGCAGGGAATTGGACACCAGCGAGTAGCAGCGACGGGACAGCATGACGGTGCAGACGTAGTCATAGGCGGGGCCGGGGAGGCCGGAGACTTCCAGCGCCGAGCGGATCACGCCGAGGTCGAAGGCGGCGTTGTGCGCGGCCAGCACGTCGTCGCCGATAAATGCGCCGATTTCGGGGAACAGGTCGCCAAAGCGGGGCGCGCCGGAGACGTCAGCGGCAGTGATGCCGTGGATCCTGACGTTGTTGTGGTCGAAGGAGTCGTATCCCGCCGGCGGACGCATCAGCCAGGAGGCCTCCTCAACGATCCGGCCTCCCCTCACCTTGGTCAGCCCCACCGAGCACGGGGAGCCACGGAAGCCGTTGGCCGTTTCGAAGTCGATCGCCGTAAAGTCCAAACCCACGGCCCCTACCTTACCGCCGCGGACCCCCGGCCCCGGGGAGCACAGGCCCGTCAAGTACCCTTGAGGGGTGAACTTTCCTGTGATGAATGACCTCGCTGTGTCCATGCTGGGCGGTGCGGGACCGGTCCAGCCGAAAATGGCTTCCTTCCTGCCCGATTGGCTGAACCCCCAGGTCTTCCTGGCCGATCCCGCGCTGGCCCCCTGGGTGGTCCTGCTGGTGTGCGGCATCATCTTCGCCGAGACCGGCCTGCTCATCGGTTTCTTCCTGCCGGGCGATTCCATGCTGTTCACGGCGGGCCTGCTGGTGGCCACCGGCACCATCAAGTTCAACATCTTCGCGTTCGCCGCGTTGATCGTGGTGTCCGCGATCATTGGCAACCAGGCCGGCTACCTGATCGGATCCAAGGCCGGCCCCGCCATCTTCAACAGGCCCAACTCCAAACTGTTCAAGCGCGAAAATGTCGAGAGCGCCCACGCATTCTTCGAAAAGCACGGCGGCAAGGCACTGATCCTGGCCCGCTTCGTGCCCATCATCCGTACTTTCGTGCCCGTGATCGTCGGCGTGGCGCAGATGAGCAAGCGAAAGTTCTTCATTTACAACGTCATCGGCGCGGTGCTGTGGGGCGGCGGCGTCACGCTCCTCGGCTACCTGCTGGGCGACAAGGTCCCGTGGGTCCGCGACAACCTTGACATTATCTTCATCGTCATCGTGCTGGTCTCGGTGGTCCCCATCGGCATCGAGCTCCTGCGCGGGCTGTCCGCACGGCGGCAGGCGAAGGCGTACGGCACCGACACCGTCGACGAATACATCGAAGAACACGAACCGGAAGAGGAGCAGAAGACTCCCCGTAACATCCAGCGCGGCCGGCCGGCGTCGCAGCCCGCCGCCCGCTCCCCACACCCAAAACGGTGCGCACCCCGCCGGGGTGCGCACCTTTTTTGCTGGTTCCGTTCGGCGGGTTCCCGCAGCCCGGCCTCGTGTCCTAGCCTGCCGCCTCCAATGCCGCCACGATGGACGGCAGCAGCGCCCGGAAGGCCTTGCCGCGGTGGCTGATGGCGTTCTTCTCCTCGGCGGACAGCTCGGCGCAGCTGCGTTCCTCGCCCGTCGGCTGCAGCACGGGGTCGTAGCCGAAACCACCGGCACCGCGCGGTTCACGCAGGAGGATGCCCTCCAGCTGCCCGTACTCCACCACCTCGCGCCCGGGGCCCTCCGCGTCCGCGGGCATGGCCAGGGCGGCGGCGCACACAAACGCGGCACCGCGGTGCTCGTCGGGAACATCGGACAGCTGGTTCAGCAGGAGTTCCAGGTTGGCGGCATCGTCACCGTGCCGTCCCGACCAGCGGGCGGAGAAGATGCCCGGGGCCCCGCCCATGACGTCCACGGCCAGGCCGGAGTCGTCGGCGATGGCCACCAGGCCGGTGGCCCCGGCCACCGCACGCGCCTTCAGCAGGGAGTTCTCGGCGAACGTCACTCCGGTCTCGACGACGTCCGGCGCACCCGCCGCAGCGGCGTCCACCACCTGGGTGTCGACGTCGAGCCCTGGCACCTGTCCGCGCAGCAGCTCACGGAGTTCGCTGAGTTTGCCTTTGTTGTGTGTGGCGAGCACCAGCCGGGGAGCCACACCGGTCACAGGGTGTCCGCGAGGGTCTCGCGCTGGATGGCAGCCAGCTGGGCGGTGCCCAGCAGCGCGAGGTCCAGGAGCTGGTTCAGCTCGTCCCGGTCGAAGGGCGCACCCTCAGCAGTGCCCTGGACTTCGACGAACTTGCCGGATCCGGTGACCACCACGTTCATGTCGGTCTCCGCACGGACGTCCTCCACGTAGGGCAGGTCAAGCATGGGGACGCCGTCGATGATTCCCACCGAGACTGCCGCGATGGTGTCGATGAGCGGCTGGGCATTCCTGGCGATGAGCTTGGTGTCGCGGGCAAACCGGATGGCGTCGGCCAGGGCAACGTAGGCGCCGGTGATGGCTGCCGTGCGGGTGCCGCCGTCGGCCTGCAGGACGTCGCAGTCGAGCACGATGGTGTTCTCGCCCAGTGCCTTGGTGTCGATGATGGAGCGCAGAGAACGCCCGATCAGGCGGGAGATCTCGTGCGTGCGGCCGCCGATCTTTCCCTTGACGGATTCGCGGTCCGAACGCGTGTTGGTGGCGCGCGGCAGCATGGCGTACTCGGCCGTGACCCAGCCGCGGCCCTCGCCCTTGAGCCAGCGCGGGACCCCGGCGGTCAGTGATGCCGTGCACAGGACCCTGGTGTTGCCGAATTCGATCAGCGCCGATCCCTCAGCCTGGTTGGACCATCCGCGGGTAATGCTGATGGGCCGGAGCTGGTCGGGGGCGCGGCCATCGGCGCGCACAATGGGTACTGCTGTTGCTTCAGATGTCATGCCTTTAGCTTATCGAGTGCCGGTGCGGCAGGCAGGCGCTGTGGAATCAGGCGCTGGAATCAGGGGCAGCTAGATCGTGTAGTGCACGCCCGCCACGGCAACCGCAACGTCGCCGGGAAACACCGGGCGGGCTTCGGCCATCACGGTCGTCTGGGACGTCCACACCGGGATGTGGGTCAGCAGGAGCCGACGCGCGCCCGCTGCCGCTGCGGCCTCCCCGGCCCGCTTGCCCGTCAGGTGCACATCGTTGATGCCGTCATCACGGCCCTCTTCGAAGGCTGCCTCGCACAGGAAGAGGTCCGCGTCCTTGGCGGCTTCCTCGAGCCCTGCGCAGGAATCGGTGTCCCCGGAATAGGTCAGGACCCGGGACACCGGGCTGCCGTCCTTGCCGGGCTCCACCACTTCCACCCGGAGGGCATAGGCCTCCTCAATGGGGTGGTTGACGGCGAACGGGGTGATGGTGAACGGCCCCACGGTCACGGGTTCGCGTTCGGTCCAGTTGGTGAAGTCAAACTCTTCGTGCATGCCGGGATCCAGGGGCAGGCCGTAGGCGGTGGCCATCCGGTCTGCCGTGGCGGCGGGCCCCCACACGGGAATCCGGCCGCGGCCCCAGCCGCCGGGCTTCCAGCGGATGGCAACGTGCAGCCCGCACAGGTCCATGCAGTGGTCAGGGTGCAGGTGGGTGAGGAAGATCGCGTCGATGTCCTCCAGGTCCGTGTAGCGCTGGATGGCCCCCAGTGCCCCGCTGCCGAGGTCCATCACCACCTTCCAGGTCCGCTCGCCGTCGGTGGCGGTCAGGAGGTAGCACGATGCCGGGGAGCCGGGCCCGGGAAAAGAGCCCGTGCATCCCACTATGGTCAGCTTCACTGGGCGGACCCTCCGCCGCGGCGCGCCCCGGCAAGACCGCCGCCCACGAAGTTGGAGATCCGGGGACGGTTGCGCGCGCTTTGGGCGGCTGCAATCATCTCAGGGGTTATCCGGGCCAGGCTGCCCGTGGGGTACTGCGCGGCTACATGGTCCACGTGCCGGACTGACAATACTTCCGGTCCCAGGAACCGCCGGGCGAGCGCCTCGAACTGCCCGGCGTCACCGGTGGCGACGAAGTGGTGCTCGGGCGGAGCCTCCAAGGTGCGCTGCAGGTTGTGGGTGGCCAGGGCGCGGTAGACGTCCTTGGCGGTCTCCTCCGCGCTGGAGACCAGCGTGACGTCGGCGCCCATGACGTAGGAGATGACGCCCGTCAGCAGCGGGTAGTGGGTGCAGCCCAGGACCACGGTGTCCACCCCGGCGGCCTTCAGCGGTGCCAGGTATTCCTCCGCGACGGCGAGCAGCGCCGGGCCCGTGGTGATTCCGGCCTCCACGTAGCTGACGAACTCCGGGCACGCCACCGACGTGATGTCCAGGTCCGGGGCCGCGGCGAAGGTGTCCTCGTACGCGCGGGACCCCACCGTTGCGGACGTGCCGATCACGCCCACCTTTCCGGTGCGGGTGGCGGCAACGGCACGCCGGACGGCAGGCTGGATGACCTCGATGACGGGGATGCCGTACTTGGCGGTGTAGCGCTCCCGGGCGTCCCGCAGGACAGCGGCCGACGCCGAGTTGCAGGCGATGGTGAGCAGCTTGACGCCGGAGTCCACCAGTTCGTCCATCACACCCAGTGCGTTGGCCCGCACTTCGGCGATGGGGAGCGGCCCGTACGGCCCGTGCGCGGTGTCCCCCACGTAGAGGATGGACTCGTTGGGAAGCTGGTCAATGATGGAGCGGGCCACGGTGAGGCCGCCGACACCGGAATCGAAGACGCCGATGGGGCGGGCTTCCGGGGCAGCGGCCGGCAGCGCGCCTTCGCCGGAGTCAGGCTGCGTTTCTGCCGGTGGTTCCATGCTCGGGGCTGTTGTCATGATTATTCGAGGATAGGGGGTCCCGGAAGCGTCAGCCATCATCTTGTGTCCGGTAACTCATGTCTGCTGTGTCACAGCGCACGGCCTCCCCCGGGCCGCCGGAGCTCACCGCCGGGGTTCCATGGACTGCAGCATGGCCTGGACGAGGGACTCCTGCAGCCAGGTGGTGAAGTTGTACACCAGCGCCAGGTAGCTCTCCACATCCTCGGCCTGGGACCAGTCCTGCATGCGGTGGACGTGCTCGGCGTCTGCCTCGTCCCGGATGTCCAGCCGCTCCGCCAGGACCAGCCGCACGTCGTTCAACGCCATCGACCAGTGGCGGGCCCCCTCGGGGGTCAGTACGATCTCGTCCTTGTCCAGGTCCAAAGCAGCCGCGCGGAGGGCGCCGATCTTTGTTTCCCGCAGTGAACGCTCGGTGAGCTGGCGGAACTCAAGGGACGCGGCGCCGTCGTCCTTCACCACGTTGGGCAGCAACCTCTTGACGGCACGGTCCGTGGGTTCGGCCACGTCCATGTCCAGGCCGATGAGTGCCGCCAGCGGGTCCTGCCCTGTGCGGTCCTCGGGCTGGAGCATGGACACGACGTCATCGATGAGGCTGCGGAGCAGGTCCCGTTCAGCGGGTTCCAGGTAGCCCGTGATGCCTTTGAGCCCGTACTTGAATGCCTTAGCCACGCTTCCCCTTACCCTGGCCCGGACCGCCGGACTTGCCTGAATTGCCGCCCGTGCCGCCGCTGGCTTTTTCCACCGTGGCCCAGAGCCCGAAACCGTGCATGGCCACGGCGTGGCGCTCCACCTGTTCCTTGCTGCCCGAAGCAACGATGGAACGGCCCTTCTTGTGGACTTCCATCATGAGCTTGTTGGCTTTGCTTTCCGCGTAGCCAAAGTAGCTTTGGAAAACGTAGCTGACATAGCTCATCAGGTTGACGGGATCGTTCCAGATCACCAGGTTCCAGGGGATGTCCGGGGCGGTCAGGGAGTCGGTGGACTCTGCTGTGCCGGTCCGGATGCCCTCCTGTGTATCAGGGCCGGGCGCAACGCTTATGGTCATCTGTCCATTCTATGTGGATGCCCACTAGAGTGACTTTCGTGAGCACCTCAGCCGGCTGGGACCATCCCCGCACGTCCTTTTATACCGACCACTACGAGCTGACCATGCTGCAGGCGTCCCTCCATTCCGGGGCCGCGCACCGCAGGTCAGTGTTCGAAGCGTTCGCGCGGCGACTGCCCGACGGCCGGCGCTACGGGATCGTTGCCGGCACTGGACGGCTCCTGGAAGGCATCGCCAACTTCCGTTTCGGCGAGGCGGAACTGGATTTCCTGGAGCGCACCCAGGTGGTCAACCAGGAAACGCTGGAGTATCTGGCCAATTACAAATTCTCCGGGGACATCTGGGGCTACGCCGAGGGAGAAGCGTATTTTCCCAACTCCCCCATCCTGGTGGTGGAGGCCTCCTTCGCCGAAGCCTGCATGCTGGAGACCTACCTGCTGTCCGTGCTCAACCACGACACCGCCATCGCCTCCGCCGCGTCCCGGATGGTCAGCGCTGCGGGCGGCCGTCCCTGCATCGAAATGGGATCCCGGCGCACCCACGAGGAGGCCGCCACCGCATCGGCGCGTGCGGCGATCATCGCCGGCTTTGACAGCACGTCCAACCTGGAGGCTGGCATCCGCTACGGCGTGAAAACCGTGGGGACTGCAGCCCACTCGTTCACCCTGCTGCACGACACCGAGCGGGAGGCCTTCGAGGCCCAGATTGCCTCGCTCGGCGCGGGCACCTCCCTGCTGGTGGACACGTACGACGTCGAAAAGGCAGTCCGCACGGCTGTGGAACTGGCGGGGCCGCGGCTGGGCGCCGTCCGGCTTGACTCGGGCGACCTGGTGGCCCAGGCCCAGTGGGTACGCCGCCTCCTGGACGACCTCGGCAACGAGCACACGAAGATCGTGGTGACCTCGGACCTGGACGAGTACGCCATCGCAGCCCTGCAGTCAGCCCCTGTGGACTCCTACGGCGTGGGCACCTCGCTGGTGACCGGTTCAGGCGCCCCGACGGCGAGCATGGTCTACAAACTCGTCAGCCGCACGGACGACGACGGCAACTTCGTCTCCGTTGCCAAGGCGGCCAAGAACAAGGCCAGCGTGGGCGGCCGCAAGTACGCCCTGCGGAAGCTGGACGAACGCGGTACCGCCACCGCCGAGGTGGTGGGAGTGGGCCACCGGCCCGAGGACGACGGCAACGACCGTGCGTTGCTGCAGCAGTTCATGAAGAACGGTGAATTGCTGCCGGGCTGGACAGGGCACGAAGGCGTTATGCGCGCACGGCAGCGCCACGCAGATTCCATGGCTGAGCTGCCGCCGGTGGTCAACCGCCTGCAGCGCGGCGAGGCCGCGATCCCCACCATCTACGAGGAGCACTGATGTCGCGCGCTTTGATCATCGTGGACGTGCAGAACGATTTCTGCGAGGGCGGCTCGCTCGCCGTTCCGGGCGGAGCCGCAGTTGCAGGCGCCATCACCGAGTACCTGGACGCCCACCACAGTGAATTCGACCATGTGGTGGCCACCCAGGACTGGCACATCGATCCCGGCAGCCACTTTTCCGATACGCCCGATTACAAGGACAGCTGGCCCCGGCACTGCGTGGCAGGCACCCGCGGAGCCGAACTCCACCCGGACCTGGACACGGAGTACGTCGATGCGTACTTCCGGAAAGGCCAGTTCGCCGCCGCCTACTCAGGCTTCGAGGGCCTGCTGGCACCTGAGGACGCCGTCCCCACCGGGGAACGGCAGCCCGGCGGCCTGCCCGGCGCCCAAGCCGAGCTGGAAGCCGATGAGGACGCCATCGGCCTCGATGACTGGCTGCAGAGCCATGACGTGGAGGACGTGGTGGTGGTTGGCATCGCCACCGACTATTGCGTGAAGGCCACAGCCCTGGACGCCGTCCAGGCCGGCTACGGCGTCACTGTGGTGCGGTCGCTGACCGCCGGGATCGCCGAGGACCTGGAAGACGCCGTTGCCGAGATGGAACTCGGCGGGGCGGACATCGCCTAGCGCGCTATTTGCGGCCCACGAACCAGTCCTGGAGCTTACGCAGCCGGGACTTCAGCTGCTCCTCGTTGGCCTGGGCCACGGGCGGCCCGCCACAGACCGTGCGCAGCTTGGTGTGCACCACCCCGTGCGGGGTTCCGGTCCGGGCAGCCCAGGCGGCCACGTTCTTGGCCAGTTCGTTGCGCAGGTCCATCAGCATGCGGTGGTCCGGAACGGCAGGAACCTGCTGGGCGTCCGCGGCCGGGGCCTTCCGGTTCTTGCGGTTCAGCTGCTCATGCTGGCGCTGGCGCAGCAGCGTTCCCACCTGCTCGGCGTCCAGCAGCCCGGGGATGCCCAGGAAGTCCATTTCGTCGTCGGACCCCACTTCGCCGCCGGTGCCGAACTCGCCGCCGTCGAACAGCACCCGGTCAAAGGACGCCTGGGAGTCCAGCGCTTCGAACTTGCCCTTCGTGAGGCTGTCGGAGGCCTTCTCTTCGCGGTTGGCCTCGTCCATCAGCGAGTCTTCCGGGTTGAAGAGGCCGTCGCCGTCTTCCTTCTCGGGCCGGTCCAGCGCGTGGTCCCGCTCCATCTCCATGGAGTTGGCCAGCGCCATCAGCTGCGGCACGGAGGGCAGGAACACCGACGCCGTTTCGCCCCTCTTGCGGGCACGCACGAAACGGCCCACGGCCTGGGCGAAGAACAGCGGCGTGGACGTTGACGTGGCGTAGACGCCCACGGACAGCCGGGGCACGTCGACGCCTTCGGACACCATGCGGACAGCCACCATCCAGCGCTTGTCGCCGGCGGAAAATTCCTCGATCTTACTGGAGGCCTTGGCGTCATCGGAGAGGATGACGGTGGGCGACTCCCCGGTGATCTTCTTCAGCTGGCCGGCGTACGCACGGGCGTCCTCGTGGTCGGTGGCGATGACCAGGCCGCCGGCATCCGGCACGGTGCGCCGGACTTCGCTGAGCCGCCTGTCCGCACCGGCCAGGACAGCGGGGATCCACTCCCCTGCCGGGTTCAGGGCGGTCCGCCAGGCGTGGCTGGTGATGTCCTTGGTCACGGCCGCCTCGCCAAGGGAGGCGGCCATTTCCTCGCCTGCGCTGGTGCGCCAGCGCATCTGGCCGGAGTAGGCCATGAACATCACGGGCCGGACCACGTGGTCGCGGAGGGCGTTGCCATAGCCGTAGGTGTAATCAGCCTTGGAGCGCCGGATGCCGTCACGGTCTTCGGCGTACTCCACGAACGGGATGGGTGAGGTGTCCGAGCGGAACGGCGTACCGGTCAGGGACAGGCGGCGCACCGCAGGATCGAATGCCTCGCGCAGGCCGTCGCCCCAGGACAGGGCCTCGCCGCCGTGGTGGATCTCGTCCAGGATCACCAGGGTGCGGGCAGCCTCGGTCTTGGCGCGGTGCAGCAGGGGTTTGCTGGCCACCTGCGCGTAGGTGACGGCGACGCCAATGAAGCCACGGCCGTGCTGGCCGTCCGAGTTCTTGAAGTTGGGGTCGATGGCGATCCCCACCTTGGCGGCAGCATCCGCCCACTGGCGCTTCAGGTGGTCGGTGGGGGCAACAATGGTCACGCGGTTCACTGCCCCGGAGTCGATCAGCGTGGAAGCAATCCGCAGCGCGAACGTTGTCTTACCTGCACCCGGGGTTGCTACCGCAAGGAAGTCGCGCGGACTGCTCGCAAGATAGCGGTCAAGGGCTTCCTGCTGCCAGGCACGGAGTTTCGGGGCGGTTCCCCAGGCTGCACGTTCCGGGTAGGCCGGAGGCAGGGTGGGGCCGCCAAAGAGCGTCTCCGTCACTACTTGTTGTTGCCCGAGCCGCCCGGACCCTTCCCGCCGTCGTTGCCCGGGCGGAGGCCATCATAGACTTCCTTGCACTCGGGGCAGACAGGGAATTTCTTCGGGTCCCGGCCCGGGGTCCACACCTTGCCGCACAGGGCAATGACGGGCTCCCCGGTCATGGCGGACTCCATGATCTTTTCCTTCCGCACATAGTGCGAGAAGCGCTCCCGGTCCCCCGGCTCCACTTCCTGGCGCAGTTCCTCGCGCTCAATGGTGGCCGTGGACGTTCCAGCCCCGGAAAGCTCGCGCATCGGGTCGTTTTCGAGAGGGTCCGTCATGCTAGTCATGGCATCCATCTTAGCCGTTCCCCCGGCCTGACGTTCGACGGCGGCACGCCCGCGCCGGGGTCCCGCACCGGCCGCCGTCGTACTTTTGGACGCCGTCACGCCGCTCCCGCAGGCGCCGTCACAGCCCCTGCCACGCGCGCTTGTTCTCGTACGTGTGGCGGTAGAAATCCGCTAGTTTCAGGGCCGAGGCGGCCGCCTCGTCCAGCAGGACCGTGGCATGCGGGTGGAACTGCAGCACCGACGCGGGACAGATGGCGGCCACCGGTCCCTCCACGAAATCGCGGACCGCCTGCGCCTTTTGCGCCCCTGTGGCCAGGAGGACCACGTGGCGCGCCGCCATGATGGTGCCCAGCCCCTGGGTGAGGACGTGGTGCGGCACCTCCGCCAGGTTGGTGAAGAACCTGGCATTGTCCCGGCGTGTCTGCTCGATCAGGCTCTTGATCCGCGTCCGCGACGCGAAGGAGGAGCCTGGTTCGTTAAAGCCGATGTGCCCGTCAGTGCCCACGCCCAGCAGCTGCAGGTCCACGCCACCGGCTGCGGCGATGGCCTGTTCGTACGCCTCGCAGGCAGCCGGGATGTCGGTGGCGGTTCCGTCGGGGCCGTGGACATTCTCCGGTGCGATGTTCACGCGGTCCGTGAATTCCCGGCGTATCACCTCCCGGTAGGACTCGGGGTGGCCGGCAGGCAGGCCCACGTACTCGTCCAGCGCGAACGCGGACGCCCTGCTGAAGTCCAGGCCCCGTTCATGGCGCGCGGCAAGTTCGTCATAGACGGGCAGCGGTGATGACCCCGTGGCCAGGCCAAGGACCGCGTCCGGCTTGCGGCGGACCAGCTGTTCAATGGCGTCTGCCGCAAGTCTTCCGATCTGCCTGCTGCCGCCGAGTATCACGACTTCCATGGTGCTCCTTTCCTGGAACTGTCAGCGGTTGACTGTGACCTGCGCCAGGAGTTCCGGCCCGCGGGCGTCCAGCCACCTGCCGCCCAGCCGGACGCCGGCCCCGAAAAGGACCAGGCCCAGGACGGTTCCCACCGCGAAGTTGAGCCAGCCGAACAGGATGTTGCCCGTCACCGCCTGGGCAACCAGCAGCGCAGCCTCCGGCAGGACCAGCACCATCAGGACCAGCATTCCCACGAACTGCACGGCCAGGGTCTGCCCCACGTTGCCCGGCGGTTTCTTGAACGGGCTGTCCCCCGGCAGCGGTACGGTGACGGTGTACCGGGCCGATACCACCGAGGAAAGGCCCAGGCCGGTGAAAAGGATCCCCAGGCTGAGACCCAACTGGCCGGGCAGTGCCGTCCAGTTACCCGTGAAGGCGGCGTAACCGACCGAGAACACCAGCACCACGGGCAGCGCAAAGGTCATGCACGCCAGTGCCCGGCCCAGCCGGTCCGCCACCCCACGGACACCGGTGGCCAGGTGCAGGGCAAACGCGGTGTTGTCATAGGAGACGTCGGCGGAGATGGACCATGCCAGGATGAAGGCGGACACCGGGGCAAGGAAGGCCAGGCTGCCATAGCTGCCCGTCTGCGTTCCCTGGAACGCCAGGACCACCGGAAGCAGCGGGATGACCACCAGGGAACCCGAGTACCGCGGGTCCCGGAGCCAGTAGGTGAGCGACCTGGCCATCACGGCGCCGGCCGGGGTGGGCGGCAGCACGCCGAACAATCCCAGCCTGCCGCCCCTGCGCTTCCCCACGCCGGCATACGGCGGGGTGACCAGTGCCCGTTCGAGCAGCAGCTTCCAGCACCAGGCCAGGGCGCCGAGGACCGCCACGGATACCAGCAGCTTCACCGCGGCCTGCCCGGGCCGGCCCGACGCGATGTCGCCGCCGAGTGACCATGGCGCCCCGAGCGGCGTCCAGGACAAGGCCCGGGCGAACTCGGGCAGGAACCCGGTGGATGCCGGGATGCCGCGGCCAACCCCTGCCACGATGGGGCCCAGCAGGACCAGCGGCACCATGAACGCAATGGCACTGATGTCCTTGAAGCGCCGGGATGCCGCCAGGCTGGCTGTTGCGGTGGTGACCACCTTGGCCAGCACAATACAGGTCATGACACCCAGGCACGCCCCGGCCAAAGCGGCGAGCGCGGGGAGCACGCCCCGGGACCAGGTGACTACCGTGGACAGTGACACCAGTGCGGTGGCCAGGCCCGGGATGCCGATCAGGCCGCCGAGGGCAAGGCCGGCGAGCATCTGCTTCATGGGGATCGCAAAAGTCGTGAAGCGGGCCGGATCGAGTGTCATGTCCGTGGCCGATGCCACCACCGGAACCACGGCCCAGCCCAGGACCGCGGCGGAGCCGCCCAGGACCACGGCAGTGTGGGCGGTGACCGGCCCGGCGTTGCGCAGCAGGACAAGGGCGATGATAAGCGTTGCCACCACGCCCAGGGCGTAGAGCCCGGCGATGGCCATCCCCACCAGCTGCCAGGGGCTGCGGCGCAGTCCGTTCCGGAGCAGCGTGAGCTTCAGCCTTAGAAGGTGCGCAACCATTCCAGCCCCTCCGTGTGGCTGTGGCCGCCGACCAACTGCACGAACCGGTCCTCCAGCGAGGCACCGGCGCGCACCTCATCCACCGTGCCCGCGGCCAGCAGCCGGCCTTTGGCCACCACCGCCACGTGGTCGCACATCCGCTGTACCAGGTCCATCACGTGGCTGGACACGATGACCGTTCCGCCGGAGTCCACGTACCGGTCCAGGATGGAGCGGATGTTCGCTGCAGACACAGGATCAACGGCTTCGAAGGGCTCGTCGAGAACCAGGAGCCGCGGGGCGTGGATGAGTGCAGAGGCGAGGGCAATCTTCTTGGTCATGCCCGCCGAGTAGTCCACCACCAGTGTTCCGGCGTCCTGGCTGAGGTCCATGGCGGCCAGCAGCTCCCCCACCCGTGCGGCCACCACGGCCTTATCCATGCCGCGCAGCAGTCCGGCATACGTAATCAGCTGCTCTCCCGTCAGCCGGTCGAAGAGCCGGACCCCGTCGGGCAGGATCCCCATGAGCCGCTTCGCTTCGAGGGGGTGCTGCCAGACGTCGACGCCGTGCACCACGGCGGTGCCGAAGTCCGGGCGCAGGAGGCCGGTGGCCATGGACAGCGTGGTGGTCTTGCCTGCACCGTTGGGTCCCACAATGCCGAAGAATGAACCCGCCGGGACGTCCAGGCTGATACCGTCCACCGCGATCTTGCCGCCAAACCTTTTGGCCAGCCCGCGGATCGACAGGGCCGCCACGGGGCCGGGATTCGACGCCTGGTCAGGCATGGGAGCAGTCATGGTGCCAGCCTAGTCCGCGGGCCGTCGCTGCGGGGGTGCGAAACTAGCCTCATGGACATTGCCCTGGGCCTGCTGGTGATCGTTGCGGTGGTGTGCGCCGGCAGCGCGGTGGGGCGGAAGCTCAATCTCCCGGTTCCCCTGCTCCTGGTCCTGGCGGGCGTGGCGGGATCCTTCCTGCCGTTCATCCCGCCGGTCGAGTTGAATCCTGAACTGGTCCTGGTTGGCCTGCTGCCCCCGCTGCTCTACGCCGCCGCGTTCCGCACATCGTTGTTCGACTTCACATCGAACCGCCGGTCCATCGGGCTCCTGTCCGTGGGCTATGTCATCTTCGGCACACTGGGGGTCGGGGCGGTGGTCTGGTGGCTGTTCCCGGAAATCCCGCTGGCCGCCGCCATCGCCCTGGGCGCGGTGGTGGCTCCCCCGGACGCCGTGGCGGCCACGGCGATCGCACGGAAGGTGGGCATGCCCCGCCGGATCGTCAACATCCTCGAAGGCGAGTCCCTGGTCAATGACGCCACGGCGCTGGTGTGCCTGCGCGCGGCCGTGGCCGCAATCGCCGGCTCGGTGTCCGCACTGGATGTGGCCGGCGGCTTCGTGGTGGCGGCCGGCGGCGGGCTGGCGGTGGGCCTCGCCGCCGCGTACATCCTGACAGAAATCCGGAAACGGATCAGCAACGTGGCCATCAACACCTCCACGTCGCTGATGGCCCCGTTCGTAGCCTTCCTTCCCGCCGAGGCCATCCATGCCTCCGGTGTGCTCGCCGTCGTCGTCACCGGCCTGGTGATGGGCACCAAGGCATCGTCCATGCCCAACGGAGCCGCGCGGCAAAGCGCCCGCAGCAACTGGGACACGGTGCAGTTCCTCCTGGAGAACTCCGTGTTCCTGCTGATCGGCCTGCAGGTCCGGACCATCATCGACAGCGTCCAGGACGATTCCCTGGGCGCGGGCCGGGTGTGGCTTGGCTGCGCGGTGATCCTGGTGGCCGTGCTGGTACTGCGGCCCATCTGGGTCTTTCCCGCCACATACCTCCCCCGCCTGATTCCTTCCGTGCAGCGCAAGGACCCCGCGCCGCCGTGGCAGTTTCCCGCCATCGTGTCCTGGGCGGGCATGCGTGGCGTAGTCACCCTGGCTGCCGTGCTCACGCTGCCCGATGACCTGGAACACCGCAACGTCCTGGTCCTGGCCGCCATGGTGGTGGTGGCCGGCACCCTGGTGCTGCAGGGCTTTACGTTGCCGGCCCTGGTCCGCGCCCTGGGTGTGCCCGGGCCGGACAGGCGCGAGGATGCGCTGAACCAGGCCTCACTGATGCAGCTGGCCACCACTGCGGGCATTGAGCGCCTGGAGAAGCTTAGGCGGGACAGCGATCCCCCGGAGGTCATGGACATGCTGCGGCGGCGGACCCAGGAGCGGGGACTGGCAGCCTGGGAACGCCTGGGCAGGCCCGCGGCAGAGGCGGCCACCCCCAGCCAACGATACGCCCAGCTGCGAATGGCCATGCTGGAAGCCGAACGGGAAAAAGTCCTGGAACTCAGGCGCGGCGGGGACTTTGCCCATGAGGTCCTCAGCGAAGTCCTGGAGCGGCTGGATGTGGAAGAGTCCATGCTCGATGCCTCCCTCAACGAACTGGACTCCGCTGCCGACGGCGGTGGCGGTGAAGGGCTGTCCCAGCCCGGCGGCGTCTGCGGCCACCTGACGGCGGCCATGCCGGCACCGCTCCCCGACAACCCGGCATGTGCAGGCTGCGAACGGGAGGGCACCACACCGGTGCACCTGCGCATGTGCCTTGCCTGCGGACACGTTGGCTGCTGCGACTCCTCGGCGGGACGTCACGCCAGCCGCCACTTCAAGGAAACCGGCCACCCCGTCATGCGCAGCATCGAACCCGGCGAAGAATGGCGCTGGTGCTACGTGGACGACCTGCTCGGGTGACGGGCGGCCTTCACGGCGCCTTGCGGATCCGGATCGGCCCCTTTGCCGTGGCGGGATCGACGACGGACCCGCCCTGGGTGATGTGGACCTGGCCGGCATCAACCAGGCGCCGCGCGGCTTCGCGGGCCGGCTCCATGAGGTGCCGCCAGTCGTCGCCGCCCACCGCCCTGGCCGCATCGGACGGGCAGATGGTGGACGTTGCCGCCCGGGAAGCCAGCAGTTCCAGGATTTTTGCTTCCAGCTGCCGCCCAACCGGGGTGTCCGGGCCGTCCCCGCCAGCGTGTGCCATGCCTGGTTCCGTCTTCACGGGATGGGGCTCAGAAGGTCCGCCGCGGGATGGCCCGCTCGTACTGGGGCGGCCAGGCCATGTCGTGGCCCAGTTCGAACGCGGCCCGGAGCCACCAGTGGGGATCGCGCAGCGCGGCCCGGGCAATGAAGACGCCGTCGGCCTGGCCGGTGGCGATCGCGTGCTCCGCCTGTCCCGGCGTGGTGACCAGGCCAACCGTGCCGGTGGCGATTCCTGCCTCCGAGCGGATGGCGGCGGAGAACCCGGTCTGGTAGCCCAGGCCCGGCTTGATCTGCTGGTGGGCCACCGCCCCGCCGCTGGAAACATCCACCAGGTCCACGCCGCGGCCAGCCGCCTGGCGGGCCAGGCGGACCGAGGCTTCCTGGTCCACCCCGCCCGGCGCCCAGTCGGTGGCCGAGATCCGGAGCAGCAGGGGCATGGAATCGGGAATCACGGCGCGGACCGCGTCAACCACGGCCAGCATCAGCCGGTTGCGTCCGGCCTCGTCCCCTCCCCACTCGTCGTCACGCTGGTTGATTAGCGGGCTTTGGAACTGGTGCAGGAGGTAACCGTGCGCCCCGTGGATCTCCATGGTGTCGAAGCCCGCGGCCACCGCGCGTTCGGCGGCGGCGGCAAAATCGGCGATGACGCCGTGGATTTGTTCCACCGTCATGGCGGCAGGCGCCGCGTAGCCCTCGAACGAGGTGGTGGACGGACCAACGGTGTCCCACCCGCCTTCGGCGGCGGGAACACTGCCGTGCCGGCCGGAGAAGGGCCAGAACGTGGACGCTTTCCGGCCCGCGTGGGCCAGCTGCACGCCGATTTTGGTGCCAGCAGTACCGTTCCGGTGGACGAAGGAAATGATCCGCTGCCAGGCTTCCGCCTGCTCGTCGTTGTACAGGCCGGCATCCCGGGGGCTGATCCGGCCTTCAGCGTTCACGGCCGCGGCCTCCGTGAGGATCATCGCCGCGCCGCCAACGGCAAAGCCGCCCAGGTGCACCAGGTGCCAGTCGTTCGGAACCCCCGGGGCGTCGTCGGGATCGCAGCTGTACTGGCACATGGGCGACACCCAGCCCCGGTGCTGCAGCTCCATGGACCGCAGCGCCAGCGGCTGGAACAGGGCCGGCACTAGAACAGCACCCGGGCCAGCGCCTGGCGCGCCTTGGCCACGCGCCCGTCACCGGCGCCCACCACCTCGAACAGTTCCAGCAGCCGCACCCGTGCGGTCTCACGCTCCGGACCGAAATTCCTGCCGATGAAGGCCACCAGCCGGTTCAGCGCATCCTCCACATGACCACCCGCCACATCCAGGTCCGCCACCCCAAGCTGGGCTTCCAGGTTGTCCGGCTCATTCGCCGCCAGCGTACGCAGCGCTTCACTGTCCTGGGCAGACACGGACTGCAGCCGGTCCATCAGCTCCACCTGGGCCAGGCCGGCCTTGGCTTCATGGTCCGAGGGCATTTCCTTCAGCGCCTGGCGATAGGCCTCTGCCGCGGCGGCGTAATCGCCGGCTTCGATGGCGTCGTAGGCCGCCTGGTGCAGCGGCGGCAGCGGCGCCGGCTCCTGCTCAGCGGCGCCGCCGGCGTCCAGGCTTCCGGTGACGCCGTTGGCTGCGGCCACCTTGAGGAGTTCGTCGAAGAGGCTGCGCACCTGCTGCTCCTCCGCAGACCCCTGGAAGAGCGGTACCGGCTGCCCCTTCAGGACGGCGACGGCGGTGGGGACGGCCTGCACCTGGAAGGCCTGGGCAAGCTGCGGGAAAGCTTCGATGTCGGCGGCGCCCAGGACCAGGCGGCCGCCGTAGCTGGCTACGACGCGGTCGAGGGTCTCAACCATCCTGCCGGACTCCGGCGAGTAGGAAGCCCACAGCGCGAACACCACCGGAACCTGCGCGGACAGTTCCACCAACTGCTGGAAGTTCGCTTCGGTGACGTTGACCTTGAGCTCAGGTCCGCCTGCCGCCTCCCCCGGCTGCACTTCCTGCGCCACCCCTGCCGGGGGCGCCGACGGAGGCCCGGACGGAGCTGTACCGGAGGGAGCTGCGGGGCGCTTCAGTGAGGAAAGGTCGACGGCGCCGCGCAGGTTAAGCAGGTTGGCAGCGGCAGGAGGGACTGGGCGGGAAGCTGGCGAACTCATGTTTCCCACTCTAGCCACTCCGGCCGCTGCCGGTGGTAATGCAGTCAGGCGCTACTTGAAGCTGGCGCCGACCAGGCCGCGGGTGGCGGCAACGAGCTTCATCGGGTCCGTCGATCCTGCCGGCGGGACGTAGACAGCCATCGATTCGGCGAAGTTCAACACCATGCCCGTGGTGGTTTCCTTGCCACCGGCCAGGGCTGCGGCATCGTCACCGATGCTGAGCTTGTCGCCGGCAGCTTTCGGGGTGCCTTCGAAGCCGAAGTTGATCCGGCCCAGGACCAGTGCCCCGCCGTCGGAGGTCCGGAACACCACGGTGCTCTCGGGTACCACCTTGTGGGTGAAGGAGAAGTTGCCGTTCTCGCCGGCCTTGACCACCTCTGCCTGGTAGGACAGGGTGTCGGCGATGTACGGCGAGGAGTCGCCCTCGACCAGCTTGTCCTTGAATGGCGAGTCCGCAGACGTGAGCCTGTCGGCCAGGCCGGACATTGCTTCCTCGCCGCTGTAGAGCAGCCCGGACTTGTCCGACGCTGCCAGGGTGTCGGTGCCGCCCCGGCTGATGTTCGGGAACGTGGTTCCCGGCTGCAGGGGCGTGGTTTCCATGAGCTTGTAGTTCTCGCGGGGCGACTGCTGGACCAGCGTCAGGATCTGCGGGACAACGTTGCCTTCGCCCTGGGTCACGGCCAGCACCGAACGCGGCCAGTCACGGTCGCTGGTGACCACCGTGGTCAGGAGCTTGGTGGAGCGCACGGGCATGCGCGGCTCGTAGGAACCCACCTGGGAGCGGATCTTGTAGTTCTGGGTGCGGATTTCCAGTTCGGGGCCGGCAACGCGGTCCGCGAGCTTGGCGGCGTCCTTGGCCGCGTCCCCGGCGTCGGTGGCGCTGGAGACCTGCTCCAGGATCCGGCGGAACTGTGCGTCCAGCAGGACAGGCGATCCTGCTGCTTCCTTCGCCGGCGATGAGGCACTGCCGGAAGGCTGGGGGCTGGGGCTGGCGGCCTGGGCGGCCGTGCCGGATGCAGCCAGCACTGCTGCTGCCACACCGGCTGCCACCATGGTGACCTTGGAGGACGACGACGGGTCCTGGTTCTGCGCCTTCCGGGCACGGGCGCGGGCAGCGAAGCCGGGGTCGCCGCCGCCTTCGCCCTCGCCTTCGCCGTTCTTCCGGCGGGCGGAGAGCAGCGCGAGGACGATTCCGCCCACGATCAGGAGGCTGCCCAGGACCATCAGCGGAACAGCCCACGGAGTGGACGTGTCATTTGGGAACGTCATGGACACGGTGGCCGGCGCAGGCTTGGTGCCGTCGGAGGCGAGCAGGAGGCTCCAGTCGCCGTCGGCGGGCGGGGTCCAGGTGTATTCAAGCTCGCCGCTGGCGTTCTCGTTGGACACCCAGAGGTCCGAACCTGCCGGGTTCGGTGCGGTGCCTTCGCCGTCGGCGTGCTCGACCTGGAGGGACTTTTCGTCCTCGGACACCCCGGTGATGGTGTTGTGGGCTGTCTTGCCCACCCAGGCGTCCACGTCATCCGGCCGGCCGGAGGCCAGCATGAAATTTCCGTCGCCCTGGATGTTGATCTTGACCGTCCCGCCGTGCAGGGTGCGCAGCTTCTGGTCAATGACGGTCAGCGGCGCAGCGGCGGCGTCGGCCGGCGCGGACGCGGTGAACGTCTCGGAGGGAGCCCAGATGGTTCTCTGGCCGATGCCGGCCAAAAGTGTCAGGAGGCCGAGCAGCACAAGTGCGGCTGCAGTCTTTAAACGCAAGGGAAACACCTATCATCAGCGGGGGTTTGCCTTCAATAGTAACCTTTTTGTTACCAGCGCCCCCTTTTTTGCCCCTCCGCCCCGCCCGCGCCGGCCCGCGCGCGGCGCCTTCGGCTCGTGGTGACAAGCCTGCTGATAGTGTTTGCGATGATCATCACACCGGCCCGCGCAGGCGGTGCCACGCACGGAACAGGCCCCCAAATCCATTGACTGACAAGACGGACCCGTCCTCGGCTGCAGCCGGAATTCCAGGGGATCCCAGGGGCCCTGTTCCTGCCGCCGTTCCTCCGCTCGCCATGGCAGCACGGCGCGGGGGTTCAGCCGCTGCAGCCCTTGGCCATGTGGTCCGCCGGCTTCGCCAGCCATTGCCCGGCGCCCAGCCCAGGCTTCGGTTCGAGATGCCGCCGGAATACACCGGACAGGCTCCGGAGTCGGAACACGACGGTGACGATGAGCCGCAGTTCGGCCACCCCGGACCGCGCATGTCCCCCCAGCATCCGCTCTACATGGGCTTCATGGGCACCGTGGGCGTGGGACTGGCGCTGCTGGTCTACTGGATCGGTTCCCACACCACGCAGCTGCTGCTGTGGATCGTGGCGGCGCTGTTCATCGCCCTGGGCCTGGAACCGGTGGTGGGCTGGCTCGAAAACCGGAAGATCCCGCGGCCCGCCGGCATCCTGGTCTCCGTGGCAGTCCTGATGGGCGCGGTGGTCGGATTCTTTGCCACCCTCATTCCCACCATCGTTGAACAGGTCTCCGAAATCGTGCGGCAGGCGCCGGACTGGGTGCGCAACTTCATGGATTCGGATTTCTTCCGCAACGTTGATGACCAGTTCGGCGTGCGCGACCGGATCACCGAGGAACTGAACAAGTTCGTCAACGATCCCGCCGCGATGGGCGGCATTTTCGGCGGTGTACTGGGCTTCGGATCCACCGTGGCCAACAGCCTCTTCGGCGCCCTGATCGTCCTGGTCCTGAGCCTGTACTTCCTGGCAGCGCTGCCAGCCATGAAGAAGTGGGGCTACCGCCTGGCCCCGCGCTCCCGGCGGAAGCGGGTGGCCGCCCTCTCGGAGGAGATCACGCGGTCGGTGGGAAACTACGTGATCGGCCAGGCGTGCGTGGCCCTGCTCAACGCCACCTTCGCGTTCGTGGTGATGTCCATCGTCGGCATTCCGTTCGCCCTGCTCCTGGCATTCGTGGTGGTCCTGCTGGCCTTCATCCCCCTGGTGGGCGGGATGATCGCGGGCATCGTGGTAACCCTCGTGTCCCTCACCGAGGGCTGGCAGGTGGCGGCCATCTACGCCATCTGCTACTTCGCATACCTGCAGTTCGAGGCGTACTTCATTTCACCGCGCATCATGCAGAAGGCCGTTGCAGTGCCGGGTGCCGTGGCGGTGATTTCCGTCATCGCCGGCGGCAGCCTGCTGGGTGTCCTGGGGGCCTTGATCGCCATCCCCACTGCCGCCGCCGTGCTGCTGCTGGTCCGGGAGATCTACATCGTCCGGCAGGACCAGCACTAGCACTGGGGGAAGCCTAGGCTCCGGCAGTCGCCGCCGGACCGTCCCATTCCTGCGGCAGCTCCGCACGGTCGGGGTCGGGACTGACAAGGGCCACAATGTCGTTCAGCACCCGGGCCGCGTACTTCTCCCCCACCCAGAGGTGCTTTGCCCCGGCCACGCCCACCACGCGTGCCTGCGGCACCAGGCTGAAGCGTTCGGTTGCCTCGGCCGGCTGCAGGAAGTCGTCATGCTCCGGTACAAGTACGGTGAGGGGCTTGCCTGATTCCGCCCACATCTGCAGGTGCTTGTCCGTGGCGCGGTGCAGCGGGGGCGAGAGCAGCACCGCACCCTCGATTTGTCCGGCCACCGGTTCCACGGCGCCGTACATCAGCGCCAGCTCGGTTCCGAACGACCATCCCACCAGCCAGCGGTGGGGCAGGCCCCGTTCGACGGCGAAGCGGACGGCTGCTTCCACGTCGTAGCGCTCGCCCACTCCCTCCTCGAAGGCGCCGCTGCTGGTGCCGCGCGGCGAGGCGGTGCCCCGGGTGTTGAAGCGCAGCACCGCGATGCCGGCCAGCGCCGGCAGCCGGTAGGAGGCCTTCCGGTAAACGTGGGAATCCATGAAGCCGCCGTGCGTGGGCAGCGGGTGGAGCGTGATCAGCGTGGCCTTGACCGGCCCCGACTCGGGCAGCGCCAGCTCCCCCACCAGTGTGTGGCCGTCCTCTGTCTGCAGCTCGATGTTCTCGCGCCGGGCAGGAAGGACAGTGGAGGCACGGATGGGAGCAGGGCCCTGGGTTGGGCTGAATTCGTACGACGCCGGATCAAAAGTCATGCCTGCCAGCTTAGCGACAGCGGAGGTTCTTCTGCCGCGCCGGGTCAGCGGTAGCGGTAGCTGCGCGTCATCCAGCAGTTGGTGTGCCAGTGCCGCCGTTCCGCGAGGCCGGCGGCAGCTCCAAAGAGGTGGTCATCCTTCCAGACCACCAGGTGGGCGATCCCGGGCAGTACGGCGGTGGAGCATTCCGGGCAGATATAGGTCTTTTCGGCATTTTTGGCGGTCATGGTGCGGACCATCCACTCGCCGTCGGGAGCGCTTTCCCGGCGGGCGATTCCGGCCCGGGCACGTTCAAGGTCCAGTTCGGGAACGTCCGCACCGCCCTTCCGGCCTGCGCCCCGGCCGGAAACAGGGCCCTTGCCGGAAGCGGGACGGCGGGGACGGTTGGAACGCGGCATGTCTCCATTCTGCCCCAGCCGGTCCGCACGCCGAGCCTTACCGTGGTGCCCCCCGCCCGTCCGTGGCGTCCCTGCCGCTCCGCCCGGCCACCCGGCGTCGACCATGGCCTGCCGGAGCCCACGCGATAGTCTGTACGGCGTGCGACTCGTCATAGCCCATTGCTCCGTTGATTACGTTGGCCGGCTCAAGGCCCATCTCCCCCTCGCCACCCGGCTCCTGCTGGTGAAGGCGGACGGCTCCGTGCTGGTGCACTCCGACGGCGGTTCCTACAAGCCGCTGAACTGGATGAGCCCGCCGGCAACCCTGCGCGTTACATCCCCGGATGAGGTGGACCTCGAACTGGGCGTGGTGGAGCAGTGGACCGTGCAGTCGGCCAAGACCGATGACCGGCTCATCATCAACATCCACGAGAAGGTCAGCGAGTCCTCCCACGACCTAGGCGTGGACCCCGGGCTGATCAAGGACGGTGTGGAAGCGGACCTGCAGCGGTTGCTGGCCGACCAGATTGAAACGCTGGGCCAGGGCTACTCCCTGATCAGGCGCGAGTACTTCACCGCGATCGGACCCGTGGACATCCTGGCCCGGGACGCCGATGGCGCCACAGTGGCCATCGAACTCAAGCGCCGCGGGGACATCGACGGCGTGGAGCAGCTGACCAGGTACCTGGAACTGCTCAACCGCGATCCCCTGCTGGCACCGGTCCGCGGGATCTTTGCAGCCCAGCAGATCAAGCCGCAGGCAAAGGTACTGGCCAACGACCGTGGGATCGACTGCGTCACCCTTGACTATGACGCCATGCGCGGAGTCGACGACAGCGAATCCCGGCTCTTCTAGAATTCCCTTTGTTGCTTCGGGCACCTAATTGGCGCTTTTCGCGACGGGGTTCCCTGTCACCTGTTTTTTACCTAAATTTTTTCCTTTTTGCTGTTCGGGCCGTTGACCTGCGGGAACGGGCATGAAATTCTTATCTGAGTCTTTGTGTAGGTGTTTTTCATGCTCGCAAGACATGTTGCGAGCGCGAAGCTCCTGCAGCGCCGGACCTGTCCCAGGCAAGGCAACCCAGGATTCTTCTCGCGGAGTGACCAAGGTCGGCACGAGGTGTGCCGGTCTTAAAAAGTTCCACAATGAGGAGAAATAAATGGCACAGGGAACCGTCAAGTGGTTCAACGCTGAAAAGGGCTTCGGCTTCATCACCCCGGACGACTCCGATGGCGATGTCTTCGTTCACTACTCCGAGATCCAGACCGGCGGCTTCAAGACCCTCGACGAGAACCAGCGCGTTCAGTTCGAAATCGGCCAGGGTGCCAAGGGCCCCCAGGCAACCGGCGTAACTCTGGTCTAGTACCGCCCGGCCGCTTGCCGCGGCTGTCAGCTAAAACAAAGGATCCCCGGCGCAATTGCCGGGGATCATTTGTTTGTGAAATATATATGCGCTGCAAATATGACTTTATCGTTGAGCGGCGTATGGCCGGTGTCAGGTCACTAATTTGCGGACCAGGCGGGCGCCCTGTGCAAGGGAAAGCCCCGGCAGGTAGGCGCGCGTCAGCGCCCTCCCGATGGCAGGCAGGTGCAGCGGGTCCTGGTAGTACAGGTACAGGGCCCGGTACTCGGGCTTGAACCGGGATTTGAAGGCTGCCAGGGAGCGGAAGCCATAGACGGGCTCAAGCGCGTGCCCTACCAGGTCCAGGATCCTTACGAGGTTCTGCGCGCCCTCGTCGGTCGCGGCTGCGTCTTCCTCCCTTTCGGCGTCCCCTGCTGCGTCCCCTTGGGCTGCGTCCTCCGGACGGCTCGCCAGGGGCGAGCCGGACAGCGAGATCATGTCCACGGAATCGCGCAGCTCAAGGACAGCCGAGGCGATCAGGAACTCCATGACGCCGGGAAAGCCCTCACTGCCCCTGCGCATAACGTCCAGCGTCCGGCTGACCAGCCGCCCGCCGTCGTACACCGGAAGCCAGCTGGTCACGCCGTGGACCGCACCGTTGCCGTCCACGGCCAGGCAGCAGAGGACTTCCTCGTCATCGAGTTCGTCCACTCCCCCAAGCGTGAAGCCCATTTCGGGAACGGATTTGCCGGCCGCCCATTCCTCGGACACTTCGTTCAACCGGGACCGGAGTGCGGCCGGCAGCGAATGGTACGAGCCCCAGACCGCGTGCACCCCCAGCTTGGCGGCACGGTTCAGGGCCGTCCTGACGTTCTGCCATTCCTTTCCCTTGAACTCCAGCTGGTCCAGCGCCAGCCGCGTCTCCTGGGCCACGGCCACCCGGGAGAAGCCACGTTCCCTGAGCGCCGGCCACAGCGTGTCGTCGCAGGAATACAGTGCGGGGATCAGCGCCTGGCTGCGGCAGTAGTCCAGGAAACCCTCCGTCACGCGCTGCTCCGCCTTGCGCTCCCCAAAGGCGCCGCCCAGGGTCAGTGCCACCGTCCCGTGCTGCTGGAAGGCCATGGCACCCGCCCCGTCCGGGCTGAACCAGTACGTGTTGGGCTCCCACAGCGCCATCCAGGACAGCGGGCCGCCGCCCTGGTGGAGCAGCTGCCGCGCGCGGTCGCGGTCCTGCCGGCCGAAGTTCAGGCCGTGGTGCCGGCCCACGAGTACCCACCACACGGCCACCAGGGCCACGAGCCAGAAGATTGGCCCCGAGTAGGCGAACAGGAGGGCTTCGGCGCTGTCCTGTTCCGGGAAGACCCGGCGGAAATGCTGGGGTATGGGCACCGGAACATACTGCCGGGCCAACTCCGCGAAAAGGCCCAGCAGCCCGCCGTCGCGGGCCAGGCCGCCGGACGAGAACCAGGCCACGGTGTAGGAACTGGCCAGGACAAGCCATGTTCCGCAGACCACGGCCCCGAGGGTGCGCCGGGCACCCGGCCGGGTCTGCACGCGGAACTGGCGGCGGTTCAGCCACAGGACCACCGCAAGCAGCAGGGGAACAACCACGAGTGGAAGGACGTGGGCGAAGGCCGAGGACAGCGGCGTTGCATGCGTGCCCTGGAGGCGCGAGGGAACCAGGGCGAACAGGGCCAGGTAGACCGCCGCCAGCGCCGTGACAGCCAGCTGGATGGCCAAGGCGATGTTAAGCGCCAGCCGGCGGCCCCGGCGCATGCCGTCCGCGCAGATCAGCAGCAGGATGACCGGCACCACTGCCAGCGCCAGGCCGAACGGTCCGGCGAATCCTGCCCTGCCTGTTTCGAGGCAGGAGGCATCAACGGTGGCGCCACAGTTGAACACGAGCTGGCTGAGCGTGGGCATCGGACTCAGCACGACGTCCCGCAGGAGTGCCAGCGGGCCGGTGGGTGCGCGGGTGATTCCCGTCAGGATGGGGCCCACGGCAAAGACGGCAACGGTGAGGGCCAGGAGGTTCCTGGTCTCGCGGCCGGTGGACCGGTGGCGATGGAGCCGTCCCTGGTCCCCCTGGATCCACCAGCCTGCCAGGAGGCCAAGAAGGGCACCGATGAGCCCAATAATGGTCTCGGCGTGACCTACGTAGAGGACCAGCAGGATCGAGATGGACAGCACCACGGTACGGAGCCGGCGCTGCCACAGCAGCGTGATCCGCGCACTGGCGGCAAGGCCCGCCGTCAGCACCGGCGCATAGGGCCCGATGAGGCTGTCATTCACCATTTTGTCCAGCCAGCCGTCCCCCACGTACCCCGCCAGCTGGGTCACCAGGAGGAACACCGTGACGGCGGCAAACTGCCCGCCAAAGAAGAGTCCGACGGCGGCACGCCGGCCCAGCTTGCGCTCGGCGAGTCCGAGCAGCAGGACAATCATCAGCGACGCGGTGAGGTAGGCCAGCGGGTTTGTGGCGAAGAACAGGCTGGTGAAGAGCGACCACCACTGCCCCTCGCGCAGGCCAGGCCCGCTGACGGACGCCAGCCCCAGGAGTTGCTCGGGCGGTCCATCCAGGAAGCTCCCGGTCAGTGCGGCGGCCGCCAGGAAGGCAACCACCACGCCAAGTGTGAAGGGCATCGATTTCAGCGTGCCCAGTGCCTGCTGGACGGCCGGGCGCCCGACGGCGGCCCACATCAGGACGACGGTACGGTCCGGTTTCCTGGTGCTCACCACTGCAGGCCCCATTGGCTGCCCAGGAACTGCAGTGCGTCCGCAAAGCGCTTGGACGAGGTATCCCAGGAGTGACCGGTGTGCTCCACCTCGTGTGCCTGCACGGTGAAGCCCGCGTTCTCTGCCGCAGCGGCCAGTGTCCGGAGGTTCCCCACGAACTCCGGATCGTTTTGGCCTGCCGTAAGGTACATGCCACTGGACTCGAACCGTTGGTGTTTCATGATCTCCAGTGGAGTCTGCTTGGTGAATTCTTCGGGGTTTCCAGGAAAGGCGGCGTCGATGGTCTTCTGCCGTTCCTTGGCAATGGCGGGTTCGGCCTCGCTGGAAAATGCCAGCACGTCCGCGTAGATGTCCGGATGCCGTGTTCCCATCTGCACTGCGCAGGTGCCGCCGAAGGAGAACCCGCCCACGGCCCAGTGGCTGTGGTTGGTGTCCACCGCCAGGGTGGAACTGATCCAGCGGGGCACGTCCTGGGACAGGTAGGTGTCTGCCTTGGCGATGCGGCTGTCCATGCACATGGTGTTTGCGGACTGCGATCCGTTCGGGTCCGGGATGACCACCACGGGGGCCACCCCGCCGTGTGCGGCGGCGAATGAATCCATATGGCCGCGGATTGCGCCACCGGTGAGCCAGTCCGCCGGGCCGCCGGGCTGCCCGGCCACCAGTACCAGCACGGGCAGCGCCGGCCTGTTGGCAGCAAAATAGGCAGGGGGAAGGTAGATGAAGGCATCCCGCGTGGCCATTCCCGAGGCTGTTCCCGGGATAGCGGACTTCCGCAGCTCGCCTCCGGCCGGCAACTCCCCCTCGGGCTTCCAGCCCTGGAGCGGGACACCGTCAGATTCGCCGGCGTGCCGCATGACGTCCTGCTCGAGGACCGGTATCCGGGCCAGGGCCGTTCCCAAAAGGTCGCTTACCGTCCTGTTCAGGCCAAAGTAGGCGTTGATCTGGATTGCTGAGAGCAGTACCACCAGCAGCGCGGCGAGGATTCCGGCCCCGCGTCCGCGCCAGCCCGTCCTGGACAGGCGGAGCAGGCCCAGGAGGACTGCCGCCACTCCGGGGACCAGCCACAGCAGTACCGGATTCGGCAGGTCCTCCGGGAAAACAGTGAAGACATTGATGAGGGCCCAGTGCACCGTGGCCACCAGCGCGAACGCGGCGGCGGCAGCAAGGAGGATGCGCAGCGCCCAAGTCCGGGCCCGGTGCACGGAAGTCATGGAGGCACGCCGGGGCGGCACCAGGAGATAGGCTGCGCCGCCAACTCCCAATACCAGGACGGTTCCATACAGTGGTCCGTCCGTGAGCCGGATGTCTGAAAACCAGTCCACGCCGGCTAGCGCCAGGTCCCCACGCCGATGACCGGACCCGCTTCCAGCCAGGAGGAAAGACCCGTGTAGGCGTCGAATTTCATGGCGAAGTGGAGGTCCTGCCCCTCGTACCGGAGTTCGACGATCACCACATCCGGCTGAACCTTGACGGCTTCAGCTTCGGTGGGTTTCCTGCGCCCCAGGAGCTCCAGGGAGCTGCGTTTGAAGGTGTACTTGGGCCGGACGCTCAAGGAGATGAGCCTGAACCATTCAAGGTCGTTGTCCTGATAACGACAAACCCCCATCTGCCAGCTGTTTCCAGCTACGCAAATGGAGGCGTCCACCGTGCCGAGGGCACGCCGCAGGTTGAAGCGGCGCACCCCCGAAAGGCACAGTGCAAAGATCAGCAATCCGAACGCGATTGCCAGTGCGATGAACGAAATACCCGGTGCGTCCATCAAGGTCGTGCTAGCGGATCCCAGCGGTAGCCGAGCCGCCCAGCTGGGCGTTGTCAGCAACGATAACCACGCGGTTGTTGTCAACGGAGAAGAATCCACCGTCCACATCTACCGCAATACGGTCCCCGGATACCGGCTGGATTGCCAGTTCACCCTCGGCCAGGATCGCCAGCAGGGGCGAGTGGCCGGGCAGGATTCCGATTTCACCATCGCTGGTGCGGGCCTTGACCATCTTGGCCGCTCCGGACCACACAAAGTGGTCCGCTGCGACAATCTCAACCTCAAGCTCAGCCATATTACTTGGTCTGTTCCTGGATCTTGGCCCACTGGCGCTCAACGTCATCGAGGCCGCCAACGTTGAAGAAGGCCTGCTCTGCGATGTGGTCGAGTTCGCCGTCGCAGATGGCTGCGAAGCCTTCAACGGTGTCCTTGATGGAAACCGTGGAGCCCTCGACGCCGGTGAACTGCTTGGCGGTGTAGGTGTTCTGCGACAGGAACTGCTGGATGCGGCGTGCACGCGACACGACGATCTTGTCTTCCTCGGAGAGTTCATCGACACCGAGGATGGCGATGATGTCCTGGAGTTCCTTGTTCTTCTGCAGGATCTGCTTCACACGGACAGCCGTGTTGTAGTGGTCCTTGCCGATGTACTGGGGATCCAGGATGCGGGAAGTCGACGTCAGCGGGTCAACGGCCGGGTACAGACCACGGGAGGCGATTTCACGGGAAAGTTCCGTGGTCGCGTCGAGGTGTGCGAAGGTCGTGGCCGGAGCCGGGTCGGTGTAGTCATCTGCGGGAACGTAGATGGCCTGCATCGAGGTGATGGAGTGGCCCTTGGTGGAGGTAATGCGCTCCTGCAGGAGGCCCATCTCATCCGCCAGGTTGGGCTGGTAGCCCACGGCCGAAGGCATGCGGCCCAGCAGCGTGGAAACCTCGGAGCCTGCCTGGGTGAAGCGGAAGATGTTGTCGATGAAGAGCAACACGTCCTGGTTCTGCACATCGCGGAAGTACTCCGCCATGGTCAGCGCGGACAGGGCCACGCGCAGGCGCGTTCCCGGCGGCTCATCCATCTGGCCGAATACAAGGGCGGTGTCCTTGAGGACGCCTGCCTCTTCCATTTCCACCCAGAGGTCGTTGCCCTCACGGGTACGCTCGCCAACACCGGCGAACACGGAAGTACCACCGAAGTTGCGGGCAACACGGGTGATCATTTCCTGGATCAGAACGGTCTTGCCCACGCCGGCGCCGCCGAACAGGCCGATCTTTCCACCCTTGATGTACGGGGTGAGGAGGTCGATGACCTTGATGCCGGTCTCCAGCATCTCGGTGGAACCTTCGAGCGAAGCGAAGCTGGGAGCCTTGCGGTGGATGGGCCAGCGTTCGCTGACATCCAGCTCGGACTCGGCAACGTCCAGGGGCTGGCCCAGCACGTTGAAGATGTGGCCCTTGACGCCGTCACCAACGGGAACGGAGATCGGGGCACCGGTGTCAACGACGCCGGTGCCGCGGACCAGGCCGTCGGTTGCCTGCAGCGAGATGGCGCGGATGAGGTTGTCGCCGAGGTGCAGCGCAACTTCGAAGGTAATGGTCTTGGTCTCACCGTTGAGAGTGATCTCGGTGGTGAGGGCGTTATAGATCGACGGGATTGCGTCAGCCGGGAATTCGACGTCGACAACCGGGCCGATTACGCGCGCAATACGGCCGGTTGCACCGGACGTTGCGGCTACGTGTTCGGTAGCAGTGGCAGTCATCTCTCTCACTTCATTCAGTAGATGGCGTGGGGTTAAGTCTATCTGTGGTGTTGCTGGTTCCGCGGAACCGAGGGTCGGGAGGCTACGACGCGAGGGCGTCGGCACCTGCAACAATCTCGGAGAGCTCCTGCGTGATTTCGGCCTGGCGGGCTGTGTTGCGCAGGCGCGTGTACTTCTTGATCAGGTCCGTTGCGTTGTCGCCTGCGGACTTCATCGCCCGCTGGCGGGCTGCAAGCTCGGAAGCTGCCGCCTGCAACATGGCTGCGAAGATACGGGATTCGATGTAGCGCGGCAGCAGGGCGTCAAGGACACGCTCCGTCTCCGGCTCGAACTCGTACAGCGGCAGGAGCTCCGATTCGGAAGCAGCCTGTTCTTCCACTACTTCCAGCGGGAGCAGGCGGATGACCGTCGGCTCCTGGGTAACCATGGACTTGAAGCGGGTGTAGACAACGTGGATTTCGTCCACGCCGCCCTCCTCGAAGTCAGTTGCGAAATCTGACAGCAGCGCCTCGCCGATTTCACGGGCGGTGGCGAACTCTGGAGCGTCGGTTCCTCCGGTCCAGACCCGCGCATATTCGCGGTTCCGGAATTCGAAGTACGCCTGGGCCTTGCGGCCCACGAGGTAGGTCTTGACTTCCTTGCCTTCGTCGTGGAGCAGCTCGAAGAGACCTTCCGCCTGCTTGAGCACACTGGCGGAGTAGGAACCTGCCAGGCCACGGTCCGAGGTAATTACCAGGACGGCGGCACGGCGGATCTGCTCCGGCTCAGTGGTCAGCGGGTGGTCGATTTCGCTTTGGCTGGCGACAGCAGAAACGGCGCGCGTGATCGCGTTCGCGTAAGGCAGTGAAGCTGCTACGCGCGCACGGGCCTTCCCGATGCGCGAGGTAGCGATCAGTTCCATCGCCTTGAAGATCTTGCGCATCGACGTGGTCGAGCTGATCTTCTGGCGGTAGACCCGGATCTGGGCTCCCATACTTATCCTTTCCTAACATTCCGTAGCCGGGTGTGCCGGACCCTGGGGCCCGGCACACCCGGCGATGCGGAACTAGCGCTTCTGCTTGACGATCTTTTCCTGGTCGACTTCGCCCTCGGAGATAGCGTCATGCTCCTCGTGGCCGGCGCCTACCAGGTGGTTGTCACCCTCGCCGAAGAAGCCCTTCTTGAAGTCCACGATTGAGGACTTCAGAGCGGCAACGGTGTCATCGTCCAGTACGTTGGTCTGGGCCAGCGTGGTCAGGATCGAGGACTTGTGGCGGAGGTGCTCCAGGAACTCGGCTTCAAAGCGGCTGATGTCCTCGACCGGGACGTCATCCAGGTAACCGTTGGTGCCGGCCCAGATGGACACAACCTGGTCCTCGACCGGGAACGGCGAGTACTGGCCCTGCTTGAGCAGTTCCATCAGGCGGGCGCCACGGGTCAGCTGCTGGCGGGACGCTGCATCCAGGTCGGATGCGAACATCGCGAACGCCTGCATGTCGCGGTACTGGGCAAGGTCCAGCTTCAAGGTACCGGAGACCTTCTTCATGGACTTCACCTGGGCGGCACCGCCAACGCGGGACACCGAGACACCCACGTCAACAGCGGGGCGCTGGTTGGCGTTGAAGAGGTCCGACTGCAGGAAGATCTGGCCGTCGGTGATGGAGATGACGTTGGTCGGGATGTAGGCGGACACGTCGTTCGCCTTGGTCTCGATCAACGGCAGGCCCGTCATGGAACCGGCACCGAGCTCGTCGGAGAGCTTGGCGCAACGCTCCAGAAGGCGGGAGTGCAGGTAGAAGACATCGCCCGGGTAGGCTTCGCGTCCCGGCGGGCGGCGGAGCAACAGCGACACGGCGCGGTATGCCTCGGCCTGCTTGGACAGGTCATCGAACACGATCAGGACGTGCTTGCCGCCGTACATCCAGTGCTGGCCAATGGCCGAGCCCGCGTACGGTGCCAGGTACTTGAAGCCTGCGGGGTCGGACGCGGGAGAGGCCACAATGGTGGTGTACTCAAGCGCGCCGTTGTCCTCGAGGGTCTGGCGGATGGCGGCGATGGTGGACGCCTTCTGGCCAATGGCGACGTAGATGCAGCGGACCTGCTTGGTGACATCGCCCGAAGCCCAGTTGGCCTTCTGGTTGATGATCGTGTCGATCGCGATGGCGGACTTGCCGGTCTGGCGGTCGCCGATGATCAGCTGGCGCTGGCCGCGGCCGATCGGGATCATCGCGTCGATGGCCTTCAGGCCGGTCTGCATCGGTTCGTGAACCGACTTGCGCTGGGTCACGCCGGGCGCCTGAAGTTCCAGGGCACGGGTGGTCTCAGCCTTGATCTCGCCCAGGTCGTCCATGGGCTGGCCCAAGGGGTCAACCACGCGGCCGAGGAAGGCGTCGCCAACCGGAACGGACAGAACCTGCCCGGTCCGGTGCACTTCCTGGCCTTCCTCGATGCCCTGGAAGTCACCGAGGATAATGACACCGATCTCGCGGACGTCAAGGTTCTGGGCCAGGCCCAGCGTGCCGTCTTCGAAGCGAAGAAGCTCGTTCGCCATGACCGAGGGAAGGCCCTCAACACGGGCGATGCCGTCACCTGCGGTCGTTACACGGCCAACCTCTACGCGCTCTGCGTTTCCGGGTTCGTAGGACGCCGCGAACTCGTTCAACGCATTACGGACGTCGTCGGCGTTGATGGTCAATTCGGCCATCTGCAGTCCCTGCTCTCCTGTTTGTGATCACCGCAAACGGTGACCGGGGTTTCTATCAGTTTGGTTGTGCTTGTCCGGCTAGCCGGCCAGCTGGCGTTGCAGTTCGCCCAGCCGGGAAAGGACGGAAGCGTCGAGCACTTCGTCTCCCACCTGGACGCGGATTCCGCCAATGAGCGACGGGTCAACGTTGACGTTGACCTTCAGTTCCCGCCCGTACAGGGCATTCAGGCCCGCCTGGAGGCGTGACTGCTGCGTCTGCGACAAGGGCCGGGTGACGCTGACCGTTGCAATCCAGCGCTGCTGCCGCTTGGCCGCCAGTTCGGCGAACCGCTCCACAAGCCTGGTGGGCTTGATTCCGCGTGGCTGGCTGACTGCCTGCGTAATGAGGACTTTTGCTTCCTCACTGACGCCGGGCACCAGCCTCTCTGCAAGGGCAGCCTTCGCGGCGGAGCTTGCCTGCGGTTCGGACAGAGCACGTTGTACCTCGTGGTTGGAGGCAACAGCCTGGTTGAAGGAAAACAGGTCGTTTTCCAGCTCCTCCAGGCCAGTGATTCCGGAGGCAGAAACGGCCGACTTGTTTTCAGCAACGGAAATGACCACCGTTGCGGCAAGAGTCTCGAGTGCATCGCCGATGTCACGCGCCGATGCCCAGCGTGAGCTGGCCAGACCGGCCGCGATCTCAGCAGCATCAGCGGAGACTTTTCCGCCAACCAGCTGCCTCACCAGCGCCGACTTTTCGTCACCGCTGCGGGAGGGGTCAGTCAGGGCACGGCGCAAGCCAGCCGAGCTGTCCACCATTCCCAGAATTCCGAAGAGTTCCTTTGCCAGCTGCAGCGACGCCGTGGGAAGCTTCGCTTCCAAAGCGCCAAGGGCTGTTGCCAGCGATTCGCTCGATACGCCTGCCATTACTTAGCTGCACCTGCGTTCTGGGACTCCAGATCTGCCAGGAAGCGGTCCACTACCCGTGCTGCGCGTGCGTCGTCGTCGAGGGACTCGCCCACGATGCGGCCGGCAAGGGTGGTGGCCAGGGTGCCTACCTCAGAGCGCAGGGACACAACGGCCGCCTGGCGCTCGGACTCGATCTGTGCGTGGGCCTGCGCGGTGATGCGGGCAGACTCTGCTGCCGCCTTCTCCTTGAGATCCGCGAGGATCTGGGCACCTTCGGCGCGGGCTTCCTCACGGATGCGGTTGGCTTCGGTGCGGGCGTCGGTCAGCTGCTGCTTGTACTCTTCGAGTGCAGCAGACGCCTCAGCCTGGGCCTTTTCAGCCTTGGCGATGCCGCCTTCGATGGCCTCGGCACGCTCTGCGAAGGTCTTCTCGAACATCGGGACAACAAACTTGACCACGATGAAGAAGAGGATGGCAAAGCCCACGAAGACAACCAGCATTTCCCAGCCATTGGGAACAAGGGGGTTGACGTCGCCTTCAGCGGCGGCTGAGATGATCAGCTGATGCATATTTCACCCGTCCTTATCTACTCGGTTCTGAATGTTCGCTGAAGTTCTGAAGGTTTACTTGAGAACGAAAGCGAAGACCAGGCCCAGGATGGCGAGTGCTTCGGTCAGGGCCAGGCCAAGGAATGCGATCGGCTGCAGGACGCGCTGGGCTTCCGGCTGGCGTGCAACGCCGTTGATGTAGGCAGCGAACACGAGACCCACACCGATACCACCGCCGATAGCCGAGAGGCCATAGCCGATGAGGTTGAGGGAGCCGTTGATGGAGCCTTCCATTTTTTTTCCTTTCAAGATGCCACTTGTGTGGCAGGTTGTTTGGGTTGCTTCATCCCCGCGAGGGGAAGACTGTGGTGTGCCGCCGGAGCGTGCTGCCCGGCCGGCGAGCCTAGTGGCTGTCGGCGTGCAGTGCGCCTTCGATGTAGATCGCGGTCAGCAGCGTAAAGACGTAGGCCTGCAGGACCATGATCAGGGCTTCAAGCATGTACATGGCAATGGCACCGGCAAGAACCAGGATTGAGGTTCCCTTCAGCAGGACGTTCTCCTGCATGATGAGGTACTCGATGCCGGAACCGGCGATCATCACGATCAGGTGGCCGGCGAGCATGGTCGCGAACAGACGGAGGCTGTGCGTGACGGGCCGGACAACGAAGTTGGAGATGATTTCGATCGGAATGACGATCGGCAGGATGTACCACGGCACGCCCGAGGGGACGGTGGCCAGCTTGAAGTACCGCAGGCCGTTCTTCTTGACGCCGATGGCGATCCAGGTGACGTAGACCAGGCCGGCCAGCACATACGCTCCACCCACGTGCGAGAACGTGGGGAGCTGGAACACCGGAATGGCGCCGTAGATGTTGTTGACCAGGATGAAGAAGAACAGGCTGAACAGCAGGGGGACGTACTTGATGAAGTCCCTGCCGCCGATGATGTCCTTGGCAATGCCGTTGCGGACGAAGCCGTACGCGGCTTCGCCGGCGAACTGGAGCTTGCCGGGTACCAGCTGCTGCTTGCGTGCGGCGAGCACGAAGAAGACGGCGATAAAGACGACAGAGAGGAGGACCAGCAGCATCTGCTTGGAGAATCCTTCTGCGGCACCCCACGGCAGGATTGCCGGCAAATGCATTTCGTTAATACCAGGAGGAGTGAACTCTCCTGAATCTTGGGCCGGGAGCGCAAGCGCGATCAACGCGTTTCCTCTCTGCAGTGTCCATCATTGGGCGTTGGGCGGGGTCCGGCAGCCTGACAGCCTGCTGTTCCCCCTGTGAAATTATTTGGCATTATCTTCTCCGTCCTGGGACGGTGCGCTGGGAGCATGGCGCCCATCAGCATTTTTGCGGGAACTGGTGAGGCCATGCATGTGGGAAAGGTAGAAACCTCCGACGGCTCCAAGCAGAGCGCCTGCGAGCACAATCCAGCGCGTTCCCCACAGATAATCCAGTCCCCACCCTATCAAACTCCAGACGATGATTCCGCCAATGATGTAGCTGAATACAGCCATTCCAGCGTTGTAGCCGCCATCGGTGGATGCGTCGGAAGAAGCCGGCGTGGAGCCGTTGGAGCCGCGTTTGCCGTCGCCGGCGCCTGCGGTTTTTTTCGAATCACGCATCGGATGATCCCCTGTCTTCAGGATCGTTGTAGATCTGGAGGCGTGCCCTGCTGAAGCCGTGGATCTCCGCGGCCTGCCACAGGACGACGGCAACGACGGCACCGATGACGAACCAGCGGCCGTGCAGCCATTCCGGAGCCCCGATGACGAACAGGACAACGGCGAAGCCAACTACCTTGATGAAGTAGGTTGCTACGAACATCCCGATCGCACCCGAGGGGTTGCGGCGTCCCACGAAGTGCCCCACCAGCAGGCTGATGCCAAAGAAAAGCATCACCAGCAGGCCACCAAGGAAACTGGACACCGCCCCGGTTGCCCCGTTGAGGATTCCGGCCGGGATTGCGCACACCACAAGTCCGGCCGTCGCGGCAATCGAACTGCGCTTGAGCAGGTTCAGCCAGAGCGAACGGGTGGGACCGGACGTACCAACGGGTCCATTGCCGGAGGCAGGTCCGGACTCGGCGTTGGAGGTCATGCGATCCAATCGTCGGCACCACATGGCAGATCGCCAGGAGGCAGGGGGTGGAGTGGCAGCTTGGGCTGCCCCTAAATTCTACACGAGATAGAAATAATTCAGAACCGCCGTTACGCCGCGGTTTCCCCATTGCCGCGGGACAGGTACGGCCACGCTGTCACCAGTCCCATGACCAGCGTCGCGAAGATGTCCACGGCGAGCACGATGTGCCAGGGGAAGACAGCGAACGCCAGGCCGCCGAAGGAGAGCACGGCGGTCCACAGGTACATCAGGACCACCGCGGTACGGTGCGAATAGCCGATGTCCAGCAATTTATGGTGCAGGTGTCCGCGGTCCGCCGACCAGGGCGAACGCCCGCGGGCCGTCCGCCGGACGACCGCCAGACCGAGGTCCAGCAGCGGCAGGAAGAGGACGGCGAAGGGAAGCAGGATGGGGATAATGGTGGAGATACCGTTGGCACGGTCGTAGAGGCCCGAGGTGATCTGCCCCGTGGACACGACGCCGGCCGAGGCCATGAGGAGCCCAATCAGCATGGCGCCGGAGTCCCCCATGAAGATCTTCGAGGGAAAGAAGTTGTGCGGCAGGAAGCCAAGGCACCCGCCCACCAGCACGGCCGTAATGAGCGTAGCCAGGTCTGAATAGTCCAGCAGGACTGCGTTCCGGTGGACCCAGTAGGCGGTGATGAAGAACGCCGTGCCGCCGATGATGGCCACTCCCGCGGCGAGGCCGTCCAGCCCGTCAATGAAGTTGAAGGCGTTCATGGTGGTTACGATCAGTCCGGCCGTCAGCACTATCCGCAGTGTTCCGTCCTGGAGGTAGATGGGTTCAGGTACCCAGGGGACGATGGTCATCTGGACACCCCAGATGGCCACTGTCAGTCCGGCGGCGCTCTGGCCGATCAGCTTCACCCACCAGCGGATGTCCAGCAGGTCGTCCGCCACGCCCACCAGGACGATGACCGCTGCTCCTGCCAGGACACCCCACGGTGAAAAGTTGTTGCGGTAGATGTCCTTGACGAAGAAGGACTGGCTGGCAACGACCAGCGCCACCATGACGCCCAGGAAGATTGCCACCCCGCCCAGCCTGGACACCGGCGTGGAATGCATGTCGCGGCTGCGGATGGGCAGGTGCAGCTCAAGCCGGTGCCCCACGATGCGGGCGCCCCAGGTGGCCCCGTAGGAGACAATGGCGGCGGTGAGCCCCATGAGCAGGTACATGATCATGGGACGGCAACCGCTTCAAGGGTGGTGGTGCCAAAGCCGCTCGGCCGATGTGGCAGCCGGTTGGGGGTGGGTGGGCTCACGGGCCGGGAATCTGTTCTTCGATAAATGAAACTTCTCCGTCGCCGAGCGCGCAGCAGGCAGTGCGCACAGACGTACGCGCAGCGCCTTACAGGGCTGTATTACAGTGGACTCTAGTCAAAGATACTAGTGCCAACGGCACCATGGCTCCGCGCCACACGGGCGCACAACAGGCGGGGAACTCCCTTGCAGCCATGCTGAAAGGACCCCCATGACCCCCCGCATTGCGGTTGCCGCCGTGACTTTCGACCGGCCGAAGGAACTCTCCGTCCTGTTGGATTCGATCAATGCCCAGAGCCGGCACGTGGACACGATTTGCCTGGTGGACAGCGGCACCACCCCGGCCGCGGATGTGGCAGCGGCGCACCCCAACGTGGACTATGTGCGCTCGGAAGCGAATCTGGGCGGCGCGGGCGGATTTGCGCTTGCCGCGCTCAAGGCCGTCGCCAGCGGTGCCCGCTGGATCTGGATGATGGACGACGACGCCGAGCCGGCAGATCCGGAATGCCTCGCCACGCTGCTTCGTGAGGCTGAGGCACGCGACCTGGAGGCGGTGGTCCCTTTGGTCACGGCGCCCGGCCATCCCGACCGGCTGTCCTTCTTCTTCCGCCTGGACGGCAAGGTCACGCACGACAGGGCCGAGGTGGAGAAACGAGGCTTCCTGCCGGACGACGGCCACTTCTTCAACGGTGCGCTGATCCGCTCCGACGTGTTCTTCAAGGTGGGCCTGCCGGACATGCGCCTGTTCATCCGCGGCGATGAAGTTGATTTCACCATCCGGCTGCGCAAGGCCGGGATCCGCTTTGGCACCGTCACCACCACGGCCATTACGCACCCGCACGCCTTCGGGGAAACGCAGCACGTCTACGGCGCCCGCTGGCACGTGATCGTCCCGGACTCCGCCTTCAAGCGTTTCTACTATTACCGGAACCGGGGCTACCTGATCCGCCGCTACTTCCGGGTGCGCTCGTTCGTGGCCGACGTCGGCGGGTATCTGGGCTACTTTCTGCAGCGCCGCGACCTTTCGGGCTTTCTGGGGTGGGCACATTCGTTCACCACCGGCCTGCGGGGCAAGGGCTTCGCTCCGTTGGAGGACCAGAAGTTCTAGGCGAACCCTGCCGCTGTTTGCCGCGCTCCGCTGCTTCCGGCCCCGGTTACCTGTTCAGGCCCGGTTTTCCGAGCCTCCGGGCGGCCAGGAGCCACAACAGGACCCAGGGCTCCCCCAGCACGCGGTAGGCCACGCGGCGGGGATGCAGGAGCAGGCGCCACGCCCACTCCAGGCCCATCCTGCCCAGCCACCGGGGGGCCAGCTTCTGGACGCCGGCCAGCTGCTCGATGGCGCCGCCCACGGCGCAGTACACGGCAGGCGGCATCTCAGCCAGCCGCCGCTGCAGCACTTCCTCCTGGAGCGGCATGCCCAGGCCAAGCAGGACAAGCTGCGGCTGTTCCCGGTGCAGCCAGGCAACGGCTGCCTCCTCAAGCGCAGGACCCCATCCTTCACCGGGAAAGCCTGACACACGGGCGCCCGGAACGATGTCCTTCAGCCTGCTGACTGCCCCCGCGTTCGCCTCCGCACCCGCACCGATCACGGCAATCCGTTCAAGGCCGCGCACTTGGTCCAGCGCCGGCAGCCAGTCCGTTGAACCCAGCCGGTAATCCATGACGGGGCCTTCGGCGTTGCCGGTCCTCCCCCACAGCCACAGCACGGGTGCGCCGTCCAGGAGCACGACGTCGCTGTCCTCGTAAAGGCGCCGGAATCCGTCGTCGGACAAAGCCAGCGTGACGCTGTGCAGGTTGTGGCCCAGGACGGTACGGGTAGAGCCATCCGCCACGAAGCTGCTCAGTTCCGCCACCAGTTCGGGGACGCGCAACGGTGTGGCGTGGACGTCCAGGACAGGAATCTGCTGGCGGTCCAGCGCCATCAAGGCTGCTGGTTCCCGGCCGGCGTGGTGGATTCCGCGGCCGGGCCGGGCACGGCGGACGACCCTGACGCCTCAGGTGCGGCCCCGCCGTCGTCCTGTACATCGGCTGCGCTTGACTGGCCTGTGCCCGGCTGCCCGGCGCCAGTTGGCTCACCACCAACCTGCTCACCGCCGGCTTCCTCTTCGGCCATGGGGATCTCTCCCAGGCCCAGGACGCCGGGGACGTGCCCGCGGAGCTGGTCCAGGCTCACTGCCCCGTTGCGCACCACGCGCAGGATGGGACCGGTGGCATCCACAATGGTGGACGGCACGCCGGCTTCACCCTCCACGGGGCGCTGGCCGCCCTCCAGGTACACCTCCACGGAATCAGCAAGCTGCTCCCGGGCGGCAGCTGCGGTCTGGGCCGGGGCGTGTCCGGTGCGGTTTGCGGAGGACACGGCAAGCGGGCCGGTCAAAGTCAGCAGTTCCAGGGCCACCTCGTCGGCAGGCATCCGCAGGGCCACGGTCCCCTTGGTTTCGCCCAGGTCCCAGTCCAGGGACGGCTGTGCGTGCAGGATCAGCGTCAGGCCTCCGGGCCAGAAGGCCTCGGCGAGTTTCCGTGCGTCAGCCGAGACCTCGGTGGCCAGGCCGTCCAGGGCGTTGATCCGCGGAATCAGGACGGGCGGCGGCATGGTGCGGCTGCGCCCCTTGGAAACCAGCAGCATGGTGACGGCCTGGGGCGAGAACGCGTCCGCGCCGATCCCGTAGACGGTGTCCGTGGGGAGCACGACGCACTTCTTCTCGCTGATGGCGCGCTGGGCGTGTTCCAGGCCCCGGGCCCGCTCGTCGTCGATGGTGCAGTCATAAGTTGTGGTCACTGGCCCATTCTTTCATTCCGTGCGGAGTCCCCCACGAGCACGGCGCTGGTGGCGCGCTCCTTGCCGTTGAGGTCCAGGTGCGTTGTGATGGCTGTCCAGGTTCCGGTCCTTGCAAGCATGGCGGCGATCCAGCCGGCCTGGACTTCTGCGTGTTCCATGACGAAGTAGCCCCCCGGCCGCAGCAGCCGGGCAGCGGAGGCCGCTGCCGCCGTCGGAAGTTCCATGCCGTCCGCTCCCCCGCCGTACAAAGCTTCCGGCGGATCGTGCAGGGCTACTTCGGGTTCGTTGGGGATGGCTTCGGCGGGGATGTACGGCGGGTTGGAAACCACGACGTCGACGCTTCCGTTAAGCTCCGGGAAGGCGTCGCGCAGGTCGCCCAGGACAAGGTTGACGCCCAGCGGCGCCAGGTTTTTCGCCGCCCAGGCGTGCGCGAACGGGCTGAATTCGACAGCATGCACCTCGGCTCCGGGAAGTTCGGAAGCGAGCGAACCGGCGATGGCACCCGACCCCGTCCCAAGGTCCACCATGCGGGGACTGCGCATGCCGCGGACGTGGTCGATGGCCAGCTGGACCACCGATTCGGTCTCCGGACGGGGAATAAAAACCCCCGGCCCCACGGCCAGCTCCAGGTAGCGGAAATGCGCCACCCCGGTGATGTGCTGCAGCGGGATCCGGCGCGCACGTTCGGCCACCAGCTCGCCATACCCCTGCGGTGCGGGAGTGTCGCCAAGCATCAGGGAGCGTAGGCGTCCCAGCCCGACGTTCAGGAGATGGTCCGCCAGGAGCTCCGCGTCGGCGCGGGGGCTGGGGATCCCGGCTTCAGCCAGCAGTGCGGCAGCCTCACGGACAGCTGCAGCCAGTGTCTGGGTCTGGGCAGGCACCGCGGAGGTGGGCTCGGTCATGGGTGGCAGCTTCCGCTCAGTCGCCGATGGCGTCCAGCCGCGCCTGCTCGTCCATTTCTATCGCCGACTGGATGACCGGTTCCAGGTCACCGTTCATGACCTGGTCCAGGTTGTAGGCCTTGTAGCCGGTGCGGTGGTCGGCGATCCGGTTTTCCGGGTAGTTGTAGGTGCGGATGCGCTCGGAGCGGTCCATGGTGCGGATCTGCGACTTGCGCTGTTCCGAGTTGGCGGCGTCGATCTGCTCCTGCTGGTGTGCCAGGATGCGGGCGCGGAGGACGCGCATGCCGGCCTCACGGTTCTGCAGCTGGGACTTCTCGTTCTGCATCGCCACCACAATGCCGGTGGGAAGGTGCGTGATGCGGACGGCGGAGTCCGTGGTGTTCACGGACTGGCCACCCGGGCCCGAGGACCGGTACACGTCAATTTTGAGGTCGTTCTGGTTGATCTCGAGCTCTTCCGGCTCGTCCACTTCGGGCAGGACCAGCACGCCGGCAGCCGAGGTGTGGATGCGGCCCTGGGACTCGGTCACAGGCACGCGCTGGACGCGGTGCACGCCGCCTTCGAACTTAAGCCGGGCGTAGACGCCCTCAGCGGGATCGTTCGAGTTGCCTTTGACAGCCACCTGGACGTCCTTGTAGCCGCCAAGGTCCGATTCGGTGGCGGAGATGATTTCGGTCTTCCAGCCGCGGGACTCCGCGTACCGGGTGTACATTCGCAGCAGGTCGCCGGCGAACAGGGCAGCCTCGTCGCCACCTTCACCGCCCTTGACCTCGAGGATCACGTTGCGCGCATCGTCCGGATCGCGCGGAATCAGCAGGCGCCGCAGCTTGGCGGCAGCAGTCTCCAGCGCGGCCTCGAGTTCAGGCACCTCGGCAGCAAACTCGGGATCCTCGGCAGCCATCTCCTTGGCGGCAGCAAGGTCATCCCGGATACCTTCCCACTTGTGGTAGGCCTCAACAATGCCATTGAGCTGAGCCGACCGCCGCCCCAGCTTCCGGGCAAGCCGCTGGTCAGCATAAACAGCAGGATCCCCCAGCTGCGCCTGGATGGAGTCATGCTCATCAAGCAGGCCCTGTACGGACTCAAACATCTATAAACCTCTTTCGACTTGTACAAGTCTAGTAATGCGACGCGTTAGGTGGGACGAACGCAGGTCGGGCGGTTTTTTGCCGCCCCGGGAGTGGCATCGGGCCTGCCGGAGCGTGGTGGCCAAAGTCCGTCAGGACGTGGCCACCACGCGTAGGGGCGGGGGCGGCAAAAAACCGAACGACAAAGGGGCGGGGCCGGCAAAATGCGTCGGCCCCGCCCCTGGTGAAACTATTTGTCGTTATCCGACTTCGCACCAAGCGTCGTCTTCTGGACCTGCATGAGGAACTCGACGTTGCTCTGCGTTTCCCGGATCTTGTTGGTGAGCAGTTCAAGGCTCTGCTGGGTCTCGAGTCCGGAAAGGACGCGGCGCAGCTTCCACATGATCTTGACTTCTTCGGGCGAGAGCAGGTTCTCTTCGCGGCGGGTACCGGATGCGTTGACATCCACGGCCGGGAAGATGCGCTTGTCTGCCAACTGGCGGGACAGGCGCAGTTCCATGTTGCCGGTGCCCTTGAACTCTTCGAAGATGACCTCGTCCATCTTGGAGCCGGTCTCGACGAGGGCGGTGGCCAGGATGGTGAGCGAGCCGCCGTTTTCGATGTTGCGGGCGGCACCGAAGAAGCGCTTGGGCGGGTAGAGGGCTGCGGAGTCCACACCACCGGACAAAATGCGGCCGGAGGCCGGTGCTGCCAGGTTGTAGGCGCGGCCCAGGCGGGTCATGGAGTCCAGCAGGACCACCACGTCCATGCCCATTTCCACGAGGCGCTTGGCGCGTTCGATGGAAAGTTCGGCCACGGTGGTGTGGTCATCTGCGGGACGGTCGAAGGTGGAGGCAATGACCTCACCTTTGACGGTGCGCTGCATGTCCGTGACTTCTTCGGGCCGTTCGTCAACCAGCACCATCATGAGGTGGACCTCAGGGTTGTTGGTGGTGATCGCGTTGGCGATGGACTGCAGGATGAGCGTCTTGCCGGCCTTGGGCGGGGAGACGATCAGGCCACGCTGGCCCTTGCCGATCGGGGCGACGAGGTCGATGACGCGGGGGCCGATCTTCTTGGGATCGGTCTCGAGGCGCAGGCGCTCCGACGGGTACAGCGGAACCAGCTTGGCGAATTCGACGCGGTCCTTGAGTTCTTCCGGCGTCTTGCCGTTGACGGACGTGACGCGGACCAGGGCGTTGAACTTCTGGCGGTTGGACTGCTGGCTGCGGTCTTCGCCTTCGCGCGGTGCACGGATTGCGCCTACCACGGCGTCACCCTTGCGCAGGTTGTACTTCTTGACCTGGGCCAGGGAGACGTAGACGTCGTTGGGGCCGGGCAGGTAGCCGGAGGTGCGGATGAACGCGTAGTTCTCGAGGACGTCGAGGATGCCGGCGACCGGCAGCAGCACGTCGTCGTCGGTGACCTCGACGTCGTCCACGTCCGGACCCTGGTTGCGGCCGCGGCGGCGGTCGTTGCGGTCGCGGAAGCGGTCGTTGCGCGAGTTGTCCCGGTCCTGGCCGCCGGAACGGTCGTTGCGGTCATTCCGGTCGCGGCGGTTACGGCGGTTGCGGCGGCTTCCGCCGTCGGCGTCGTCGTTGTCGCGGTTGTCCCGGCCGCCATCGCGCTGGCCGGCTTCGCGGCTGCCGGCGTTGTCGCGGCCGCCATCGGAATCGCGGGTGTTGTCACGGCCGCGGGTGCGTCCGCCTTCACGGCGTTCGGTGCGCTGGCCGGCGTCCCCTGCTTCTGCGGGGGTTTCGGTGCGCTGTTCACCCGAACGCTGTTCGCCCGCACGCTGTTCCGCGGCCGGCTGCTCTGCCGGGGTTTCCACCGGGGCTTCCTGGACGGAGGCGGCAGCGGCTTCGCCGCGGCGGCGGTTGCGGGTGCGCGGCTGGCGGCGCTCGGGGGCGCCTTCGGTTGCCTCGGTGGTTTCCGCGGGGGCAGCCGACGGCGCCTCGACGGTTGCGGCGGCAGGTGCGGCAGCGGTTTCCACGACGGGAGCTTCGGTTGCCGGGGCAACCACGCCGTCACTGACAGCGCGGCGGCTGCGGCCGCGTCCGCGGGCACGGGTGCCTTCAGCGGCAGGAGCTTCTGCGGCAGCGGCCTCCGGAGCGGCTGCGGCAGGAGCCACGCTGCTTTCCGGAGCCTTTTCCGTTGCCTTCGCAGGAGTCTTGACGGTCAGGGTCCCTGCGCGGTGGGCGGAGATGGCCGAAACCAGGTCCCCCTTGCGCATGCGGGAGCCGCCGGAGATGCCGAGCTGGCTGGCGAGGGCCTGCAGCTGGGCGAGCTTCAGGCCGGCGAGGCCGCTGCTCTTGGCGGGTGCGGCCGATGATTCGGCAGCAGAAGTTGTGTGTTCCACAGCTGGCGACAGCTCAGTGGTTTCGGTCACGAAGGATCCTTCCCCCTCGACGGCGTCCAGACTGGGAGCTGGACGCGATGATTTGATCTGGGCTGCAGTTCAGATCTGCAGCCGGATTTCAGCCTTGCCGGTTGGATTTCGGCCAGCAGGGCCGGATACTGATTCACCTTGCGCTGCGCCCACGGCGCAACGCCTGACTGACGCTTCAGGGGCAGTTGGATGCTGCAGATTCCTGCGACAGACCAAGCAGGTGGCACCGGAATACATTCACAGTGGTAGATCAAACAGCAACTGAATGCAGGAGCAGATCAGATAGGCGGAATTACCGCCGGTGCACGTCCACCTTAGCACCTTCAACGTCCACTGCGAGCTTCAGCACGCGCCAGCCAATGTCCGGCGTGTTCTCCGATGTAAAGGCCTCGATGAAGGCCAGTGCATCACTGGCCAGTGCTTCGCCGTTGGCCAGCACCAGGACGGTTGGCCCGGCGCCGGAAACCACTGCTGCATAGCCTGCTTTGCGGAGGGCGCCGATCAGCGCCGCGCTGGGCCGCATGGCTTCCGCCCGGTAGCTCTGGTGCAGGTAGTCCTCGGTGCCCGGCAGGAGAAATTCAGGCTTTTGCGTCAACGCATGGATCAGCAGCGCCGCACGGCCCGAATTCATGGCCGCCGCATGGTGTCCCACTGATGCAGGCAGCAGGGCGCGGGCGGCTTCGGTGGACAGTTCGAAGTCGGGTACCGCCACGATGGGGATGATGGACCCGGCAACGGTGGCAGTGGTGCTGCTGTACTGCTCACTGTCCTGCCATGACAGCGCCAGTCCGCCGAAAATCGCCGGTGCGACGTTGTCCGGGTGGCCTTCCATCTCGCTGGTGAGCTGCAGGATCCAGTCGCGGCCGCGCCGGCTTTCCCCTGGAACCATGGCATTGGCAGCAGACACAGCCGCCACGACCGCCGAGGCGGACGAGCCCAGTCCCCTGCCGTGCGGGTTGACGTTTTCGGCAGTCACCTTCAGGCCGCCGTGGCGGAATCCCAACCGTTCAAAGGCCGCGTCCATGGCCCGTACCACCAGGTGGCTGGCGTCCCGGGGCAGGGTTTCCGCCCCTTCGCCGCGCAGGTCGAAGACGAGTTCGTCCGTGTCCAGGCTTTCCACGGTCAGGGTGTCGTGCAGGGCCAGTGCAAGCCCCAGGCTGTCGTAGCCGGGACCAAGGTTGGCCGTGGTGGCGGGGACGCGGACAGTGACGCGCTGGCCCGGCTCAATCAGTTGCAGTCCGACGGCGGCCTGCGAGGTGGTGTCCAAGGTTATTTTTCTTCCAGTCCCAGCTCAGCAGCTACGGTGACGACGTCGTTGGGGACCTTGACCGGCTGGACATCGCTGCCATCCTCGGTGCGCAGGGCCCACTGGGGATCCTTGAGTCCGTGGCCGGTGACGGTGATGACGATGGTTTTCCCGCTGGGGACCTCGCCGGCCGCGTGCTTCTTGAGCAGTCCCGCGACGCCTGCGGCGGAACCGGGCTCCACGAAGACGCCTTCCTTGGACGACAGCCAGCGGTGGGCGTTCAGGATCTCCTCATCGGTGACGGCCTCGATGAGTCCACCGGACTCGTCACGGGCGCCGACGGCACCGTCCCAGGACGCCGGGTTTCCAATGCGGATGGCAGTGGCGATGGTGTCCGGTTCCGTGATGGGGTGGCCTGCCACGAAGGGGGCGGCACCGGCGGCCTGGAAGCCCCACATCGCGGGTGTCTTGGTGGATACGGCGGGAAGCGTGCCGGCCGTCTCCGATTCGAAGGGAGCGGAGTACTCCTTGTAGCCCTTCCAGTAGGCCGTGATGTTGCCGGCGTTGCCCACGGGCAGAACGTGGATGTCCGGTGCGTCGCCCAGGGAATCGACCACTTCGAAGGCGCCGGTCTTCTGGCCCTGGATGCGGGCGGGATTTACGGAGTTCACCAGGAAGACGGGGTAGGACTCCCCCAGCTTGCGGGCGATGTCCAGGCAGTTGTCGAAGTTGCCGTCCACCTGGAGCAGGGTGGCCCCGTGGGCAATCGCCTGGCTGAGCTTGCCCATGGAGATCTTGCCTTCGGGCACCAGGACCGCACACTTGAGGCCGGCGGCCGTGGCGTAGGCAGCGGCGGACGCGGACGTGTTGCCGGTGGAAGCGCACACAACGGCCTTCGCGCCGGAGGCAACTGCTGCCGTCATCGCCATGGTCATGCCACGGTCCTTGAAGGAGCCGGTGGGGTTCATGCCTTCCACCTTGAGGTAGACCTCCGAACCGGTGAGTTCGGAGAGCTTCTGCGCGTGTACCAGCGGGGTACCGCCCTCACCCAGGGTGATGACCCTGGTGGACTCCGTCACGGGCAGACGGTCAGCGTATTCGCGGATGACACCGCGCCATTGGTGAGCCACTTAGACTCCTTCTACCCGCAAAACGGATGTAACTGAATTGATGACGTCCAGGCCCTTCACGGCCTCGACGGTGGCTGCAAGGGCAGCCTCTGACGCACGGTGGGTGACGATCCGCAGTTCGGCCGACTCCACGTTGGAAGCTGAATCGCGGTGGATGGTCTGCCGCATGATTTCGATGGACACGCCGTGCTCGGCAAAGAGCTGGGCGATCTTAGCCAGGACGCCGGGCTGGTCGGCGACGTCCAGGCCAATGTAGTAACTCGTGGTGGCCGCATCGATGGGCAGCGCGGGAACGTGGCCCGTGGTGGTTTCGGTACGTCCGGGACCGCCCAGGACCAGGCGCCGGGCTGCTGAAACGAGGTCGCCCAGGACGGCGGATGCCGTCGGGGTGCCGCCGGCGCCCTGGCCGTAGAACATCAGCTCACCGGCATTTTCGGCCTCGATGAACACCGCGTTGAATGCGCCCCGGACGGCGGCCAGCGGATGTTCGCGGGGCAGGAGGGTGGGGTGCACGCGGACGGACACGCCTTCCTTGCCGTCAGCGCCGGTCAGTTTCTCCGCGATGGCCAGCAGCTTGATGACGAAGCCGGCGTCCTTTGCGGCGGCTATGTCCGAAGCACTGACGGACGTGATTCCCTCGCAGTGGACATCGTCCAGCGCAAAGCGGGTGTGGAAGGACAGCGACGCGAGGATGGCGGCCTTGGCGGCGGCGTCGTGGCCTTCGACGTCGGCAGTGGGGTCCGCTTCGGCGTAGCCAAGGCGCTGGGCTTCGGCGAGGGCATCGGCGAACTGGGCGCCGGTGGTGTCCATCTGGTCAAGGATGAAGTTGGTGGTGCCGTTGACGATGCCCAGCACCCGGGTGATCCGGTCGCCCGAGAGGCTGTCGCGGATGGGGCGCAGGATCGGGATGGCGCCGGCCACGGCGGCCTCGTAGGACAGCTGGACGCCCGCCCTGTCCGCCTCTTCGTAGAGGGTGGGTCCGTCCTGCGCCAGGAGTGCCTTGTTGCCGGTGACCACGCAGGCGCCGTTGCGCAGCGCGGAGAGGATCAGCGTGCGTGCGGGCTCAATGCCGCCCATCAGCTCGATCACGAGGTCGGCGTCCTTGACGAGAGTTTCGGCGTCGGTGGTGAAAAGCTCCTGCGGCAGGTCCACGTCGCGGGGGGCATTAACGTTGCGCACGGCGATGCCGCTGAGCTGCAGGCGGGCACCGGTGCGGGCAGCGAGGGCGTCGGCGTCCTCAATGAGGATCCGCGCAACCTGGGCTCCAACGTTGCCACAGCCCAGCAGGGCTACTTTCAGCGTTCGCATTTCCGTCATTCAGGCTCCCATGTCGCGGTTCAGCAGATCTTCTTCGGTTTCCCCGCGGACAATCAGCCGGGAAGATCCGTCGCGCACCGCGACAACGCCCGGCCGGGCCAGATAGTTGTAGTTGCTCGAGAGGGCCCAGCAGTAGGCGCCGGTTCCCGGTACAGCAAGCAGATCACCGGCTGCCACGTCCTCGGGCAGATATACATCTCTAACAACTATGTCGCCGCTCTCGCAATGTTTGCCCACTACGCGGGACAACTGCGGGGCGGCGCTGGAGGTGCGGGAGGCCAGGACGGCCGAATAATCCGCGTCGTACAGCACCGGGCGGGCGTTGTCGCTCATGCCGCCGTCCACCGAAACATACCGCCGGGGATACGTAACGTTGTTGCCCGCGTCACCGTCGCCGGACGTGCCGGGTGCGTCCACGCGGACCGTCTTCAGCGTGCCCACTTCGTACAGGGTGAAGGTGGTGCTGCCAACGATGGCGCGTCCCGGTTCGATGGAGATGCGCGGCGCGTCGATGCCAAGCTCGGTGCAGGTGGAGCGCACGACGGCGGCCATCGCGTTGGCGATCTCCGCTGCAGGGCGCGGGGTGTCCACCGGCGTGTAGGCGATCCCGTAGCCGCCGCCGAGGTCCAGTTCCGGCAGGGTGATGGAGTACTTTTCCTGCATGGCGGCAAGGAAGCGCAGCAGCTTCTCCGCGGCCAGCGCAAAGCCGTCCGGCTCGAAAATCTGGGATCCGATGTGGCAGTGCAGGCCCAGCAGCTCGATGCCGGGATGCGCTGATGCAGCTGCCACCGCTTCCTCGGCAGCGGAGATGCCGGCTTCATCGGTGGTGTCGGCAGCCATGGAGAGGCCGAACTTCTGGTCCTCGTGGGCGGTGGCGATGAATTCGTGCGTGTGGGCATGCACGCCGGGGGTGAGCCGCAGCATGACCTTTGCCCGCTCCCCGCGCCCCTGCGCGATCGCGCCGACGCGCACGAGCTCATCCAGGCTGTCCACCACGATCCGCCCCAGGCCCATGTCAAGCGCCCTGTGGATCTCGCCGTCGGACTTGTTGTTGCCGTGCAGGGCGACGTCCGCCCCGGGAATTCCGGCCCGGTAGGCCACGGCGAGTTCCCCGCCCGAGGCCGTGTCCAGCCGCAGCCCTTCTTCCTCCACCCAGCGGACCACCGCCGTGCAGAGGAACGACTTGCCGGCGTAGTAGACATCCACTCCCCCGCAGATATCCGCGAAGGCGTCGTTGAACGCGTCGCTGAATGCCCTGGCCCGGGCACGGAAGTCGTTCTCGCTCATGACGAAAAGCGGGGTCCCGTATTGCCGCTGCAACTCGCTGACGGGGATCCCGCCGATGGCAAGTTCACCATCGGCGTTTCGCGCTGCGTCACCGGCCCACATCGGTTCGTGGAGGGCATTGAGGTCATCCGGAACGGCAAGCCACTCCGGGGCAAGCGGAGAGCCGTGTGCGGCTGTGTGCGTCATGGGTCCTACATCCGTTCCGGCGCGGAAACGCCCAGCAGGTCAAGGCCGTTCGCCAGCACCTGGCTGGTGGCGTCATTAAGCCAGAGCCGGGTGCGGTTGAGGTCCGTGACGGGTTCTTCACCCATGGGGGCGATACGGCAGGCGTCGTACCAGCGGTGGTACGCCCCTGCGATGGCCTCCAGGTGTCGCGCCACGCGGTGCGGTTCGCGCAGTTCAGCAGCCTTGGCCACGATCGACGGGTAGCTGCCCAGGTAGGACAGCAGCTCGTTTTCCGTGGCGTGGTCCAGGAGTGAAGCATCGAAGCTGTCCTGGCCGTCCACCTGGCGTTCGACGCCGGCGGCCACAGCGTTGCGCGCGGCGCCCCGGGAGCGGGCGTGGGCGTACTGGACGTAGAACACAGGGTTCTCGTTGCTGTGCTTCTTCAGCAGTTCCGGATCCAGGGTCAGCGGCGAGTCGGCGGGGAACCGTGCCAGGGAGTAGCGGACTGCATCCTTGCCCAGCCAGTCGATCAGGTCCTTGAGTTCGATAATGTTGCCGGCGCGCTTGGACAGCTTGGCGCCGTTGACGGACACCAACTGGCCGATCAGCACTTCGATGTTCACCTCGGGGTCGTCACCGGCGGCGGCGGCGATGGCCTTGAGCCGGTTGATGTAGCCGTGGTGGTCGGCGCCCAGGAGGTAGATCTTCTCCGTGAAGCCGCGGTCCTTCTTGGACAGGTAGTAGGCAGCGTCCGCGGCGAAGTACGTGGGCTCGCCGTTGGCGCGGATCATGACGCGGTCCTTGTCGTCGCCAAAGTCCGTGGTCCGCAACCAGACCGCACCGCCGTCGTCGAACACGTGGCCCTGCTCGCGAAGGCGCGCCACGGCACTTTCAATGGCGCCGGCGTCGTGCAGTTCCTGCTCCGAGAAGAAGACGTCGAACTCGACGCCGAAGTCCGCCAGGGTGGCCTTGATGTCCTTCATCTGGGCCTCGTAGGCGGCGGCCCGGATGACCGGAAGGGCGGCCACTTCGGTGAGCTCGCGGATGTCCGGGTGCGCGGTGAGCACTTCGTGGCCAAGGTCTGCGATGTACTGACCCGGGTAGCCGCCGTCCGGCACCGGAAGGCCATGCAGGCGGGAGTAGACGGAGTTGGCGAAGGTGTTCATCTGCGAGCCGGCGTCGTTGATGTAGTACTCCGCGGTGACATCCGCGCCCGAAGCGCGCAGCACGCGGGCGATCGAGTCGCCCAGGGCGGCCCAGCGGGTGTGCCCGATGTGCAGCGGCCCGGTGGGGTTGGCGGAGACAAACTCCATGTTGACGGTGCGCCCGGCGAGCGCAGTGTTGGTGCCGTAGTCCTTGCCGGCCTCGACGATGGCCTTGGCCAGGGCACCGGCGGCTGCGGCGTCCACGGTGATGTTCAGGAATCCGGGCCCGGCGATATCCACGGCGGAGACGCCGTCGATGGACTTGAGCCGGCTGCTGAGGACGGCGGCGAATTCGCGCGGGTTGGTGCCGGCCTGCTTGGCGAGCTGGAGGGCGATGTTGGTGGCCCAGTCGCCGTGGTCCCGGTTCTTGGGTCGCTCCACGCGCACCTCAGCCGGAATGGCTGATGCCGCAAGGGCAATATCGCCGGCGGCGACGGCGTCCTTGAGGCAGGCGGATATGGCGAGGGAAAGTTCTTCGGGAGTCACCCCTCTAGCGTACCGGGGGCCAGTGACAGCAAAGAATTTGGGCCGTGCACGCCCCCGGCGGCGTGCAAAAGAAATCTTCCCGGCCGGTTCCGTGAACCATTCGGGCGGATCCGGCGTTGACTAAACCGTAGCCACTGCCGCAAGGGCCTCTCCCCACACAAGGTGGCAGCCCCAAGGAAGTGAACAGCCCACAGAGAAACGAGAGCCTTCATGAGACCCTCCATCCCTAAAAGCCCCGTCACTCCCGGGAGTACTTTTGCCGTGAAAGGCCCTTCTGTTCCCAAAATCCTTCTCCGGAGAAGCCTCTTCGCCGGTATCGCAGGGCTGTCCCTGGCGGGAACCGTGGCGGGCTGCGCGCCGTCCACCGCCGACAGCACCCCCGGCACTGCCGCGGCACCGGGCGCCCCCGCTGCCGGATCCTCCGCCCTGGCCGGCAGCGGGGGCAACTACAAAGACGGAACCTACAATGCGGACGGCAACTACGTCTCGCCCAACGGCACGGAGACGGTGGGTGTGCAGCTGACGCTTGCAGCGGGCAAAGTCACGGACGTGCAGATCACCGAGCACCCGTCCAATCCCAACACCCGCAAATTCCAGGGCCAGTTCGCCGGGGGCATCGCAGCCCAGGTGGTGGGCAGGAACATCGATGAACTCAACGTTTCCAAGGTTTCCGGGTCCTCACTGACCAGCGGAGGGTTCAACCAGGCGCTGGAGAAGATCAAGGCGGAGGCGCACTAGGCGGTGTCCGCGACGGACCGGGAGGACTTTTCGTTCCAGGGGATCGGCACCGGCTGGCACATCAGCACTCCCCTGCCGCTGCCGCATGGCGTGCGGGTGCGCCTTCTGGACCGGGTCGAAAAGTTCGACGGCGACTGGTCCCGTTTCCGCGCCGATTCCCTGGTTGCCGGCTTGGCCCGGCAGGCGGGGCGCCATGTGTTCCCCGACGAAGCCGCTGCCCTGGGCGACTTGTATTGGCGGCTCTACCGGCTGACCGGCGGAGCCATGACACCGCTGATAGGCGGAAGCCTGGAGCGCCTGGGGTATGACGCAGCGTACTCCCTCCGGGCAGCAGGGCCACCGCTCCCGGCGCCGGCCTGGGAATCGGTCCTCACGTGGTCCGGAACGGTCCTGACTGCCGGCGCCCCCTTGGTCCTGGACATTGGTGCCGCCGGCAAGGGCCTGCTGGTGGACCTGCTGGCGCAGGAGCTGGCGGCCGCCGGCGTGGGCGGGTTCGTCATTGATGCCGGCGGGGACCTGCTGGCCCGCGGAACCGGCCCTGTCAGCGTGGGGCTTGAACACCCCTACAACCCGGCCCAGGCGATTGGCGTGGTGGACCTGGAAGGCCGGGCGTTGTGTGCCTCGGCTGCCAACCGGCGTGCCTGGGGCGATGGACTGCACCACGTCCTGGACGGAACCACCGGGCAGCCGGTCCGCACCGCCGTCGCCACCTGGGCACTGGCAGAGACGGCGATGGTTGCCGATGCCCTCGCCACCGCCCTCTTCTTCGTCCCGGGCGACCTCCTCCAGGAGGCGTTCGACTTTTCCTGGCTGACAGTCTTTTCCGACGGCAGCGCAGCCTATTCCGCCGAATTCGAAGGAAAGCTGTTCCCATGAGCCCCGTGGACACACCGCAAACCGGCCCGGCCCCCTCCCTGACGGGCCGGATAGGCACCGCCGTGGGCAGGTTCACCATGTACCGGCTCATCCTTGTGGTCCTGGCTGTACTCGCCGCGTACAGCCTGCTGCTGAATGTGCTGGGCTGGCTGACTTTCGGAATCCCGGAAATGCTGGCACACCTGGCGCTGTGCCTGGGTTTGACCTACGCCGCCAACCGGGCGCTGGCGGCACTGTTCCGGGTCAATCCCCATGCGGAGTCCTCGCTGATCACCGGGCTGCTGCTCTATTTCCTGTTCTGGCCGTCCCTGCAGCCGAGGGACCTGGCAGGGGTGGCGCTGGCGTGCGTGCTGGCGTCGGCGTCCAAATACGCATTGGCGTGGCGCGGACGGCACATATTCAATCCCGCCGCGGCCGGCGCGTTTGCCACCGGTCTCACCGGGCTGAACATCGCCACGTGGTGGGCCGCGACGCCGGCCATGCTCTGGGTGCTGGTCCCGGGCGTGCTGCTGGTCCTGCACCGGACACGCAAGATGCTGATGGCATCCGTGTTCACGGGGGTGGCCACCGCGATCATTACCCTTGAACTGCTTCGCTCGGGGATGACGGCCGGGATGGGAGTCTGGCAGGCCCTCGCCCAGCGTCCGGTGCTCTTCTTTGTGGGCTTCATGCTGACCGAGCCCCTTACGTTGCCACCGCGCCGCCACCAGCAGCTGGCACTTGCAGCCGTGGTTGGGGTGCTCTTCGCGGTGCCGTGGAACCTGGGCATTGTGGCCAACTCCCCGGAGGCTGCGCTGCTGGCGGGCAACCTGCTGGCTTTCCTGGCGGGCCAGCGCGGGGCCGTAAAGCTCCGGTTCGCGGGGACGCGCCCGCTGACGCCCACCACCGCCGAGTTCTCGTTCGAGCCCGCCCGGCCGGTACGTTTCCTCCCCGGACAGTACATGGAGCTGGACCTGCCGCAGGCCAGGCCGGATGGAAAAGGCCGGCGCCGGGTGTTCAGCCTGACCGGCTCCCCCGGCGAGCGCGTGGTGAAGTTTGGCGTCCGGACGGCGGGCCCTTTGTCAGCGGCAAAGGAGTCGCTCCTGGCGCTGCAGCCGGGTGACGAAGTGACAGCCACGGCGGTGGGCGGCGACTTTATCCTGCCGCGGGATCCCCGCCGGCCGGTGCTGCTCATCGCGGCGGGCATCGGCATCACCCCATTTGTGTCCCACCTGTCCTCGGGCGCCTTGCGGGAACGGGACGCTGTGCTCCTGCTCCTGGCCAGGAGCGCTGACGAGGTGGCCTACGCGGAAGAACTCCGGACGTCCGGCATGCGTGTACTGGTGCGGCTGGCGGATGGCTCCGACCCGCCGTCCGGCCTGGCCTCCGCTTCCGCTTTTGCCGCCAGAACCGGTGCGCCCGGCCGGTTGGATGGAAAGGCGCTTGCGGAGCTTGTCCCGGATATCGACCGCCGGGAGGTTTACGTTTCCGGCTCGCCCGCAAGCGTCGCATCCCTCCGCCGCGCGGCCAGGCGGGCCGGGGCACGGAGGGTCCGGACGGACTCTTTCTCGGGCTACTGAGGCTGCTTCGGCGACCACCCCCGGCTGGTCCGGGTGGCGGTTTTCCCTTGCGGGCCACCTTCCTGCTAAGCTCTAGGACGTCCCGCCGGGAACGGCAGGATATCCGGAAATTGCCCTCGTAGCTCAGGGGATAGAGCGTCTGCCTCCGGAGCAGAAGGCCGTAGGTTCGAATCCTACCGAGGGCACACGAATACCCCCGCCGCTTGTTGAAGCGGCGGGGGTTTCTTCGTTCCCGTGCATCCTGCCCCCTGCCGCTCAGGTCCCACGGGAGGCGCCGGCTTAGAAACGCAGGGCTGCCTCGTCAAGGGTTGCGAGGGTCAGGACGGCTTCCTCCACCGTTTCGTGGTCTTCCAGCTCACGCTCAATCCGGCGCAGGGCCACCGCCACCTCGTGCTCCGGGTGGTCCCCCTCCAGATCCACCGCAGCCACCAGGTACAGCTTGCGCGGGCCGACGAATTCCAGGTGCAGGTAGGTGAGCCGGGCGATGTCGCGGTGCTCCAGCACCCGCCGGGCCATGGAGCGCTCGATGTCCGGGGTGACGCCCTGGCCCACCAGGAAGCGCCTGTTGCGGTCGATCAGGACAACCGCGACGACGGCGAGCAACACGCCGACGACGATCGAACCGATCGCGTCCGGCAGCGGCGAGCCGGTGACCTGGTGCAGGAATACGCCCACGAACGCCACCACGAGGCCGATCAGCGCTGCGGCATCCTCGGCGAAGACCGCGCGCAGGGTGGGATCGGAGCTGATCAGGACCTGTTCAAGGGTGTGCCGTTCGAGCTCGTGGGCCGCCTTCCGGGTCTGGCGGAACGCCTGGACGAAGGAGACTCCCTCGAAGACGAAGGCCACGGCAAGGACGACGTACGCCACGGTGAAGTCCGACGCCGGTTCAGGGGCAATGATCTCCTGGATGCCGTGCATGATGGACACCACTGCCCCGGCGGTAAAAAGGCCGAACGCGGCGAACATCGACCAGACATAGGCCTCCCGGCCGTATCCCATCGGGTGGCTCTTGTCCCGGGGCCGGGCAGACCGCCGCTCCGCGAAGAACAGGAACACCTGGTTTCCCGTATCCGCCCAGGAATGCGCTGCCTCCGCGGCCATGGAGGCCGAGCCGGAAAGGACAGCGGCCACCGACTTTGCCGCCGCCACGAGCACATTCGCCACGAAGGCGATGATGACAGTCAGCAGGGTGGAACTGGATTTGGTTCGCTTTTCGGTTTCAGCCATGCGCCTACCGTACCCAGCCCTGCCCGCTCCAGCGCCCGGCGGCTGCTGAATTTGTGGCGGTGGCGTCCCTGTCATTGTCGGTGGCTCCTCTTAGGCTGATTTCACCTAGTTGAGGGGGTACGCCATGCACGTTCAATTCTGTTCAATCATTCCGCCGTACATGCTGCGGCGGCTGGCGCAGCAGGATGCGCCGGAGTTTTCGTCCGCGGCAAGCGCCGCCAGGAAAGCGCTGGGACACGTCGAATCGTTCCAGGCTGCGCGTTCGCAGGCTGTTCCGCCCCTCCCGCCGGGCCTGCGGCCGGAAAAGCCAGGGCCCGTCAACCGCGCCGTCTACGACGCCGCCGGGGACGAAACCCTCCCGGGCAGGCCTGTCCGCGAAGAAGGCGGACCAGCCACCGGCGATGCCGCCACTGACGAGGCCTATGACGGGCTGGGGAACACGCACAGGCTGTATGCCGACGCCTTCGGGCGGGATTCGGTGGACGGCCGCGGGCTGAAGCTGGACGCCACGGTGCACTTTGGCAAGCTGTACGACAACGCCTTCTGGAACGGCAGCCAGATGGTCTTCGGCGATGGCGACGGCGACGTCTTCGAACGCTTCACCAAATCCGTAAGCGTCATCGGGCACGAGCTGGCACACGGGGTCACCCAGTACACGGCGGGGCTTGTGTACCGGAACCAGGCGGGTGCCCTGAACGAATCCATGTCCGACGTCTTCGGCGCGCTCGTTGAGCAGTACGTCAAGAACCAGACCACCGCGCAGGCCAGCTGGCTGATCGGGGAAGGGCTCTTTACGTCCAAGGTCCAGGGGCGGGCCCTGCGGTCCATGAAGGCGCCGGGGACTGCGTACGACGACGACGTGCTGGGCAAGGACCCGCAGCCTGACTCCATGGACTCCTACGTCCGGACCAGCGCGGACAATGGCGGCGTACACATCAACTCCGGCATCCCCAACCGCGCCTTTTACCTGGTCGCGGAGGCATTGGGCGGCTGCGCGTGGGAGGCTCCGGGCCGTATCTGGTACGAGACCCTGACCAACGGTTCCCTGCCGCCCGCCGCCACGTTCACGGTCTTTGCCCGTGCCACGGTCCGCGCTGCCGCCGACCTTTTTGGCCCGGAGTCCCCGGAGCATGACGCCGTTGGGGCGGCGTGGGAGACTGTGAAGGTCAAGGTTTAACCACTGCCCGGCGGCCCGCTCACTGGCTCCCGGGCCGTATGGAAGCCCAGGGGCCAGGCCATGAAGATCAAGGTGGAGCGCACCGGCGGGATCGCGGCGGTCACGCGCGTGTGGACGGTGGACGCCCGGACGGACAGCGACCTCAGCCAGTGGCAGCCCATTGTCGAGGCCTGCCCGTGGGATGCGGTTCCCAGCACGCCACGGGCGGCCGCGGCGGCCTTCGAGGCGCCCCAGCCGGACCGCTTCATGTACTCAATCACCGCAGGGCAGCGCAGGGCTGCCCTGCCCGAGCATGCCCTCACCGGTCCATGGCGCATCCTGGTTGATACCGCGAGGGCCGCCGCGGAGGAAGCCGGCGGACCACTTCCCGGCACGGACACCGACGGGCCCGGCTGAGGACGGCAGGCGGCCGGGAAACGAAGAAGGGGCGGTTCCTTACGGCAGTAGACTGTCTGCAGCCATGACTTTTCATATCTCCTATCCCGCCGAGCTGCCGGTTTCCGAGCGCCGCGAGGACCTGATGGCCGCAATCGCCGCCAACCAGGTGACCATCATCGCCGGCGAGACCGGCTCCGGTAAGACCACACAGATCCCCAAGATGTGCCTGGAACTGGGACTGGGCGAGAAAGGCCTCATCGGGCACACCCAGCCGCGCCGGCTGGCAGCCCGGACGGTGGCGGAGCGCATTGCGGAGGAGCTCGGCGTCGAGATCGGCCAGGAAGTAGGTTTCCAGGTCCGTTTCACGGGCGAGGTCAGCAAGGCGACCAAGGTCAAACTCATGACCGACGGCATCCTGCTCGCCGAGATCCAGCGGGACAAACTGCTGCGCAAGTACAGCACCATCATCATTGACGAGGCGCATGAACGCAGCCTCAACATCGACTTCATCCTGGGCTACCTCAAGCGGATCCTCCCCCAGCGCCCGGACCTGAAGGTCATCATCACCTCGGCCACCATTGATCCCGAACGGTTCGCCAAGCACTTCGGCACCCCGGAGGACCCGGCCCCCATTGTGGAGGTGTCAGGACGGACCTACCCGGTGGAAATCCGCTACCGCCCCCTCTCGCAGCCGAAAGCGGACGAAGAAGACGCCTCGGACGACGAACTTGAGGAAGACCGGGATCCGCTGGACGCCGTCTGCGATGCCGTGGATGAACTTGCCGCCGAGGCCCCGGGGGACATCCTGGTATTTTTCTCCGGCGAGCGCGAAATCCGGGACGCTGCGGAAGCATTGCAGGCCCGCATCCAGTCCAACCGCAGGCTGGCCAACACCGAGATCCTTCCCCTGTTTGCGCGCTTGAGCCTGCAGGAGCAGCACAAGGTGTTCCATCCCGGCAGCAAGCGACGGATCGTGCTGGCCACCAACGTGGCGGAAACGTCGCTGACGGTTCCGGGCATCAAATACGTCATCGATACCGGCACCGCCCGCATTTCCCGGTATTCGCACCGCACCAAGGTCCAGCGCCTGCCCATCGAGCGCGTCTCGCAGGCATCGGCCAACCAGCGTTCGGGCCGCTGCGGCCGCGTGTCCGACGGCATCGCCATCCGGCTGTATTCGGAGGAAGACTTCGAATCCCGGCCCCGGTTCACCGACCCGGAGATCCTGCGGACCAACCTCGCCGCCGTCATCCTCCAGATGACTGCCATGGGCGTTGCAAGGGGGCCCAAGGATGTGGAGGACTTCCCCTTCGTCGAACCGCCGGAAACCCGCGCCATCAACGACGGTGTCACCCTCCTTCGCGAACTTGGCGCCCTGGCTCCCCCGCGCGCCCAAGGTACCGGTGCCAAGCCGGAAGCAGCCGGGGGCAGGGGCGGGCCCCAGGGCGGCGGCCTCACCGCCGTCGGGCAGAAACTCGCCCAGCTGCCCGTGGATCCGCGCCTGGGCCGCATGATCGTCGAAGCGGGAAAACGCGGCTGCGTCCGCGAGGTCATGGTGCTGGCGGCCGCGCTCACCATCCAGGACCCGCGCGAACGGCCCACCGACAAGCAGCAACTTGCCGCGGAAAAGCACAACCGCTTCCGGGACGAAAACTCCGACTTCACCGGCTACCTCAACCTCTGGAACTACCTGCAGGAGAAGCAGCAGGAGCTGTCATCATCGGCCTTCCGCCGGCTGTGCCGCGCGGAGTTTATCAACTACCTGCGGGTGCGGGAATGGCAGGACCTCTTCACCCAGCTGCGCCAGCTCGCCCGTCCGCTGGGGATCACGCTGGACAACAAGCGCCTGGCGGATCCCGTGGGCAACCATGACGGCATCCATATCAGCCTGCTCTCCGGACTCCTGAGCCACATCGGCATCCTGGACGAGCGCAAGCGCGAATACGCCGGCGCCCGGGGCAGCCGCTTCGCGATCTTCCCCGGATCGGCCCTGTTCAAGAAGTCCCCCACCTTTGTCATGGCAGCCGAGCTGGTGGAGACCAGCCGGCTTTGGGCCAGGGTGGCCGCCAAATTCGATCCGGTATGGGCTGAACAGGTGGCCCCGGACCTGGTGAAGCGCAGCTACAGCGAACCCCACTGGTCCACCAAGCAGGGTGCCGTCATGGCCTACGAGAAGGTCACCCTCTACGGCGTTCCGATCATCGCCCAGCGGCGGATCAACTACGGCCGGGTGGATCCGGTGGTTGCCCGTGAGCTGTTCATCCGGCATGCCCTGGTGGAAGGCGACTGGCGCACCCACCACAAGTTCTTCCACCGCAACCGGGCGCTCCTGCACGAGGTGGAGGAACTTGAGGCCCGCATGCGCCGCCGCGACCTGCTGGTGGATGACGAAACCCTGTTCGAGTTCTACGACGCCAGGATCGGCCCGGACGTGGTCTCCGAGCGGCACTTCGACAAGTGGTGGAAGGATGCCCGCCGGGAGAACCCGGACCTCCTGGATTACGACAAGTCGCTGCTCCTCAGCGATGACGCCGACGACCTGGACGTCTCCGCCTACCCGAAGACCTGGCTGCACAAGGGCTTCGAGCTTCCGCTGACGTACGAATTCCATCCGGTGGCACCGGGTTCTGCCCCCGACCCGTCCGACGGCGTCACTGCCGAAGTACCGGTCCTGTTCCTGAACCAGCTCGACGACGCCCCGTTCCGGTGGCTGATCCCCGGCCAGCGGGTGGAGCTGGTGACGGCCCTGATCAAGTCGCTGCCCAAGCAGATCCGGAAGAACTTTGTCCCGGCCCCCGATGTCGCCCGGCAGGCAGTTGCCGTCCTCGAGTCCGACTTCGATCCCGCCACCGACGATCTGGAGCCCTCGCTGGAGCTTGCGCTGCGGCGGATCCGCGGCGCGGTCATCCCGGCCGGCTCCTGGAACTGGGACGCGGTCCCCCCGCACCTGCGCGTCAGTTTCAAAGTGGTGGACAGCAAGGGCAAGGTCCTGGGCGAGGGCAAGGACCTCACCGGGCTCCAGGAGCAGCTGGCCCCCGCCACCCGGCGGGCCATTGCCGAATCGCTTGGCGCCACCCCGGCCTCCACTGCGCCCGGTGCCGCCCCTAACGGGCAGCGCCGGAACGGGAAGGCGTCCGACGGCGGGCCACCGGCCCGTCAGCAGGGCGCCGGGGTGCCGGGAGCCCCGGCCACGGCAGGGTTCGTGGAGCAGGAAGGCCTGACCGAATGGACCTTCGGCACCATCGAGCGCCAGGTGAGCAGCATGGTCAAGGGCCATACAGTTACCGGCTATCCGGCCCTGGTGGACCAGGGCAAGTCGGTGGCCCTGCGCGTGTTCCAGACGGCAGAGGAACAGCTCGACGCCATGCGCGGCGGGGTGATCCGGCTGCTGGCACTGCGCGTTCCGGCGCCGGACCGCTACGTCCTGGAGCACCTGAGCAACACCGAGAAACTCACCTTCAGCCAGAACCCGCACGGCTCGGTGTCGGCCCTGATCGCCGACTGTGCACTGGCGGCCATCGACAAGCTCACGCCACCGGAACTGCCCTGGGACCGCCAGGCCTTTGACGCCCTGTATGAGCTAGTGCGCGCTGAACTGATTGACACCGTCTTCACCGTCACCGCCGTCGTCGAGCGCATCCTGGCCAGCACCCGGCGGATCGAAAAGCAGCTCAAGGGCACCACCAGCCTGGCCCTGATCAGTGCGCTGAACGACGTCAAGAGCCAGCTGGAGCAACTGGTGTATCCGGGTTTTGTGGCACGCACGGGCTACGCCCAGCTCAGCCAGCTCCCGCGGTATCTTGCGGCCATCGAGAAGCGGCTGGAGCGCCTGCCCGGGAACGTGCAGCGGGATGCCCTGAACATGGCAGTGGTGCAGCGGCTCGAGGACGACTACGACGACGCCGTGTCGGCGCTGCTGCCGGGACGGCGTGCCGGACGGGAGTTAACCCAGGTGCGCTGGATGATCGAGGAGCTCCGGGTGAGCCTCTTCGCCGTCGAACTCGGAACTGCCTACTCCGTGTCGGAGAAGCGCATCCGGGCCGTGCTCAACAAGGCACTTGCGCCAGCCTGAACACCTTCGGCTGCTCCGCGCGTCCTGCGTGCCCGGCCGGCAAGGACCGGTCACGCAGCGGAGAGCCGGATGTCAGGCCGCGGGTACGAACTCCCCGTAGCCGGCCGTCCGGAGGCCCTCGCGGAGCTTTTCGGCGTTGGCGTCCAGCACCGCGGGGTCCGGGTTCTGGTCCGCTGAGCCGAAGTCGAAGTCGGCCATGCTTTGCGACGGCCACACGTGCACATGCAGGTGGTTGACCTCGTAGCCGGCCACGATCAGCCCGGCCCGCCGGGCGCCGAAGATGTCCACCTGGACCGCACCGATCCGCCGTGCCACTTCCATGACCCTGGCCAGGGTCTCCGGCGTGGCGTCAGTCCACCGGTCCACTTCTTCGGTGGGGACCACCAGGGTGTGGCCGTCGGCAAGCGGTCCGGTGGTAAGGAACGCCGCGACGTCGTCCTCGCGCCAGACGAACCGGCCGGGAATCTCGCCCTTCAGGATCTTTGTGAACAGGGTGCTCATGCGTCTGCCTCCTCGGCTGCTGCCTGCAGCGTGCTGGTGTCCAGCACGAACCGGTACTTTACGTCTCCAGCGACCATCCGGTCGTAGGCTTCATTCAGCTGTCCGGCGGCCACCATCTCGATATCGGCAACCACGCCGTGCTCAGCGCAGAAGTCGAGCATCTCCTGCGTTTCGGCAATGCTGCCGATCAGTGAGCCTGCATAGGCGATCCTGCGGCGGATCAGGGCACCCGGATTGACCGGCGGCATGGCCTCGGAGGGAAGCCCCAGCTGGAACAGTGCGCCGTCCACGCGCAGGGTGCGGAAGAAGGGGTTCAGGTCGTGCGGGGCCGCCACGGTGTCGATGATGAGGTCGATGGTGCGGTTCGCGGCGGCCATCGAGGCATCGTCGCGGGACAGGACAACCTCATCCGCGCCCAGTTCCAGGGCGGCCGCAACCTTGGATTCGGAGGTGGTGAACACCACCACCTTCGCGCCCATGGCCTTGGCCAGTTTGACGGCCATGTGGCCCAACCCGCCGAGCCCCACGACGCCCACCACGTCGCCTTCCTCGACGTCGAAGTGGCGCAGCGGCGAAAAAGTGGTGACGCCGGCACACAACAGGGGCGCGGCGGCGGCCGGATCCAGCGATTCCGGTACTCGCAGAACGTAGCGTCGGTCCACCACGACGGACGACGAATAACCGCCCTGGGTGATGGCGTCCCCGTTCCGCCGGTCCTTTGCGCCGTAGGTGCCGGTCATCCCGTTTTCGCAGTACTGCTCAAGGCCGTCCAGGCAGCTTTCGCATTCGCGGCAGGAGTCCACCATGCAGCCAACGCCCACGCGGTCGCCCACTGCGAAATCGGTGACGTTCGAACCGGTCCTGCTGACCGTTCCCACGATTTCGTGGCCGGGGACCAGGGGGTATGTCTGGCCGCCCCATTCTCCGCGGGTGGCGTGCACATCGGAGTGGCAGAGCCCGCAGAACTCGATGGCGATTTCCACATCGTCCGGCTTGGGGGCGCGCCTGGTGACCGTCAGCGGCACCAGGCCGCTGGCTCCTGATACGGCGCCGTACGCTGCGGCGCGCACGCCGGCGTCTGCGGCTGCGACTGCGGGGGCCCCGGCGGGTGCGGTTCCGGCGACGGGCGAAATGGGATGGGCAAGGGGCGGTGGTACGGGACGTCCTGGTGTCATAGTGCGACGCTACCCCCGGCTCCGCCGGAGATTCCACCCGGGGACGCACCGTCCCCAGGTTCCGCGCCGGTGGCCACCGGCAGGTCCGGGCGGTTTGACCACTCCGAGAAGGAGCCCGGGTAGAGCGCAGCGGAGAACCCGGCCAGTTCCAGTGCGGCCACCTCATGGGCCGCCGTGACGCCGGAGCCGCAATAGACCGCCACCCGCCGGCCGTCCTGCACGCCCAGGGCTTCGAACCTCCGCCGCAGCTCGGCCGGCGCAAGGAACCGCCCGGCCTGGTCCACGTTCGCAGCGGTGGGGGCGCTGACCGCTCCAGGGATGTGGCCGGCACGGGGGTCCACCGGTTCGATCTCGCCCCGGTACCTCTCCCCCGCCCTCGCGTCGAGCAACAGGCCGCTGTGCGGCCAGGTGGCGGCAGCACCGGCGTCAACCACGGGCATCTGCCCGCTGCCCAGCACAACGTCGCCGGGGACAGGACGGACCGGGCCCGCCTCGAGCGGCAGGCCCGCGGCACGCCAGGCGCCCAGACCGCCGTCGAGCAGGTAGACCTCGCTGACGCCGGCGTCGCGCAGCATCCACCACAGCCTGGCCGCCGCCATGTTCCCGCTGTCATCGTAGGCAACCACGACGTCACCGTTGCGCAGGCCCCACCGGCGGGCCGACTCCTGGAAACGGTCGCGGGACGGCAGCGGGTGCCGCCCCCGGTCAGGAACGGCTGGATCGGCAAGCTCCGTGGCCAGGTCAACGAATACCGCGCCCGGCAGGTGCTCCTCGAGATAGTGGTCCTGGCCATGCGGGTCGCCCAGCACCCACCGCACGTCCAGCAGGACCGTCCGGTGCCCGGCAGCAAGCCTGGCTTCAAGGCCGGGGACGTCAATCAATGGCTTCATGGTGCTCCTTCTGCGGGATCCGGGCCATCTGCTGGCGCAGGCAACGGTCCAACTTTAGACGGGCAGTCCGGCTGCCGCGGGTAGGCTGGTGCGGTGAAGATCGAGGGCAGCACCGGCACTGGCAGCGGCGGAACGGACCGGGACTGGGCGGACCAGGCCATCCGCACCATCACGGCGGAGAACAACCGTTCCGCGGACACCCACCTCTATTCGGTGGCCCTGCCGGAGCACTGGGGCATCCAGCTGTACCTCAAGGACGAGTCCACCCACCGGTCCGGCAGCCTCAAGCACCGGCTGGCCAGGTCGCTGTTCCTGTTCGGCCTGGTCAACGGCTGGATCCGGGAGGACACCACCATCGTCGAGGCCTCCAGCGGAAGCACCGCTGTATCGGAGGCGTACTTCGCCCAGCTGCTGGGGCTGCCCTTCGTCGCTGTCATGGCACGCACCACCAGCCCGGAGAAAATCGCACTGATCGAGAAGTTCGGCGGCTCGTGCCTGCTGGTGGAGAACGCCTCTGACGTCTACGCGGCGGCGGAAGAGGTGGCTGCCACCTGCAACGGGCACTACATGGACCAGTTCACCTATGCGGAGCGGGCCACGGACTGGCGCGGCAACAACAACATCGCCGAATCGATCTTTGGCCAGCTCAGCCTGGAGCCACACCCGGTGCCGGACTGGATCGTGGTGGGGGCCGGCACCGGCGGAACCAGCGCCACGATCGGCCGGTACCTGCGGTATCACAGCCATCCCACCAAGCTGCTGGTGGTGGACCCGGAAAACTCCGCGTTCTACCCCGGCTGGCTTGGGGAAGCAGCCGCGCAACCCACGGGCCTGCCCTCGCGGATCGAAGGCATTGGCCGGGCGCGGATGGAGCCCAGTTTCATTCCCACGGTGATCGACAGGATGGTCCAGGTCCCTGACGCCGCGTCCGTTGCTGCGATGCGCCACCTGCACTCCTTCGCAGGCCTGCACGCCGGCCCGTCCACCGGCACCAACCTGTGGGGCGTCTGGCAGACAATTGCCGGCATGCTGTCGGAGGGACGCCGGGGCAGCATCGTGTCCTTGATGTGCGACGGCGGCGAACGCTATGCGGGCAACTACTGGAACCAGGAGTGGCTGGCTGGCCAGGGGCTGGATCCGGCGCCGTACGAAGCGGTGATTGCGCGCTTCCTGGACACCGGAGAGTGGACCGGCTAGACCTCCACCGACTCGCGCGGTGCCAGGTGCCGGTATTCTGTGCCGTACTTGGCCCCGATCCGCTTGACGTGCCCTTCAACGATTCCCAGGCCGTTGTCGTTGAGCAGCCCGTCGTGGATCTGGAACGCACGCGGCGCCCGCACCCCGATCACGAAGTCCACTACCTCAGCTGACTTGCTCCACGGGGCGTGCAGCGGAACCAGGAGTGTCTGGACCGTGATGCCGTCCGGGATGATGAAGGAGTCCCCCGGGTGGTACACGTTCTGGTCCACCAGGAAGCCGATGTTGGCCACCATGGGTATCTGGGGGTGGATCAGGGCATGCTGGCCACCAAAGCTGCGGATGTCGAAGCCCGCCGCCTGGAACGAGGATCCCGGATCCACCGCGTGGATGCGTTCCGCGGCACCGGCAGCCTCCTGGCGCAGCTGCTGTGCCACGCCCGCGGGAGCGTGGAGCTCAAGGTGCTGGTTGCCCTGGAGGGCGTCCACCACGGCCTTGGTGTCCAAATGGTCAGCGTGTTCGTGCGTCACCAGTACGGCGTGGGCCCCGGACAGCGCCTCCGCTGATTCGGAGAAGGTTCCGGGATCCAGGACCAGGACCCCGCCTTCCTTCTCGAGCCGGACACAGGCATGGGTGTATTTGGTCAGCTTCATAAGCGCCAGCCTAGGGTCCGTTCCGGAACGCTGTCCACGAACGCCGTCCAGGAAGATCCGGCTGGTAATCTTGATGTTTGCCCCCCACGGAAGCGAGTTCGTCCATGCCTACCGGCGTCAAGGCTGATTCCGCCGCCCCGTCCCCGGCTGGAGGCGGCAAGGAACAGCGCGTTACCAAGCAGCGCAAAGCCGTCAGTGCTGCCCTTGACCGGCTGGACGACTTCGTCAGCACCCAGGAGCTCTACCGGATCCTGCAGAACCAGGGCGTGTCGGTGTCGCTTGCCACCGCCTACCGCATCCTGCAGTCACTCGCCGATGAAGGCCTGGTTGACGTGCTGCGCAACGGCGACGGCGAGGCAGTGTACCGGCGCTGCGCGGTGACCGGCCACCATCACCACCTGCTGTGCAGGAACTGCGGAAAGGCCGTGGAGGTGGAAGCCCCCGCCGTGGAGACGTGGGCCGTGCGCACTGCGTCCGAGCATGGGTTCACCGAGGTGGACCACACAGTGGAAATCTTCGGGCTGTGCCCGGACTGCACCGCCCTTAAGGCTGCCGGGAAGCTGTAAGGACCCGCCCGTTGAGGCCACGGGCCTCCCGTACCGAGCCGATGGTACGGCACACCACGTAGATCAGGAACGACAACGTGGTGACATAGGGACTGATGGGGATCCGGCCGCCCAGGGCCAGCAGGATTCCGCCCACCGTGGCCGTCACGGCGAAGACCACGCTGAGCACCACCGCCGCCACCGGCGATGAGGTGACCCGCAGGGCTGCGGCTGCAGGAGTGATGAGCAGGGCGAGGACCAGCAGTGCGCCCACCACCTGGATGGACAGGGCCACGCTGACGCCCAGGACAATCATGAACACAATGCCCAGGCTGCGGACGGGCACTCCCCGCGCCTCGGCGAGTTCCGGGTCAACGCTGGCGAAGTTGAGCGGCCGCCAGACGGCCAGCAGCACGAGCATCACGACGACGGCCGTCCCGGCGAGTGCCTGGAGCTGGACTGTGTCCACGGAAACGATCTGCCCGGTCAGCAGCCCGAACTTGTTCGCCGCGCGGCCTTGGTAAAGCGACAGGAACAGGATGCCGAGTCCCAGCCCGAACGGCATGATGACCCCGATGATGGAGTTCTTGTCCCGTGCGCGCACCCCCATCAAGCCCAGCAGCAGCGCGGCCGCCACCGACCCAACCAGCGAGCCGAAGACCACATCGGCCCCGACCAGGAGCGCAAAAGCGGCGCCTGCAAAGGACAGCTCGGAGATGCCGTGGACAGCGAACGCAAGGTCGCGCTTCATGACGAAAGTGCCCACCAGGCCGCCGAGGAGCCCCAGGATGGCGCCGGCCCAGATGGAGTTCTGTACCAGGACCAACAGTTCGCCGTAGTTGTCGAAATTGAAAATGGCGCCCAGGATACTGTCCGCGTCCATTACGCCACCTCCCCTGCCATCGCGTCCGCCCCGGCATGATGGTGCGTGGTGGCATCGGGCAGGCCGACCACCACGAGCCGGCCGTTGGCGCGGATCACCTCCACATGGCTGCCGTAAAGGTCCGAAAGCACTTCCGTGGTCATTACCTCATCGGGCGCCCCAACCCGGAAACGTCCCCCGGCCAGGTAGAGGACACGGTCCACGTACTCGATGATTGGATTGATTTCGTGGGTCACAAAGACCACAGCACTGTTGTGCTCGCGGCTTTGTTTGCTGATCAGGGCGCTCACTGCCTGCTGGTGGTGCAGGTCCAGCGACAACAGCGGCTCGTCACAGAGCAGGACCTGGGGATCCGTCGCCAGGGCCTGGGCCACCCGGAGCCGTTGCTGCTCGCCGCCGGAGAGCTGGCCCACCGGGACGTTGGCATAGTCGGAGGCACCAACCAGCTCCAGGAGCTGGTCAACCTTTCGGTTTGTCCTGGCCAGTGAGAGCCGGATTCCCCAGCGATGGCCGTCCACTCCCAGCCCCACCAGGTCGCGGGCCCGCATGGGTGTGTCCGGTGCAAAGGATTTCTGTTGGGGTACGTAGCCGATCAGGCTGCTGCCGCGTTCCACGGGCTGCCCGCCAAGCGATGCTTCTCCCGCCTGCAGCTTCTGCAGGCCCAGCAGCACTTTCAGGAAGCTGGTCTTGCCACTGCCGTTGGGACCCAGCACGGCGAAGAACTCACCGGGCCTGATGTCCAGGTCAAGGCCCTCCCAGAGCGTGCGCTGGCCGAACCTGAGGCACGCCCCTTTAAGGCTGACGACCGATTTCACCTGTTTGTCTCCAAAACCTTGCTGATGTTGTTCACATTGTCCGTCATCCACTGCAGGTAGGTCTTGCCTTCGGGCAGGGTCTCGGTGAAGTCCACCACAGGCACGCCCGCGGTTTCAGCCGCCTTCTTCAACGCTTCGGTCTGGGGCCCTTCCGTCTGGGCGTTGTAAGCCAGCAGGCGGACGGCTTTGGACCCGACCAGGTCCGTGGCTTCCTTCAGGACGGCAGGAGGAACATCGGCGCCCTCTTCAATTGCGGCCGTGTACTGCTCAGGCGTCGCGTTCGCCAGCCCGGCATCTTCGAGCAGGTACAGCGGCACCGGCTCCGTGACTGCCACCCGGCCCCCACCCCCGGCGGCTTTCAACGCGTCCAACTGGCTGTGCAGAGACGCCAGGGAGGACTTAAGGGATTCGGCGTTGGCGGAAAACGTGGCCGCAGAGCCGGGGTCCAAGGCGGCAAGCTTGTCCGCTATGCCGTCAGTTATCCGCTCCATCGCAGGCAGGCTGTACCAGACGTGCTCGTTGAGGCCGCCGTGGTCATGACCGTCGTGCCCGCCTGCCGCGTCCGGGGTTGGCGATGGCGCTCCACTGGCAGCTTCTTCCGGATGGGCAAGGCCGGAACCCTCGACGGCGGTCAGCACCGAAGCGCTGTCGAGCTTGCTGCTCTCCACCAGGGTGTGGATGAAGTCGTCGTAGCCGCCACCGTTTTCGATGACGAGCTGGGCCTTGGACACAGCCAGCCGGTCCTGGGCGGTCGCCTCGTAGGAGTGCGGATCCTGCCCGGCGTTATTGATGATGGCCGTCACCTTGACCTTGTCCCCGCCGATCGTGCGGGCAATGTCCCCGTAGACGTTTGTTGAGGCCACGACGTTGATCCCCTGTGCCTGGCCCGCGGTTTGGGACGGCTGGGGGCTGCAGGCACTGAGCAGGAGGCCGACTCCTGCGAGGGCGGCAAGGAAGGAGCTGGCAGCGGCTGGACGGCGCACGGAAAACCTCAGTTCACACAGGATGGGGAGGACAACACTGCCCAGCCTATACCTAAATGCGAATGATTCCTATTTAGATGGGCGCGCTGCTTCGCAGGGCCCGCCCCTGACGCGCCCCTGCGGGCAGCAGGGGCGCGACGGGGTCTCAGCTGCCGTTTGGCTGGCCCAGCCTGCGGATTCCGGTGGCCTGCGTTGCGTCCCTGATTTCGCCGACCAGCTGTTCGATGACGTCCTCAAGGAAGAGCACCCCGCGCGTATTGCCGTCCGGGCCAATCACCCGCGCAAGGTGGGATCCGGTGCGCTGCATGACGGACATGGCCTTTTCGATCTCGTCTCCCAGCGCCAGGTTTGCCAGGGACCGGACCCGGCTTTCGGCGATGGGCAGCTCATAGGCGGACTCCGGTATGGACAGCACGTCCTTTACATGGAGGTAGCCGTAGAGCATGTCGTCCTCGTCCAGCATGGGGAACCGGGAGAAACCAGTACGGCTGACGGCTTTCTCGAACTCCACGGGGGTGGTGGATGCCCCCAGCATGACCAGGTTTCCGATCGGGACCATGATGTCCTCGGCCGTGTGCTCCGAGAACTCGAGCGCACCCGTAATGAGCCCGGCATCATCGTCCACCAAGCCGTGGCGGGTGGACTCCTGGACAATCGACTGCACCTCCTCCAGGGTGAAGGAGGACGTGACCTCGTCCTTGGGCTCGATCCGCATCAGTTTAAGGATGTGGTTGGCCGACCAGTTGAGGACTGAAATCACCGGATGGACCAGCCGCGAGATGAACAGCAGCGGCGGGGCCAGGAACAGTGCTGCCTTGTCCGCCACGGACACCGAGATGTTCTTGGGCACCATCTCGCCGAATGTCACGTGCAGGAAGGTCACCAGCATCAGGGCCACAGCGAAGGCTGCCACGTCAGCCACTTCCGCCGGCAGGCCTACCGTTTCGATGGGGACCGCGAGCAGGTGGTGGATTGCCGGCTCGGCCACCAGCAGGATCAACAGCGAACAGACCGTGATGCCCAGCTGTGCGCATGCCAGCATCAGGGAGACGTTTTCCATGGCACGCAGGGTGGTGTGGGCGCGCTTTGAGCCGGCATCGGCCAGGGGTTCGATCTGGCTGCGGCGCGCGGACATGATGGCGAACTCAGCGGCCACGAAGAAGGCGTTGCCCAGCAGGAGGACACCCAGCCACAGTATTCCGGCCCAGTCACTCATGGCTTGCTCCTGTGGTTGGCATCCTGCGCAGCCGGCTCCGCCGCGGGGTGGAAGCAGATACGGTCGATCCTGCGGCCGTCCATCCGGGTGACGCTGAGTGTCCCGCCGTTGACCGGAACGGTGTCGCCCACGGCCGCAATCCTGCCGAGCTTGCTCATGACATAGCCGCCCACGGTTTCATAGGCTGCTTCGTCCGGAACGCTCAGGCCAGGTATGTGCTCGGACAGCTCATCGGGACGGAGGAGCCCAGGGAAGTACCAGTCACCGGAGGCGCTTTGCAGCAGCCCCGGCCGGACCTTGTCGTGCTCGTCCGCCACCTCGCCCACAATTTCCTCCACCAGGTCTTCCAGGGTGGCAATGCCGGCGGTTCCACCGTATTCATCCAGCACGACGGCCAGCTGCAGGTTTCCCTCCCGGAGCTCGGCCAGCAGGGCATCCAGGTGGATGGTTTCGGGCACGCGCAGCACCTCGGTCATGATGGCGCCCGCTTCGAGGTTCTGCCGGCGTTCCCACGGAACGGCAACGGCCTTCTTGACGTGCACCAGGCCACGGATGTCATCGGCCGAGTCCCCGATGACCGGGAAGCGTGAGTAGCCGGTCCTGCGTGCCGCATCCACGACGTCGGAGACCGGCTGGTCGGCGTCGATCGTCTCCAGCCTGATGCGCGGTGTCATCACGTCCGCCGCTGTCCTCGTGGAGAAGTTCAGGGTGCGGGCAATGAAGTTGGCAGTCCCGGCGTCAAGGGTTCCCATCGCAGCGGACCTGCGGACCAGCGAGGCAAGCTCCGCCGGCGTACGGGCACCTGAAATCTCCTCCTTGGCTTCCAGCCCAAAGACGTGCAGGACCTTGTTGGAAAATCCGTTGAGGACCAGGATGGCCGGTTTGAAGATGGTGGTAAAGACGAGCTGCGGCCCCGCCAGGGCGCGGCCCACGGGAAACGCCAGTGCGATGGCCATGTTTTTCGGCACCAGCTCACCCAGGAGCATGGACAGCAGCGTCGCCACCACCATCGCCAGGATCAGGGAGACGGACTCCACCGCCACGTCGGGAAGTCCGACCGCGCCCAGCGGCGCCTTGAGGAGGCGGCCCACCGAAGGTTCCATGACATAACCGGTGAGCAAAGTGGTCAGCGTGATGCCGAGCTGGCAGCTGGACAGCTGGGTTGACAGTGACTTAAGGCAGGTGAGCAAGGGCACCGCGCCCGTGTCGCCGTCGTCGATTGCGCGCTGCACTGTTGCCTGGTCCAGGGCGATAAGGGAGAATTCGACGGCCACGAAGAACCCGGTGCCGGCGATCAGCAGCAAGCCTGCTGCAAGGAGGAGCCACTCCATTCAGCATCCCGCCCGGAGCGCGGGCTGAGCCGGAAGGGTAGTCGGCCGTGGGGTGGAAAAGCTGTTTCGTCCCGGCGGAGGATGATCGGCGGATACCGACGCCTGGTCCGTGCGGGTAGCGGCAAGCTGGGCCGTGGGCTGGTGATGGGCGCGTTGTCGGGGTTTGCCGGCTCTGGGGGCGGACTGCGCGGCGCTGCTCTTCGAGCTCCGCTGACAGCGCCCAGGCCGGCACCTAGATTTACTGTCCATAAGAATTTCAGTCTACAGGAGCAGCCCCGCGCCGGACGCTGGGCCGGGCGGCCGGAAGTGGCCTGTTGGCCTGCCTGCGCGACCCCCGCACGGGCAGCCGGGCGGCCCCTTGCGGCTGGCCGGCGGCCGCCATATTCGGGCCCTGGTTCGTCACTTCATGATTTGAGTCACCCTTATTGGCAGTTAACACACGATGCTCACTAGACTTGCAAAGGTCCGGGTTCAGAGGACGCAGAGACTGGTTCGAACGTAGTGCTGAAGCACCGGGGGGCCAAAGAGAAATCAAACTCATGGAAGAGGCGTATTTCAAGTGCCAGAGCAGCCAAGCCACCGTCTACCAGAGGAATTTGGCGGAAACGAGTGGCTCGTTGACGAACTGTACGAGCAGTACCAGCAGGATAAAACCGCCGTGGATGCCAAGTGGTGGCCCCTGTTTGAATCCTTCGACTCGGGCAACGGTTCTTCTTCCAATGGAAATTCCGCACAGGCCAACCCTCCCACCCGGGAACTCCCCGTCGTGAAGCAGGCTTCCGCAGCACCGGCACCGTCGCCGGCCGCTGCTGCCCCGGCGCCCGCCGCACCGGCAGCCCCAGCACCCGTTAAGAAGGCCCCTGCCACGGAAGCCCGCGACGGCGGCAAGAAGACAGAGGCCGGCACCGGCTCGCAGCCCATCCCGGCGCAGCTGCCCAAGAACGTCAAGGCACCCACCGCACCCGAGGAAGACGTCGTCTCCGTCCTCCGCGGACCGGCGAAGGCCATCGCCACCAACATGGTCACCAGCCTCCAGGTCCCCACCGCCACCAGCGTCCGTGCCATTCCGGCCAAGCTGCTCATCGACAACCGCGTGGTCATCAACTCAAACCTGGCCCGCGCCCGCGGCGGCAAGGTTTCCTTTACCCACCTCATCGGCTACGCCGTGATCCGCGCCCTGTCCCAGTTCCCCTCCATGAACGTGTACTACGACGAGGTGGATGGCAAGCCTGTTGCAGTCCAGCCGGCGCACGTCAACTTCGGCATCGCCATCGACATGCCCAAGCCCGACGGCACCCGGCTGCTCATGGTCCCGAACATCAAGAAGGCTGAAACCCTCAACTTCGCTGAGTTCTGGCACACGTACGAGGACCTGATCAAGCGGGCCCGCAACGGCAAGCTCACCGCCGAGGACCACCAGGGCACCACCGTGTCCCTGACCAACCCCGGCGGCATCGGCACCGTCCACTCGGTGCCGCGCCTTTCCAAGGGCCAGGCCGCCATCATCGGCGTCGGCGCCCTTGACTACCCCGCAGAGTTCCAGGGCGCCAGCGAAAAGATCATCGCCCAAAACGCCATCAGCAAGGTCCTCACCCTGACCTCGACGTACGACCACCGCGTCATCCAGGGCGCAGGCAGCGGCGAGTTCCTCAAGCTGGTCCACCAGCTGCTGCTGGGCGCGCAGAATTTCTACGACGAGATCTTCGAAGCCCTGCGCATCCCCTACGAGCCCGTCCGCTGGAGCCCGGACCTGCAGGTAGACCCGGCCGACGAGATCAACAAGGTCGCCCGGATCCAGCAGCTGATCCACTCCTTCCGCGTCCGCGGCCACCTCATGGCGGACACCGACCCGCTGGAGTACGTCCAGCGCAAGCACCCGGACCTCGACGTCCTCACCTACGGCCTGACCCTCTGGGACCTGGACCGCGAATGGCCCACCGGCGGCTTCGGCGGCAAGCCGATGCTGAAGTTCCGCGACATCCTGGGCGTCCTGCGCGATGCCTACTGCCGCACCACGGGCATCGAGTACATGCACATCCAGGAGCCTGCCGAGCGCAAGTGGTTCCAGGACCAGCTGGAGCACGCCTACTCCAAGCCCAGCCGCGAGGAACAGCTGCGGATTGTCTCCAAGCTGAACGCCGCCGAGGCCTTTGAGACGTTCCTGCAGACCAAGTTCGTCGGCCAGAAGCGCTTCTCCCTGGAAGGCGGCGAGTCCCTGATCCCGCTGCTTGACGCCATCATGTCCGATGCCGCCGACGACGGCCTGGACGAGGTTGCGATCGGCATGGCCCACCGTGGCCGCCTCAACGTGCTGACGAACATCGCCGGCAAGACCTACGCCCAGGTGTTCCGCGAGTTCGAAGGCACCCAGGATCCGCGCTCTGTGCAGGGCTCCGGTGACGTCAAGTACCACCTGGGGACCGAAGGCACCTTCACCTCCGACAACGGCAAGGAGACCAAGGTCTACCTCGCCGCCAACCCGTCGCACCTGGAAGCCGTGGACTCCGTCCTCGAAGGCATCGTCCGGGCCAAGCAGGACCGGCTGGACCAGGGCGAGTCATTCCCTGTCCTGCCCATTATGGTCCACGGCGACGCGGCCTTCGCCGGCCAGGGCGTGGTGGCGGAGACGCTCAACCTGTCCCAGCTCCGGGGTTACCGCACCGGTGGAACCATCCACATCGTGGTCAACAACCAGGTGGGCTTCACCACCGCCCCGTCGTCGTCGCGCTCGTCCACCTACTCCACGGACGTTGCCAAGATGATCCAGGCGCCCGTGTTCCACGTGAACGGCGACGACCCCGAGGCCGTTGTCCGCATCGGCCAGCTGGCCTATGAGTTCCGGCAGCGCTTCCACAAGGACGTTGTGATCGACATGGTGTGCTACCGCCGCCGGGGCCACAATGAGGGCGATGACCCCTCGATGACCCAGCCGCTGATGTACAACCTCATCGAAGCCAAGCGCTCCGTCCGCAAGCTGTACACCGAGTCACTCATCGGCCGCGGCGACATCACCGAGGAAGAAGCCGAGCAGCTGCTCCGCGACTACCAGGAACGGCTGGAACGGGTCTTTGCCGAGACCCACGCCGCCCAGACCTCGCCTATCCCGATCGTCACCGCCGACTCCGCTGCCGTGTCCGACATCGAACGGCCCAAGGCACAGCAGTCCGATTCCAGCGTCAGCGCACCGGCCTCCACCGCCATCAGCGCCGACACCCTGGCCCGGATCGGCAAGGCACACGTCGAGATCCCCGACGGCTTCACGGTCCACCCCAAGCTCAAGCAGCTTCTGGAGAAGCGCGAACAGATGTCCCGCGAGGGCGGCATCGACTGGGGCTTCGGCGAGATTGCAGCCTTCGGTTCCCTGATCATGGAAGGCGTCCCCGTTCGCCTGGCCGGCCAGGACTCGCGTCGCGGCACCTTCGTGCAGCGCCACGCCGTCTTCCACGACCGTGCCAACGGCAAGGAATGGCTGCCCCTGGGCAACCTCTCCGATGACCAGGCCAAGCTGTGGATCTACGACTCCCTGCTGTCCGAATACGCCGCCATGGGCTTCGAGTACGGCTACTCCGTGGAACGCCCGGACGCCCTTGTCCTGTGGGAGGCCCAGTTCGGTGACTTCGTCAACGGTGCGCAGACCATCATCGACGAATTCATCTCGTCCGCCGAGCAGAAGTGGGGCCAGCGCTCCTCGCTGGTCCTGATGCTCCCGCACGGCTACGAGGGTCAGGGCCCGGACCACTCCTCTGCCAGGATCGAGCGGTTCCTGCAGCTGTGTGCCGAGGACAACATGATCGTGGCCAACCCCACCACGGCGGCCTCGCACTTCCACCTGCTGCGCCGCCAGGCGTACAGCCGCCCGCGCAAGCCGCTGATCATCTTCACGCCCAAGCAGCTCCTGCGCCTGAAGGCCGCCGCGTCGTCCGTTGAGGACTTCACCAACGGCACCTTCCGCCCCGTCATCGGTGACCACGAGCAGCTGCCGGCCACCGCCGTCGAACGTGTGCTCCTGGTGTCCGGCCGCCTGTACTACGATCTCCTGTCCACCCGGCAGAAGACCGGCGACAAGACCACCGCCATCGTCCGCGTGGAGCAGCTCTACCCGCTGCCGCACGCCGAGATCGAAGCGGAACTCGCCAAGTACCCCAACGCCGAAGTGGTGTGGGCCCAGGACGAGCCCGCCAACCAGGGGCCGTGGCCGTTCATGGGATTGCACCTGCCGGAGGCCCTCGACCGCCGCGTCCGCCTGGTGTCCCGGCCGGCATCGGCCTCCACAGCTGCCGGATCCATGAAACGGCACGCTGCGGAGCAGGATGTCCTCCTGAAGCAGGCATTCGCACGGAAGTAAGCAGTAAGGCTGCCCGGCCGGAGTCGAAATACCCGACTCCGGCCGGGCAGTTCTGTTTAATGGATTGACAGCGCCTCCCCGCGCCTCCGCAGCAGCGGCGGCAACGGCGGCAGCGGCCGTAACGAAGTAAACCCGTACCGAAGTAAAGAGGAACGCGTGGAAGACAGGAAGCTGCGGATTGCGGCTGTAGGAGACGAACTGCTGGCCGGACTGGGCGATCCCCGGGCGCTTGGCTGGCTGGGCCGCGTCCTGGCCCGCACTCCCCAGGACGGCATGCTGCTGGAAAGCTATGCCCTCCCCTGCCCGCAGGAAGGTACGGAAGGCCTCGCTGCACGCTGGCTGGACGAAGCCGGGAGGCGGTTCAGCCCGCAGGCGGAGAACCGGCTGGTCATCGGCCTCTCCGGTCGCGACATCGAGTTCGGCCTCTCCACTGCACGGAGCCGGTTGAACCTGGCCAATATCCTGGACTCGGCTTCCCAGAACAGGATCGAAGTATTCGTCGTGGGGCCACCCCCCACCCTGGACCCCGCCCAGAACCGCCGGCTGGACGAACTCAACACTGCCTTCGCGGATGTGACCACGCGCCGCAAGCACCTCTACGTCGACACGTTCTCGCCCCTGCTGAACCACGAACAGTGGCGCCAGGACCTCGCCGCAAACGGTGGAACCCCCGGCCAGGCCGGGTACGGCCTCATGGCCTGGCTGGTACTGCACCGCGGCTGGTTCCAGTGGCTGGGCATGGACGCGCCCCAGTAGCGCCATTCGAGATATATCTTGACCCCGCCACCGGGCGGCGATACGTTGGAGCGACAACGCGATATATCGCCTTCTGGAGGGGACCATGACCGGAGAAAGCTGGACTGTCGCCAGCCCGCAAACCATCGACATCGACGCCGTGACTGCCGTGAAGCTCGGCATGGTCGGGGGCAGGTTTGAGATCATCGAGCACGACGAACCCGCAGTTCGCCTGGAATTCTCCGAGGTCCACGGCGACCCCGTGGCGGTGTCCCTGAACGGCGGCAGGCTGGAAGTCCGGCACCAACTGCACGGCGCGCAGGGCTGGTTCAAAAACCTCATGGAGACCGTCAACCACACCAGCGACAACTCGGCCGTCATTACCGTCCTCGTTCCCCGCGGAGTGGAGGTGGAAGCCGGAACCGTGAGGGGGGAAGGAACCGTCTCAGGTATTTCCGCCCATGTCCGCCTCAATACCGTGTCGGGTTCCGTTACTGCCGACAACACCTCCGGCGAACTGCAGGTCAACACGGTCAGTGGCAGCGTGGCCGTCAGGAACCACCGGGGCGTCCTCACCGCCAAAAGCATCTCCGGTGAGGTCACTGCCTCCGGCCACTTCAGCCATGTACGCACCAACACCGTCAGCGGACACCTCAGCTTCGACCTGCTCGATTACACGCAGGATTTTGGCTCCAACTCCGTCTCGGGAGACCTCACCATCAGCCTGCCGGCTGACGTGGGCATCGACATTGTGGCCAAGTCCGCCGGCGGGGCGGTCATCCTCGACGGCCACCAGTGCCTCCTCACGAACGGCAAAGTGGAGACGATTGCCGGGCCCGATGGGCAACTGATGCTTGTCCGGACCAACTCGGTGTCCGGCAAAACCTCCATCTCGCACGCACCCGCGCCCGTCGACTCCCATGGGGAAGCTGAACGCTGATGCCTCCCGTCTTCGCACACGGTGCGTTGCGCCTCTATCTCCTCTCCCTGCTCGAAAGCGGCCCCAAGCACGGCTACGAGCTCATCAAGGCGCTCAAGGACCGGTTCGGCGGGACTTATTCACCGAGTGCGGGGACCGTCTACCCCAGGCTGGGCAAACTCGAAGAGGACGGCCTGGTGGCCACCGAGCCGGCGGGACGGCGCACCAACTACCGCATCACAGCAGCCGGCCTTGCTGAACTGAACCGGCGCCGGGAGGACCTGGCGGGCGTTGAGAATGACATCGCAGCTTCGGTGCAACGGCTTTCCGGAACCCTCAAGGAGGACATCCGCAGCAGCATGCGGGGGTTCCGCAGCGACCTTGCCGCAGCGGCGGAGGCAGCCCGTGCCGCGGCTGCGTCGGCCACCACCCCGCCGGGAAGCGGCCAGCCGCAGGCGCGCAGGGGGCAGCCGCTCAGGGAGGCAGAACTGCTGCTGCAGGATTTCCGCGACGAGCTTCGCGCGGACCTGCGGCGCCAGGCCACGCACCGGCCCATCAGCCCCGCGACGCTGGAGACCGTGAGGACGGCCCTGGACGAAGCCCGTGCGGCCATCCGTGGCACCCTTCAGCCCTAGCACCCCGCCGTGCCAGCCCTCCCGCAGGTCATCCGCCGTTTCCCGGTTCGCGGGGCGCCAGATCATGTGGGAGACTTGAGGGCAGCTCTTTTGAGTACCAACAGTAAGGAGGCCAGCTATGAGCAAGCGTGCACGCAAGCGTCGTGACCGTAAGCGTGGCGGCGCGAACCACGGGAAGCGCCCCAACACCTAGGCAAATGCCAGGGACTACGGTTCAAGTGAAGGACCCCGCAAGCCACTCGGCTTACGGGGTCCTTTGCTGTCTTCGGCCCTGACGGGGCGAACCGCGTCCTGTACCTACGCCTCCACGGGACGGATCGCGTGGATCCGGTCCAGGATGGCGTTCTTCAGATTGTCCGGCGCAGACTCCGTGCAGGACCGCTTGACCATGTTGCGAATGACGCACTCGAGGTCATACTGCTCCGTGCACTCGGGGCAGTCATCAAGGTGGTTCTTGATTTCCGTAATATCCTCACGGGTCAGTGCCCCGTCAAGGTACTCGTAGATGCGTTGCATCCGGGTATCGTCGCAGTCGCCCAATCCCTGGCAGTCGCTCATTTCCTGTTCTCCTGTGCTTTGCTTCCTGCCGCATCCGACGCATTTGCGGCCGTTTTGAATCCCCGCTCGGCGGCGTATTCCGCGAGCATGTCCCGCAACATTCGCCGGCCGCGGTGGAGCCGGGACATCACGGTGCCGATGGGCGTGTTCATGATGTCTGAGATTTCCTTGTAGGCGAAGCCCTCCACGTCAGCGAAATAGACCGCCAGGCGGAACTCCTCCGGAATGTCCTGCAGCGCCCTCTTGACGTCGGAATCCGGAAGGTGGTCCAGGGCTTCAGCCTCTGCCGAACGCAGTCCGCTTGACGTGTGCGATTCCGCCCGGGCCAGCTGCCAGTCCTCGATGCTGTCCGAGTTCGACTGCAGTGGCTCGCGCTGCCGCTTGCGGTACAGGTTGATGTACGTGTTGGTCAGGATCCGGTAGAGCCAGGCTTTGAGGTTTGTGCCCGGCTTGTACTGGTGGAAGGCCGAGAAAGCTTTCGTGTAAGCCTCCTGGACCAGGTCCTCCGCGTCCGACGGGTTCCGTGCCATACGCATGGCCGCGGAGTACAGCTGGTCGACATACTGCATGGCGTCCCGCTCAAAGCGAAGCCGGCGTTGCTCCACGCTCTCGGTGGCAACGTCCACGGTGCTCTCCTCAGCGTCCGCTTCAACGGCCAGTGGACCGGCATCTGCCTGTCCGGCAGGCAGGGGCGCTGCGCCTGCCCTGCCGTTCGCTTCGCCGGGAGAAGCCTCATACATGGCCGCGACGGCCGGATCCAGGGTGCTCATTGCCTTCAAGTCTACTGTCAGGCGCCCCGCAAGGGGCATGCCGTACTCCGGCGGCTCGGCGGCCAGTTTGTCCACTGCCACCGGTCCTGCCTGTCTGGTCCCGTCCAACACCTTCCGCAAGGCCCAACTCCGCTCTGTATCGGGTGAATGATCGCCGGGCCCGTCCCGCGGACCCGACAGCCATAACCGTCTTCCACGGGCAAATATTCCCCAAAAGTGCAAGACTAGGACCGACTCCGCCGCTCGCCGCGGCTCGTCCATCCAGGAGGAAATCCATGTCCTTTGTCCGCACGCTCGCCCGGCCCATGCTCGCTTCCAGTTTCGTTCTTGCCGGACTGGATAAGCTCAAGAACTCCGACGACACTGCACAGCAGCTCTCCCCCCTGCTGCGCAAGGCTGCGGCCTCGCTGCCCTTCCAGACGAGCGAGAAGACCCTGGCCCGCGTCATCGGCGGAACCCAGGTGGGAGCCGGCGTCCTGTTCGGCCTTGGCAAATTCTCCCGGCTCTCCGCCGGCCTGCTCACCGTGGTCTCCCTCCTGAACACCTTCGTTGAGTGGCGCAGCGCGGACATCAGCAGCAAGGAAGGGCGCGAAGGCCGCAGGAACCAGCTGCTCAAGAACCTCTCCCTCAGTGGCGGCGCCCTGCTCGCATCCGTGGACACTGCAGGCAAGCCCGGCCTCGCCTGGCGCGCCGAACACCTGGCCGCCGACGCGCGCCGCAACGCTTCGCACCTGGCCGCCGACGCCCGCAGGACCACCACCAAGAAGCTGAACAAGGCGGACAAGGCCGTACGCCGCGCCGTCGAGCACGCCGCGGGAGCCTAAGCACGAATGACCGCAGCAGCTGCCACCCGGGACGCATCCGGAACACCCGTCCAGCACTGGGCCGCACCTTTCGCAGCCCGGCCCGTCAATGCCACCGTAACCGTCCCCGGCTCGAAGTCCCTGACCAACAGGTACCTGGTCCTCGCGGCCCTCGCGGACGGACCGTCCCGGCTCCGGGCCCCCCTGCACTCCAGGGACTCCGCGCTCATGATCGAGGCGCTCAGGCAGCTCGGCGCCACCATCACCGAAGTGCCCGGGGACGGCTCCTTTGGACCTGACCTGGAGGTTGTTCCGCTCCCGGCGGCAGCCGCGCCGTCCGCCACCAGGATCGACTGTGGGCTTGCCGGCACCGTCATGCGGTTCGTCCCGCCGCTCGCGGCGCTCCGCAACGGAGCCAGCGTGTTCGACGGCGATCCGCATGCCCGGAAGCGTCCCATGGGGACCATCATCGAAGCCCTCAAAGCCCTGGGCGTGGCCGTTTCCGCCGAAGACGGCAGCGCCCCGTCGTCGCTCCCGTTCGTGGTGGAAGGCACCGGCGCAGTCCGGGGCGGCCACCTGGTGATCGATGCCAGCGCCTCGTCGCAGTTCGTCTCCGCCCTCCTGCTGGTGGGAGCAAGGTTCGACGAGGGCCTGCACCTTGAGCACGTGGGCAAGCCGGTGCCGAGCCTGGACCACATCAACATGACGGTGGCTGTCCTGCGCGGCGCCGCCGTGTCAGTGGACGACTCGGTCCCCAACCACTGGGTGGTGGCGCCGGGACCCATCCGCGCCTTCGACCAAAGGATTGAACAGGACCTGTCCAACGCCGGGCCCTTCCTGGCGGCGGCCCTGGCGTCACGGGGCACGGTCCGCATCCCCAACTGGCCCACGGAAACCCAGCAGGTGGGCGACCTCTGGCGCGGCATCCTGACCCGGATGGGAGCCACCGTCACCCTGGAAGACGGCCTCCTCACCGTCACCGGCGGCCCGGAGATCAAGGGCGGCGACTTCGCGGACACCAGCGAACTGGCCCCCACGGTGGCGGCGCTCTGTGCCCTGGCCTCCGGCCCATCCCGGCTTACCGGGATCGCACACCTCAGGGGACATGAGACCGACCGGCTGGCGGCCCTGGTCGCGGAAATCAACCGGCTCGGCGGCGACGCCGAGGAAACCAGCGACGGCCTGGTCATCCGGCCCGCCCGGCTGCACGCCGGCGTCGTCCACAGCTACGCCGACCACCGCATGGCCACTGCCGGGGCGATCCTTGGCCTCGCGGTGGACGGCGTCCAGGTGGAGGACATCGCCACCACAGCCAAGACCATGCCCGACTTCCCGCAGCTCTGGGCAAGCATGCTGGCCCAGGATGCGGCCGGGGCGCCGGGGCCGGAAGGGCGCGGCAGTGGCGCGGAGCACTGATTCCTGGGACGAATCAGACGTCCGGATCCGCCCCAGCAAGAAAGGCTCCCGGCCCCGGACCAAGGACCGGCCCAGCCACGACGATGCCGTGACCGGTCGGATCATCACGGTGGACCGCGGACGGTACACGGCAGTGGTGGGCGAAGACTCGGACAACGAGCGCGTTGTCATCGCAGCGCGGGCCCGCGAACTGCGCCGCTCGCCCGTGGTGGCCGGCGACTTCGTCTCGCTCGTGGGGGACGTGTCCGGGGCCCCGGACACGCTTGCCCGACTGGTAAAGATCCAGGACCGCCATACCCTCCTGCGCCGCAGCGCCGACGACACCGACCCCGTTGAGCGGGCCGTCGTGGCCAACGCCGACCAACTGGTGATTGTGGTGGCTGCCGCCAACCCGGAGCCGCGAACCGGGTTCATCGATCGCGCCCTGGTGGCTGCCTACGACGCCGGAATCGAGCCGATCCTGCTGGTCACCAAGGCCGACGTCAAGGACCCTGCGGAGTTGCTGTCCAACTACACCCACCTGGACTTCCCGGTGATCATCAGCCGGACTGCGGATGCTCGAGCCTCGGGGATCGACGCAAGGTCCGACGACGGCCTCTCGGCAAGGCTGGACAGCGCTGCGGTCGCCGCCCTGCGCGACCACCTCGACGGCAAGGTCACCGTAATGCTGGGGCACTCCGGCGTGGGCAAGTCCACCATGGTGAACGCGCTGACCGGTGCCGAGCGGGCCACAGGTGGAGTAAACGCGGTCACCGGGCGCGGCCGCCACACGTCGTCGTCAGCCCTGGCCCTGCGCCTGGCAGACGCGCCGGCCGGCAGCTGGATCATTGACACCCCCGGCATCCGTTCCTTCGGACTGGCACACGTGGACCCGGACCGGATCCTGCGCTCCTTCCCCGACCTCTCCCCCGGCATCGAAAACTGTGAACGCGGCTGCAAGCACACTGTAAACGCGGTGAACTGCGGCCTGGACGACTGGGTGGCAGGCGGGCACGCAGGTCCCACCGGCCCGGCACGCCTGGCATCGCTCCGGCGGCTGCTCGGCGCTGACCCCCGCATGGAAGCACAGGAAACCAAAGAGCTCGGCAGCGTCAACTGACGCGTTCTCCCGGCAGAAACGTCCGCAGACGGTAGTTTGTAACCATGATCCAACCCGCTTCGAGCTACAACGATGACCTGCGCCTGGCCCATGTCCTGGCCGACTCCGTGGATGACCAGACCATGGGCCGCTTCAAGGCCCTGGACCTCCACGTTGAGACCAAGCCGGACCTGACGCCCGTCACCGACGCCGACAAGGCAGCCGAGGAGGCCATCCGCGGCCAGCTCTCCCGCTCCCGGCCACGCGATGCCGTCCTGGGCGAGGAATTCGGCAGCACCGGGCACGGTTCACGGCGCTGGATCATCGATCCCATTGACGGGACGAAAAACTTTGTCCGGGGCGTCCCGGTCTGGGCCACGCTGATCGCCCTGGTGGACGAAGGCGAGCCCGTGGTGGGCGTCGTCAGCGCCCCGGCCCTCGGCAAGCGCTGGTGGGCGGCAAAGGGCATGGGCGCGTACATGGGCCGGTCCCTGGCAGCTGCTACCCGGCTGCGCGTCTCGAACGTGTCCAGCCTCTCCGACGCCTCCCTCTCCTACTCCAGCCTGACCGGCTGGAAGGAACGCGGAAACCTCGACGAATTCCTTGGGCTGACCGAGGACGTCTGGCGGACCCGGGCCTACGGCGATTTCTGGTCGTACTGCATGGTGGCAGAGGGCTCCGTGGACATCGCCTGCGAACCGGAGCTCAACCTCTACGACATGGCTGCGCTGGTGCCGATCGTCGTTGAGGCGGGCGGCCGGTTCACCTCCCTCGAAGGCGAGGACGGACCGTTCGGCGGGAACGCGCTGGCCACCAACTCGATCCTGCACTCAGAAGTGCTGCACCGCCTCAACCCGTACCTGGACGACCTGCTGTAACTGCCACGATTTGCCCCCTTAAACGAACATTGCGACGCCGGACACCTCCAGACGGGGGTGTCCGGCGTCGTTTATTCGATATTGCGTAACAAAGCCCTTAACAATTGCCGCGGCTTCAATCCTGGCCGCCCCATGTCCTACGCTTTTATGCAGGTCACGAGTGCCAGCGCAAAACCCCGGTTTGCTGGCCGGCAACCCTCCATTCGCGGCGGGGTGCCCCGGGTGACGACCAGGCCGGTCCGGAGTGGATGCGGCAAGCGCGGATTCCCTATGCCGGAGTCCTGTATTCAAGTGAGGTCTCTGTGACAACTGCCACCGTCTCCCCCCACCCCGCCATTGCCGAAGGCCGCATTGCCGGCGATCGCCACGCCGTTGCCGGCCGTCCCCTTGCTGCCGTCACCGGCGCCGAAATCCAGGCACCGCTGATTTCCGGCGGCCACATCCGGTACGCGAACCTTGACTACGGCGCATCCGCTCCGGCGCTCTCCGTGGTCTCCGCCTACCTGAACGAGATCCTGCCCTACTACGCGAGCGTCCACCGGGGGGCCGGCTACGCGTCCCAGATCAGCACGTCCGTTTACGAGAATGCACGCAGCATTGTCCGGGACTTCGTGGGCGGCCGGCCGGACGATTCGGTCATCTTCACCCGCAACACCACCGATTCGCTGAACCTCCTGGCCGGCTGCCTGCCTGCCACCAACGGCCGGCATGACGGCGAAGTCCTCTACCTGGACATCGAACACCATGCCAACCTCCTGCCGTGGCAGGGGGTTCCGCACCGCAGCATCGTTGCCGCCGACACGGTGGCGGGCACCCTGGACGCCGTCCGGACCGAACTGGAGCAGGGCGGAGTCAGCCTGCTGGCGGTCACCGGCGCCTCCAACGTCACCGGCGAGATTCTTCCCATCCGGGCCCTGGCCGCGCTGGCCCACCAGCACGGTGCCCGGATCGTGGTGGACGCGGCCCAGCTCGCTCCGCACCGCCGGGTGGACATCAGCGCGGACGGCGTCGACTACCTCGCCTTTTCCGGCCACAAGCTGTACGCGCCGTTCGGCGCGGGTGTCCTGGTGGGACGTCCCGACTGGCTGGACACCGGCGTCCCGCACCTCGCCGGCGGCGGGGCGGTCAAGGAAGCACGGCTCGACGGCGTCAGCTGGGCCACCGGGCCGGCCCGCCATGAGGGGGGCTCGCCGAACGTCCTTGGCGCCGCCACCCTGGCCCGCGCCACCCAGGTCATCGCCGAACTCGACCAGGACCGGTGGCATGCCCACGAGTCAGCGATCAGGTCTTTCCTGGTGGAGGGCCTGCAGGACATCGACGGCGTCACCGTCCACCAGATCTTCAAGGACACCAACCCGGAAACGGACACCATCGGCGTGGTCAACTTCTCAGTCGAGGGCTACGACGCAGGGCTGGTGGCCGCCTACCTTTCCGCAGAGCACGGGGTGGGCCTGCGCGACGGACGCTTCTGCGCCCACCCCCTGTTGAAGCGCCTGGGCCTGCCGTCCGGTTCCCTCCGGGCAAGTTTCGGCGTGGGTTCGCGGCTGGAGGACGCCGAACGCCTCCTCACCGGCATCCGGACACTGCGCAGCAACGGACTGGGATGGGACTACGTGGTGGACGCGGGCCGCTGGGTGCCCGCCAACGATGTCCGCACCTACCCGCACTGGGCGCCCAACACTCCCGGGACGGCCGGCGCAGCCCCCTGCCTCGACGACTGAGCGGCGGGGCGGCGACTGCCTGCTGATGCCGGGCATGCGGTAAATTCGAAGGACATCCGCAGGCAGCACCAGAAGGAGGCCACGCGTGGTTCGGGGTGGCCCCAGGCTTGATCACGGCCGGCGCACGGAGCTCGGGCAGAGCTTCCAGGACGGCGGCCGCCACTACCAGCGCGTCCGGCCCGGCTACCCTGCGGAATCTGCACGGTGGCTGGTACCGGCCGGAGCCCATGACGCCCTGGACGTGGGCGCGGGTACGGGAAAGTTCACCGCGTTGCTGCTGGCCATGGGGCTGAACGTCACCGCCGTCGACCCCTCTGCGGACATGCTCGCCCAGCTGAAGGCCCACTGCCCCGCCGCCACGGCTGCGCCGGGGACTGCCGAGGCGACAGGCCTTCCCGACGCTGCCTTCGACGTCGTCACCGTTGCCCAGGCGTGGCACTGGTGCGACCCCCTCGCGGCAAGCACCGAGCTGGCGCGCGTCCTGCGCCCGCACGGAACGCTCGGCCTGGTCTGGAACCAGCTGGACACCTCCATCCCCTGGGTGCACCGGCTCTCCCGGATCATGCACGCCGGCGATGTGTACCGACCCGGCCACAAGCCCGTCGTCGGGCCCGAATTCCACGGGCTCGAAGGGCACGTCACCCACTGGCAGGACAGGGTGACCACCGGTGACTTGATGGAACTCACCAAGTCGCGCAGCTACTATCTGCGTGCCGGCGAGGCGACGCGGGCAAAAGTTCTGGCCAACCTGGACTGGTACCTGCACGAGCACCTGGCCCATGCCCCCGGCCAGGAACTTGACCTTCCCTACCTCACCCTGGCCTGGCGCGCCACCAAGTCATGACGCACGCGGTTTGCGGGGGGTGGCTGAAGCAGCGCACGCTGCCGCACCGGCCAAACCGGTAGGCTTGGGCATGTGAAGACCAGCGCGCCCTCCTCCTCAATCGAGGACTACGTCAAGGTCATCTACTCATTCACCGAATGGCAGGACAAGCCCATCACGTCCTCCCAGCTGGCACAGCGGCTGGGAGTGGCAAATTCCTCGGTCTCGGAAATGGTCCGGAAGCTGAAGGACCAGGGCCTGGTGGACCACAAGCCCTACAGCGCCGTCACGCTGACCGAGGCCGGCCTGCGGCTGGCACTGTCAATGGTCCGGCGCCACCGGCTCATCGAGACCTACCTCGTCCAGCGGCTCGGCTACAGCTGGGACGAGGTCCACGATGAAGCTGAACAGCTGGAGCATGCCGTGTCGGATACGTTCATCGAACGCGTCGCCGCGAAGCTCGGAGACCCTAAGCGGGACCCGCACGGCGACCCCATCCCCACCGCGGACGGCCAGGTCCTGATGCCGCGCGCCCACCTGCTCGCCGCGCTGGACCAGGGACACAGCGGCAAGATCACCAGGATCAGCGATGACAACCCTGAACTCCTGCGGTACCTCGCCGCCCAGGACATCGACCTCGACGCGGAAGTCGAGGTGATGGGACGGAGGCCGTTTGGCGGCGCCCTGATGGTGCGGATCGCCGGTTCCGGCGGCACCCGCGACTACGACCTTGCTGACGAAATCGCCTCAGCGTTGTGGGTCTCCAGCGACACCCCGCACCCAGGCTGCGTCCTGGGAAGCTAGCCCCGTTCACCTCCGCCGATTTGGCCGGCTCCCGTATGGTGGAAGGTGATGATCAGCAGACGCGACGCAGCAATAACCCTTGATGTTCCCCTTGAGATGGCACAGCGCCACGGCCTGCCGAAATGGATGTCGGAGGACGAGCTCCGCGGCATCATGGACAATCCCCCGCCCTGGCTGGTGCAGTCACGGGCCAACCGGACCGGCAAGCGGCCCGTCTGGGTACACCTGGAATGCGCCGTCTGCGGGTACGAGGAAGCCGCCCGGCCCAAGAAGTGGTGGCCGGACTTCACCTACGTGGTGTGCGGGCATCATGCCCCTTCCGACGTTCCCGCCGTGCGCCCCGGCTGCGTCCGCAGCGAGTACGACGGCGTGGGGACGCGTTTCGTGGGCATCGCTGACGTGGAAGCGCCACCGGTCAGCCAGTAGTCTTTCGTACTTTGCCTTCCGTACTTCGCCTTCCGGACGTGCCCGCCCACGGTGCCGGGCCGCCGTCGACCCCTTATCCAGCGCCGTTGGCCGTCATTTCCTCCGGAACAGCTGTCAGGTGGAGCTCGGCGCCGTCGCGCAGGACGGCCAGGTCGAGGGGCCGGCCGATGGCATCGGCGAACAGCAGGCGCTGCAGGCTCTCGGCGTTGCTGACGGGACGGCCGCCGGCTGTGACGATCACGTCCCCTGCGGACAGGCCTGCCGTGCCTGCGGGCGAACCGGGCAGCACCTCAACGACCCGGAGCCCTTCCCGCAGCCCGGTACGGATCACGGCGCTGGAGCCGAGCTGCATGGGGGTGCTTACCAGGCCCAGGTACGCGCGGCGCACCCTCCCGTCTGACAGGAGCGCGGAGATGATCCTGCGGGTGGTGGCGTTGATCGGGATCGCCAGCCCCAATCCGGCTCCGGCCACGGCCGTGTTGATGCCCACGATCCTGGCATGGGTGTCCGCCAGCGCACCGCCGGAGTTTCCGGGGTTCAGGGCCGCGTCTGTCTGGATGACGTCCTCGATGACCCGCCGGTTTCCGCCCGACCAGACCGGAATAGCCCTGCCCAGGCCGCTGACCACCCCCGCAGTCACCGAACCGGCCAGTCCCAGCGGGTTTCCCACTGCGACCACGAGTTGGCCCACCCGAAGGGATTCCGCCGCACCGAACTCTGCAGGCCGGATCCCGGGCCGCGAACCTTTCACCACGGCAAGGTCTGACAACGGGTCCGCGCCCACCAGTTCCAGCTCCATCCTGCTGCCGTCGCCAAAGACCGCGAAGCCTTGCCGGGTGCCGGCCACCACGTGGGAGTTTGTGAGCAGGTAGCCGTCCTCGGTGAAGAGGACCGCGGAACCTGCGCCCACCCTGACCCGTCCATTGCGGCGCTGCGCCGTCATTTCAATCGCTGCAACGTGGGGTGTGACTGCTGCCGCCACCCGCATCACCGTCTGCGAGTAGGAGTCCAGGACGTCGCCTGTGTCCGCTGGCATTGGTTCCTGCGCCTGTTCCATGGCGCACCTCCGGATTCAGTTCCGCTCTCGGCGGTCGGGTGCCCTCAGGGGCCTTACGGAAGTCAACGATGCAGGGCCCGAATCCAGTCCCGCGCCTGCTACGCCTTCGGTGAACGGTGCAGGGGCAGCGCTGCACTTTGTGAGGGGTACCCCCAACGCTCAATATTCCATCAAGTAGAGAAATACCTGCTGCCCCGCTGTTAGCTTGGGGGCAATGTCATGGGGGAATCACGGACCAGCCGTTGTGGAGCAGCCGGCAAAGGTCCGCGTCGAATGGATTGATGCGGCGCGGGGCCTGTGCGTCGTCGCGGTGGTGCTCTTCCACGTTGGGTTGTGGCACTTCCTCCGGTTCGAGCACGATGCCAGCGCTGCGTTCGCCTTCTGGGACATGGTGGCAACCGGACTCGGCTCAGTTCGCATGCCGCTGCTCCTTGCCGTCTCCGGAATCCTTGCGGCATCCAAGGTCCGCAACGGGTTCAGGAACGGCAGGGCATGGAATTCCAGCCTGAGCAACTATTACCTGTACGCCGTATGGCTGCTTCTCTATGCACTGCTCGGCATCGTCCTGGCGGGCTCGCCGCGGCCCCAGCGGGTTGTCTCTGTCGGTGATTTCTTCCTGCAGCTCATCGCCCCGGACACTCCCCTCTGGTTCATTTACGCCCTGGCCGTCTACGTCCCGCTGCTGACCCTCTGCAGGAAGCTCCCGTCGTGGTTGGTACTGGCCGCTCTTGCAGCCCTGAGCATCATCACCGCAACGCTGGTAGACAGCACTGCCGGCCAGTGGGGCAATGTCCCGGAGCTTGCGGTCTTCTTCGCCGCCGGTGTCTACGGAAAGAACATCTTCCTGCACATCGCGGGCGCCCGCAGGCTGCGCTGTCTCGCTGTGTCACTCCCGGCCCTCGCTGCCCTGATGGCACTGCCGGAGAACCACCCCGGACTCGATCAGGCCGTCTTCATCCTTCAAGGATTGGCCGCTGTGATTGCACTGGTAGCGGTGATCAGTGCAGTCACCAGGTACCGGCCCATTGCGGTGGCAGGGTCGTGGATTGGGCGGCGCACCCTTGGCATCTATCTCCTGCACGCGCCCATTATGGATTTCCTTGTCCTGGCTTTCCACGGCCCCTTGTCGCCGGTTGGGCCCGCCATCTCGAAGTCATTGCCCATCGCGCTTATTTATCCGCTTGCCTTGACCACGGCCGTCATCGCCGCCTGCGTGGGGGTCGAATCCCTCTTCAGGAGATGTGGGTTGACGTTCCTGTTCCAACGTCCGGGCGCCACACCGGGTCCTGTACCCACCCGTGCGCGGCTGCTGTCAAGGCTCTAGGATCGGTAGCATGACTGATTCGCCTGCCGGGTCCCGGACCGAACTGTTGAAACATGACGAATGCTGGCGGTATCTTCGGTCCTCCTACATCGGCCGGCTGGCAGTCATCAACGGTGATGTGCCCGAGATTTTTCCCGTGAACTTTTCCGTTACCGGAGAAACGCTGGTGTTCCGCACGGCACCGGGCACCAAGCTGCGCGCCCTGCTCAGTGGGGCAGTTGCTGCGCTCGAAGTGGACGGGCTCAATCCGTACGCCACGGAAGTCTGGAGCGTAGTGGCCAAAGGCCGGCCGGAACCCTTCGATGAGGAACGGATGGCTTTGCCGGACGGCGATGCCGACCGGGAACCGTGGGAGCCGGGTATCAAGGACCATCTGGTGGCCATTACCCCCACGGACATCACTGGGCGGCGTTTTGCCGTGCGGTCGCGCACTCGGTGGTGGCCGCCGGTCGACTTCTCCGCGGACTGGCTCTAGGCCCCCGGCAACCCTCCGCAGTTCCCGTCAGGACGTGCAGTTCCAGCCAGGACGTTACGACGTGAGAATCACCTTGAGCGCCTTGGTCTCGGCAGCCCGGGAGAACGTGTCGTAGGCGTCGAGGAACTGGTCGAAGCCGAAGTGGTGCGTGGCGAATTTCTCCGCCTTGATCTTCCCCTGGGCCACGAGCCTGAGCAGCATCGGCGTTGTGTTGGTATTCACCAGGCCCATGCTGATGTTGATGTTCTGGATCCATAGATTTTCCAGATGCAGTTCCACTGGTTTTCCATGCACCCCCACGTTGGCCACAGATCCGCCGGGCCGTACTATCCCGGTGCACATGGAAAAGGTCGCGGGGACGCCCACGGCCTCGATGGCGACGTCGACGCCGCGCCCTCCGGTCAGGGCCATGACCTGTTCCTTCCAATTGCCGCTGCCCGAGAGGACAGTGTCCGTGGCGCCGAACGCCATCGCCTTTTGGAGGCGGTTGGCGTCCAGGTCGATGGCCACCACGGTGGCAGCCCCATAGAGCCCGGCTGTGGTGATCGCCGCCAGTCCCACGGGCCCGGCACCGACCACGGCTACGCTGTCGCCCGGCTTGACCCGGCCGTACTGGACGCCGATTTCGAACCCGGTGGGAAGAATATCGGACAGCATCACCGCCTGCTCGTCGCTGACGCCCTCAGGCAGCAGGTGCAGCGAGTTTTCGGCATAGGGAACCCGGACATACTCCGCCTGGGTCCCGTCGATCAGGTGGCCGAAGATCCACCCGGTGCCTTCCGCGCCTTCGGCCCCGAGGCAGTGTGAATAGAGGCCCGTCCTGCAGTTGGCGCAGTGGCCGCAGGATTTGATGCAGGAGATGATGACGCGGTCGTTTATCTTCAGGCCGGTGACGGACGGACCGGTTTCCACGACGGTTCCTACGCCCTCATGGCCCAGGATGCGCCCCTTTTCGACGGCGGGAACGTCACCTTTGAGGATGTGCAAATCCGTGCCGCAGATGGTGGTGGTGTCGACTTTGACGATGGCGTCACCGGGTTGCTGGATCCTGGGGTCCGGGACGTCGGTCCAGGACTTCTCCCCGGGTCCGCCATAGACGAGGGCTTTCATGGGATTCTCCTTTGGCTGAAGGCCGGCCCTGTGGCGTGCCGGGCGGCTTGCGCCGACTGTGCAGCCCCAGCAGGCATCCCACAGCATCCCACCGTGCCGGGCGGGTCCCAAGTGCCATAGGTCCTTCCTTTTTCGCCGGGCCTTTATGCCCTTTCCGGACGCCGGAGAGTTGCCTACGCTGTGGCCTATGACTGACAACACAAACGTACCTGTCCCGGAAATCCTCGATGCGGAAGAGTGCTGGACGCTCCTCGGCCAAACCGGGGTGGGGCGGCTTGCCGTCATCACCGATGGCCATCCCGATGTCTTTCCCGTCAACTACAAGGTGGACGGCCAAACGCTGGTTTTCCGGACCGGCGCCGGCACCAAGCAGCAGGCCATCCAGTCGGACGCCACCGTGGCGCTGGAAGCGGATGCTGTCAGCGCACAGTTCGGCCTGGCCTGGAGCGTCGTGGTCAAAGGCAAGGCTGTTGACACAGCGCCGACAGGACCTGACCTTGATAACATCCGACGGGCCCTGTTTCCCTGGCAGGGCGTTAGGCAGGAGCATTTCATCCGCATCACGCCGGAGTCGGTAACGGGACGGCGCTTCACCGTGAGCGCCCCGCTTTTGTGGCAGACCCCCTTGGACGACGCAACCCGGGCCGGCTTCGAGTAGGCGGGCCGCCACGAGGCACGGGCCAGCAGGCTCCAGGCAGGAGAAACAGTGCGCGCATGGTGGGTGAATGAGCCCGGTGCCGTGTCCACCCATCCGCTGGTACAGGGGATCCGCGCCGCGCCCCGGCCGGCAGCCGGTGAAATCCTGGTGGAAGTAAGCGTCTGCGGCGTTTGCCGCACCGACCTCCACCTCGCTGAGGGAGATCTGCCTCCGCGGCACCCGCAGGTGGTGCCCGGGCACGAAGCAGTCGGCGTCGTCATTGAAACGGGGCCGGACTGCTCCCGCTTCAGGGCCGGTGACAGGGTCGGGGTGGCATGGCTGGGCGGTGTCTGCGGCCGCTGTGACTACTGCCGCCGCGGCGACGAGAACCTGTGCCTCTCGCCGGTGTTCACCGGATGGGACAGGGATGGCGGCTTTGCCGAGCAGATGACTGTCGCAGAGGATTTTGCCTACCCGGTACCCCCGGTCTTCACCGACGAACAAGCCGCCCCGCTGCTCTGTTCCGGGATCATCGGATACCGGGCCCTGAAGCGCGCCGCCCTGCCCGTTGGCGGGCGCCTGGGCATCTACGGCTTCGGCAGCTCTGCGCACATTACGGCCCAGCTTGCCCTCAAGCAGGGCGCCTCCGTGTTCGTGATGACGCGTTCTGAAAATGCCCGGGCGCTCGCACTGGAGTTGGGAGCCGAGTATGCGGGAGACGCGTACGACAGCCCGCCGGTACCGCTCGATGCTGCCATTCTGTTCGCCCCGGTGGGAGGCCTGGTCCCGGTGGCGCTGCGTGCCCTGGACCGTGGCGGGACCTTGGCCATCGCCGGGATCCACCTGAGCGGCATCCCCTCCCTGGATTACGGCAGGGAACTCTTCTTCGAACGCCAGGTGCGCAGCGTGACGGCCAATACCCGGGCCGACGGGCGTGAGTTCCTGGCCCTCGCGGCCCGGCTTTCCCTAGCCATCACCACCACCGCCTATCCGTTCGAGGCTGCGGACAGGGCTTTGGAAGACCTGGCAGCCGACAGGATTACGGGATCCGCCGTCCTCCGGCTCCGGCCGGAGGAAAGTCAGCCGAACAGGACAGCGGCCTCCTGGTAGCGCGCCTCCGGCACCACCTTCAGTGCCCCCAGCGCTTCCTCGAGGCCAACGTTCACGATGTCGGTGCCACGGAGCGACACCATGGTGCCCCATCTTCCTGCCGCCGCTGACTCGACAGCAGCCAGGCCCAGCCTGGTGGCAAGAACACGGTCGAAGGCGGTGGGCTCGCCACCGCGCTGGATGTGGCCCAGGACTGTGGCACGGGTTTCTATGCCGGTCCTTATCTGAAGTTCCCCTTCAAGCAGCAACCCGATGCCTCCCAGGCGCGGTCGTCCGAAAGTATCCAGGCCGCGGGGGGCGTAAGGGGCTGGGTGGCCCTCGGGGGCGAAGGCCTCGGCCACGACGACAAGGGGCGCCCTGCCACGGTCACGGGCGGAAAGTACCCACGAGCAAATTTGGTCCAGGGACACGGGATGCTCAGGCATCAGGATGGCGTGTGCGCCGGAAGCCATTCCCGAATGCAGCGCTATCCAGCCGGCGTTGCGGCCCATGACTTCGGCAACCATGCACCGGTGGTGGGATTCGCCTGTAGTCCGCAAGCGGTCGATGGCCTCGGTGGCAGTCTGGACCGCTGTATCAAAGCCGAACGTGTAGTCCGTGGCGCCGAGGTCATTGTCGATGGTCTTGGGCACCCCCACCACATTGATGCCCTGTCCGCACAGTTCGCGGGCCGCCGCCAAGGTGCCCTCTCCCCCGATGGCAATCAGTCCGTCGAGGCCGTTGCGCTGGACGCAGGCGCGTACGCCGTCGATCCCCTTCCCTACCAGCGGATTGGTCCTGGACGTGCCCAGGATGGTTCCGCCCAGGCGCGAAATCCCCCGGACGCTCGTCCGGGGTAAAGGAACAACGTCCTGTTCCAGGACACCACGCCACCCATCCCGGAATCCCAGGAATTCGTACCCATGCGCAACGTCACCGCCCAGCACGGCTCCCCGGATAACCGCGTTGACTCCCGGGCAGTCACCCCCGCTGGTAAGGATCCCCAGCCGCTTCATGACGCCGCCACCCCGGAAGCCATGGAAGGCAGCGGAAAATGCCGGGTCTCGCCGGGAGGGAGGCCCACGTCCTGGCCACCCACGTGCACTTTGATGGGCCCGGCGTCACCGGGTGCCGAGGCGATGCTCATGTCCCCGTCCTTAAGATGAATGCGAAGGCGGTGTCCCCGGTACAGGACATCAAAGGCAACCGCGCGCAGCCCTGTGGGCAGGTTGGGAGCAAACAGGATGGTGTCGCCGCTAAACCTTAGCCCCGCAAAGCTGCGCTGCACCACGTCGATGGTTCCAGCCATCGCACCCAAATGGATGCCCGCGCGCGTGGTGCCGTGCTGCGTGTCGTCGAGGTCGGCGTCGAGCGCTTCACGGAAGCTGTCCCAGGCCCGGTCGGCGTCAACTCCGGCCAGCACGGAGGCGTGGGCAACGCGGCTCAATGTCGAACCATGGGCGGTCCTGGCAAGGTAGTACTCGATGGTCCGGTTGAGCTGCTCGTGCGTAAACCCGTAGCCCAGGCGTTGCAGGACGGTGAGCAGCCCCTCGTGTCCCAGGAGGTATGGAAGCATCAGGACGTCTGCCTGCTTTGCCAGCTTGTAGCCGTTGGTTTCGTCGTCTTCGGCTTCCAGGATCAGGTCCAGCCGCTCAATGTCACCATAGGTGTCGCGGTAATGTTCCCAGTCGAGCTCCTTCAGCTGCTCGTAGCCCTCAAACTGGCTGATGACCCCGTCTCTGTGAAAGGGCACATACATCGTGGTCCCCAAACGTTCCCACCCGGCCGCTTCCTCATCCGTGACGCCAAGACGGTCCATCAGCCCGGCGCGCTCACTGCCGTGCAGGAATGCCATGATCCCCGCGGCCTGGGAGCAAACCCACGCCGCCATGACGTTCGTGTAGGCATTGTCATTCAACCCTGGTTCGTCGCGGCCGGGATATGCCGTGTGGTATTCATCCGGGCCCACAACGCCACGAACGTGATACCGCGCACCATCCTGGTCGTATGCCGCCAACGAGAAGAAGAAGCGGGCAACCTCAATGACCAGTTCAGCCCCCTTCTGAAGCAGCCAGAGCTTGTCCCCGGTTGCCTGGAAGTACTGCCAGGCGTTGAAGGCGACCGCCAGGCCGGAGTGCACCTGCAGATGCGAGTAGTCCCGGACCCATCTGCCGGACCTGTCGTTGTACAGCCATTTCGGGGTTTCCTCGCTCCCGTCGCTGCCGCTTTGCCAAGGGAACTTTGCTCCCGCCAGCCCGGCCAACGATGCTGCATGCCGTGCGGCGGGAAGCCGCCGCCACCTGTACTCAATGACGGAACGGGCAATATCGGGCGTCCTTGACGTGAGGACAGGCAGGACAAACAGTTCGTCCCAAAAGACGTGGCCGCGGTAGCCCTCGCCGTGGAGTCCGCGCGCAGTGACACCGGCATCCAGTTCGGCGGTGTGGCGCGTCAGCGTCTGCAGGAGATGGAAGATGTGCAGGTTTAGGACCAGGCGTACCTGGACGGGAGCGTCGATCTCCACCAGGAATGGACGGAGTTCCCGCCGCCATGCTTCCTCATGGGCCGCAAGGAGGGCATTGAAATCCCCGCCTGCCCGGTCCAACACTGCGCGGGCGCCCGTTTCCGGGGAAGAGATGGCACGGTCACGGGATGTCACCACGGCTACCGTCTTGGTGATCCGAACTGCGGTACCGGCGTCCAGGGAAAGCAGCAGGGTGCGGAAATGGAAGGCCCCTTTCCTGCCGTCCTCAATGGCCGTTGCTTGGGGAGATACATGGGTCCGGTAGGCTGCGGCGATGCGGATCAGGCTTTGGGTGGTTTCAACTTCGACGACGGAGGCCGCGTCCGGGGGCAGGTCCTGGTCCGCGCACTGCGGGGCCGTCCTGTCAGCCAGATGGACATCGGACCCCTGGGCGCGTTCCGGCAGGTTGGCATTGCGGACACCGGCGTTGATCCCGCTGCGAACCTCCACTGCTCCGCTCCAGCCCAGTGCGGTGACAGTCGTCTCGAGCACCAACAGATGTGGTTCGGCCATGGATACGAAGCGGGTTTGAACCACCTCTATGCGGCGGCCGTCCCCGCCCTTCAACAGCAGGCGGCGCTCCAGCACAGCCCTTTTGAGATCAAGGACCCGGCGTTCGCGGACCGGGGTCATGCCGCCCTCTGACCACCACTCCTGGCCGTCCAGGCGGATATCCAAAGGAAGGCAGTCCGGCGCATTGACCATGTGTTCCTCGAGCAGCATTTCGCCGGCCGCATTCACCATGACGCGGTTGTAGACACCGGCGAGGTACATACCGGCGTAACTGAACGGACCCCCCTCGGGCACGGCTCCGCGGATCCCCATGTACCCGTTGCCCAAGGTGGTCAGTGCTTCCCGGTGTCCCTCGTGCAGGGCATCGAATCCTTCGTAGGCGAGGTGCCAGGCGTTGCCGATGATCAGCCCCAGGTCCAGTTCACCCACGTCATTAAGCACAGTGCCCGCTCCCGCCGCCTCCAGCTGGCGGCGGCTGCCACTGCGATCGATTCCCACCACGAGGCCAAAACCGCCCCGCCGCCCGGCCTCAACGCCTGCAGCGGAGTCCTCAATCACCACGGCATGTGAGGGAGCGACTCCCAGCCTCGCTGCCGCCGCCAGAAAGACATCAGGGGCGGGCTTTCCCTGCATCCCAAGACTTGCCGCAGTGGCTCCGTCCATGACGACGGTGAAGAAGCCCTGGATACCCGCTGCGTCCAGGACAGAGGCCGCATTCCGGCTTGAGGTGACCACGGCCGTTGGAACTCCCGCGCCTGTAAGCCTTTGCAGCAGCTGCAGCGTCCCGGGGTAGCTTTGGACGCCGTCCCGCTCGAGGTGTTCCAGGAACAGTGCGTTCTTCCACCGGCCCAGGCCGAATCCGGTCCAGGCTCCGGCCTCATCCGCCTCCTGGCCTTTCTCGAGATGTACTCCCCTGCTTGCCAGGAACCGCACCACCCCTTCCTCCCGCGGCATGCCGTCGATAAAGGTGAGGTAGTCCGCCCTGCTGAGCGGGGCACGGTTGGTACCAGGGGGAATCCTCGGGTCCTGCAGGATCCGGTCGAACGCGTCCTTCCAGGCGGCCTGGTGGACCAGCGCCGTGTTGGTTACCACCCCGTCCAGGTCGAAAATGACGGCGTCAAAAGGAGGCTTGGCAGCAGCGGCGGTAGGGGACGCGATCATAGGTCAGTGGTACCAGCAAGGAGTCGTCCAGCAAAGGGCCGATGGGCCCGCCGGCGGCTACGCGGTGTCCCTGCCTGCGGATTGCCCCACATGGTTCCACCATGTCAGCGGTGACGTGATGGTGAAGCGCCTGCCGCTGACGGACGTGGGGACGATGCGGACAAAGTGGTCCTTTTCTCCGGCCTGCCAGGGAAACAACGTGAGGCCGGCCCCGGTCAGGAGCTCTTTTGAGGGCTCCAGGATGACTGCCCTGCCTTTCACCAGCACGCTCCATGCCTGGGAATCGTCGTGGCCGTCGGCTTCAAGGGCGACGGCGAGTGGTCCCCCGGCGGCCCGCAGCTTCGTTCCTTCCCCGGTGCGGAAAACAACTGACTGTTGATCCACCTTGTAGTTGACGGGGAAGACTTCCGGATACCCGTCCACCAGGACAGCCAGATGGCCGACGGAGACGCCGCGCAGGAGGTCCCAGCACGTTCCGGCATCCAGGACTTCCGTAGGCGGTTGTGGCGGATCGTTGTGCATATGTGGACGGTACCTGCATGCCGGTCCGCCCCGGTAGAGCATTTGGGCCCGGGCGTGGATCATGGCAAAGAAAAACACCCCGGTCCGAAGACCGGGGTGTTTCACAAGGGTGGGCCGGACATCCTGTGGATGTCCGGCCCGCCGGGGTGGAGATGGGGGGAATTGAACCCCCGTCCGATGTCGTGTTGTCAGGGCTTCTCCGGGCGCAGTTTGCGTCGGATTTTCTCGGCCCCAGCCATGCCGCAAACAGCTGGCTGATCCGGGCCCAGTCATCTAAAAGTCCCGTTTACTCCGATGACGGGAGCAAACAGCAGTGGCTATCTAAATGACGCCAGGATCCGGGGCGATAGCAACCCCGGGCTGACGGACTGTCTTACTGCTTAGGCAGCAAGAGCGAAGTCAGTGCGCTTAGATTCGGCACTTATTGGTTTGCAGAAAGCGTTTACGAGATAATTCTGCATCCTCGGCCCGCTTCACCTGTCGCGACTAACACCGTCGAAACCGATCATCCCCGTATTTTGTTACCAAACCGGCTGGCAAGCCTGCCGGACTATCCATACTAACGCACGCCCTGCCGAAATAATTCCTAGCGCCGGCGGTTGCGCTCGCGCATCTCGCGCTGGGCCTCACGGTTGTCCTGCTGTTCCCGCAGTGTCTGCCGCTTGTCGTACTCACGCTTACCGCGGGCAACGGCGATTTCCACCTTGGCCCGGCCGTCCACAAAGTACAGCTGGAGCGGCACGATGGTGTAGCCGGCTTCCTGGACCTTGCGGGAAATCTTGATGAGCTCCTCGCGGTGCAGCAGCAGCTTACGGCGGCGGCGCGCAGCGTGGTTGGTCCAGCTGCCCTGGTTGTACTCGGGAATGTGGATTGCTTCCATCCACAGTTCGTCGTTGTAGAACGTGCAGAATCCGTCCACCATCGAGGCGTGGCCCTCGCGCAGCGACTTCACCTCGGTGCCCATCAGTGCGATGCCGGCCTCGTAAGTGTCCAGCACGTGATAGTCGTGCCGGGCCTTGCGGTTGGTGGCCACCACCTTACGGCCACTTTCTTTGGGCACGGGAAAACTCCTCGGGTTCAGGTCGGATGCCTCCGGGCCTTCGGCCCGGAGCTATACAAGTCTACGGCAGCGGCGCTTGTGCCCTACAGTAGGCCCATGGGGTCCACAGCCCTGCCGTTGAGCCAGGTTTCGAAGTGGGCGTGGCAGCCGGTGGAGTTGCCGGTGCTGCCCGAGTAGGCGATCAGCTGGCCCTGCGAGACCCTTTGCCCGTTTGAGACCACGATGCTCGAGTTGTGGTAGTAGATGGTGGTCAGGGTGTTGCCCTGCATCACGCCATGATCGATCTTGACGCGCCACCCGCCACCGTCGGCGGAGTTCCACCCGGAGCTGAAGACCTCCCCGGCGGCTGCCGCATACACGGGGGTGCCGCAGGCGGCACCGAAGTCGATGCCGGTGTGCATGTAGCCGCCGGTGCCGTAGAAGTCGATCGTTCCCGGCGGAGTGGTGCGGTACCCAAAGCCGGAAGTGATGGGGATGCTGCCGTCGAAAGGATGGCGGAGGCCAAAGGCCGACGGCGAGCCGGCCGCGGGCGGTACGTACGGCTGGACGGGCGGGGCGGGGCGGTTCGCTGCCGCAGCGGCAGCGGCAGCGGCTGCAGCTGCGGCCTCAGCCTGCCGGCGCTGTTCTGCTTCCCACGCCTCGCGGGCCTTGCGGTCACGTTCAGCAATTTCGTTGGCCACCTGGTTCTGGTTGGCCTGGACGCCGGCGAGCTGCGCCTGGATCCCGGGCTTGGCCGCCTGGAGCTCGGCATCGAGCCGGGTGGTGTCGGCAATCAGCTGGTCAACCTGGGCCTTCTTGGCCGCAGCCTCATCGCGGGCTGCCTTCTCCCGCTCCAGGGCGGCATCTGCCTTGGCCTTAAGGTCCTTGATTTCCGCTTCAACGGCCTGAAGCCGGGCTTCGGAGTTGACGTTGGTGGCATTCTGCTGGCTGAGCTTGTCCATGGCAGCGTTTTGGCTGCGCATGGCCTGGTCCGCGAGGTCCATGGTTTCGGTCAGGCTGCTGCCGCTGTTGGAACCGAAGAAGAGAGACAGGTTGGAGGGAACGCCGCCGGACTTGTAGGCCTGGGTGGCGATCTGCCCGATCAGTTTTTTGGTGTCCGCGATCTTCTGCTTGTCTGTTTCCAGCTGCTGGGTGATCTTGGCTTTGTTCTGCTGGGCCATGTCCACGCGGGCCGACAGGGCTTCGACTTCTTTGACCGCGCCGGCTACCCGACCCTGGGCCTCAAGCAGCGCCTGCTGGGCACCCGGCAACTGGCCCTGGTAGATCACCAGGTCACCGGCAGCTTTGGCAATCCGGGAATCGACAAACTCCAGGGACGCCTGGACACGGGCAGCTTCAGCCTCGAGCGCAGCCTTGCGGTCTTCGAGGTCGTCTGCGAACGCCACAGGAGTCGCAACGGCCATGCCGGCGGAAAGGATGAGGGTGAGCACGCCGCTGACGATCCCCAGACGGCGGGCAGCGGACCGCCCGCGGCTGTGCCGGGGGCGGTGCAAGGTCTGATCAGTTACGTTCATGGGCATTCCTCGGTCGGTGTGCACAGCCTAAACGCGCAAATATCTGCGTAAGGTCAAGAGAGACGAAATTCCTGCCAAGGATCCGCCAAGGACCAGCAGCGCCGGTGCGAGGATCAGGGTCTGGCCGGAGGAGATGAAGGCCGTGTCAGGGTACTGGCGGGACATGTAGTCGCCCAGGAAGAACTGCGCTACTGCCCACAGGGTGCCCGAGGCCAGGGCTGCACCGATGACCGCCGCTATGACGCCCTCGAGGATGAACGGCAACTGGATGACGGTCTTGGATGCACCGACAAGCCGCATGATTCCGGTCTCCCTGCGCCTGCTGAATGCAGAGAGCCTGATGGTGGTGGCGATCAGCAGGATCGCGCAGACGATCATCACACCTGCGATGCCCACTGCCACCAGGGAAGCCCCGTTCATCACCGAGAAGAGGCGTTCGAGCAGCTGGCGCTGGTCAATCACCGTTTCCACGCCCGGTTGGGAGGAGAAGGTCTCGCTGATGATCTGGTACTTCTCCGGGTCCTTCATATTGATCCGGAACGATGCCGGCAACTGGTCCGGCGTCACGGAATCAACGATGGGCGAGTTGGAGAACTGGTCCTTGAAGTGCTTGTAGGCCTCATCCTTGGACTCAAACTGGAAGTCATTGATGTACTGCGCCACGGCCGGTGACTCCAGGAGCGCGTTCAGGCCCTGTTGCTGCTCAGGGGTGACGGGCCCCGAGGCGCAACCCGGCGCCGTCGAACCTTCGCTGCAAAGGAAGATGGCCACCTGGACCTTGTCGTACCAATAGCCCTTCATCTGGTTGATCTGCATCTGCAGCATGCCGGCCGCGCCCACGAACGTGAGGGACACGAACGTGACCAGGATGACTGAGACCACCATGGAAAGGTTGCGGCGCAGGCCGCTGCCGATCTCGGAAAGAATGAATGCGAGCCTCACCGCTGGGCCTCGCCTTCGGCGCCGCTGCCCGGAAGACCGGCGTCGGGCGTTTCCCTGCCGCTGGCGTCCTTCAGGCGCCGTGACTGGCCGACGACGGGGATCATCGAGGTGTACAAGGCCCTGGCTTCGTCGCGGATCACCACGCCATTCTTGAGTTCCACCACCCGCTTGCGCATCTCGTTGACGATATCGTCGTCGTGGGTGGCCATCACCACTGTGGTTCCGTTCTGGTTGATCTTGTCCAGCACGCCCATGATTCCCATGGACGTGGTGGGGTCAAGGTTTCCCGTCGGCTCGTCTGCGAGGAGGATTCCGGGCCGGTTGACAACGGCGCGCGCGATGGCCACGCGCTGCTGCTCGCCGCCGGACAGCTCGTGCGGCATGCGGTGTTCCTTGCCTTCGAGTCCGACTGTTTTGAGGACCTCGGGGACGGTGTCGCGGATCACGCTGCGGCTCTTGCCGATGACCTGCATGGCGAATGCGACATTGGCGAACACGTTCTTCTGCGGCAGGAGCCGGAAGTCCTGGAAGACGACGCCGATGCCGCGCCGGAGGCGGGGAACGCGCCAACTGGAAATCTTGGCGACATTCTGGCCGGCGACGTACACGGCACCGGAGGTGGCGCGGTCTTCCTTCAACACCAGCCGGAGGAAGGTGGACTTCCCGGAACCGGAAGCACCTACGAGGAAGGCGAATTCGCCGCGGTCGATCTCAAGATTGACGGAATCCAGTGCCGGTCGGGCTTTCTGGTCGTAAACCTTGGTGACATTTTCGAATCGGATCATGGCCCTAAGTACCCTGCAGGGCATGGCTGATCCGTCTGATGCAGCCCAGTTCTGCAGCCGGTGCACGGGTTTTCGTTTGGGGAAAGTAGGGCCCCGGCCCCTCGACTATACGCAGGATGGCCGGCGGTTGGGCGGGCTTTCGGGCGCGTGTCGCCGGATCAGCCGGCGGCCAGCCGGGAGGACCCGGGAGGACGGCCTACTTTTCAGCGTTGCGGTTGTCAGTGCGCCAGCGGATGCCCGCGTCGATGAAATCGTCAATCTCGCCATCGAACACCGCGGACGTGTTGCCCACCTCGTGTTCGGTGCGCAGGTCCTTCACCATCTGGTACGGGTTCAGGACGTAGGAGCGCATCTGGTCGCCCCAGGAGGCCTTGACGTCGCCGGCCAGCGCCTTCTTTTCCGCGTCCTCCTGTTCCTTCTTCAGCAGCAGGAGCCGGGACTGCAGCACGCGCATGGCAGCTGCGCGGTTCTGCAGCTGCGATTTCTCGTTCTGCATGGAGACCACGGTGCCGGTGGGGATGTGGGTGAGGCGGACGGCAGAGTCCGTGGTGTTGACCGACTGGCCGCCCGGGCCGGAGGAACGGAATACGTCCACCCTGATTTCGTTGTCCGGGATCTCGATCGAGTCTGTCTGCTCGATCAGCGGAATGACTTCAACGGCCGCGAACGACGTCTGGCGGCGTCCCTGGTTGTCAAACGGGCTGATTCTGACAAGGCGGTGGGTGCCGGCTTCCACACTGAGCGTGCCGTACGCATACGGCGCCTTCACCTCAAAAGTGGCTGATTTCAGTCCGGCTTCCTCCGCGTACGAGGTGTCCATGACCGTGGTGGGGTAGCCGTGCCGCTCAGCCCAGCGGAGGTACATGCGCATGAGCATTTCGGCGAAGTCCGCCGCGTCCACGCCGCCCGCACCGGCCCTGATGGAGACCACAGCTTCGCGTTCGTCGTATTCGCCGGACAGCAGGGTGACCACTTCCAGGTCCTTGAGGGCCTTCTTGATGGACTCGAGTTCGGCAGCGGCCTCCCCCATCGAGTCGGCGTCGTCCTCGTCCTGCCCGAGTTCCACCAGGACCTCGAGGTCGTCGATCCGGGACTCCAGGTTGGTGAGGCGCTCCAGTTCAGACTGGCGGTGGGACAGCCGGGAAGTGACTTTCTGCGCGGCCGCGGGATCGTCCCAAAGGTTTGGCTCCCCCGCCCGCTCGCTGAGTTCGGCGATGTCTTCCTTGAGCGCCTCCACGTCGGTGACGCGTTCGATGGACTCGTAGGTGGCGCGGAGCGCGCGGATTTCAGCGGAAAAATCAATATTGGCCATGGTGGTTTAAGCCTACGCTATCGGGGGATACCGGCGGCCTCGGCGGCCTGCGTCCTACCGGGCCAACCGCGAGCGCGCGGTTGACGTCGCCTCAATGGGGATGCCGTCGGGTATCAGGAAATTCACCACAGGCGGGTGGACGTCCGCTGTGAGGACCACGACGGCGGTGGAACCGTCCGGCGTACCCGTTGCCCCCGCAACGGCAAGGCTGGAGAAACGTTGCGACGCAGGGCTCCTGGCAACGAAGTCGGCGGCCACGTTCCGGACGCGGGCCGGGTTGAGGACTGCCGAGGGGCTGCCGCCCTGTGATGAGACTTCCCCCAGCGTGTAGCTGTCGGCAGCAGCAAGCGATGCCCCGTCCGCCAGGGACAGCAGGCGCTTGTGCTCCAGATAGACGGCGGATATTCCGATGACCACCGTCGCCACCAGGAGCGCCAGGACCACGTAGCCGAGGATCATAACCATCAACTGGCCGTTCTCGTCCGGTTCCCTGCGCTTCACCGGTACCGCCCTACCAGCTGGGAGGATGACGCTTGAACCTCTGTGGCGGACAGCCCCTCGGCAAAGGGGATGAACGGCAGCGGCACACTCAGGCTCACCGTCACTGTTACCGTACTGCCCGCCGCCTGGCAGCCTGCGGGGCTGCAGGCGGTGGTCATGCTGGCCCGGTCCGCCTGGTGACCGAAATCCGAGAGGGCGAGTGCCACCGCCTGCTCGGCTGCAGCCTGGGCGGTTGAGGCATCAGGCTGGGCCACGTAGACCTTCGCTGCCTGGTCCGCGGCGCCCACCACGGCGAAGGAGCCTCCCTGGATCTGCCCGACGGTGATCACGAAGTACACCAGCGGAACCATCAGCAGGAGTGCAAGGAACGTAAATTCGACCACTGCGCTTCCCTGTTCATGGGCCGGGCCCGGCTGGTTCCCGCCTTCCCTGCGGGCGGGCGCGGACTCCTGGGATGGGTTCCCCGGGCCGGTGTCCCCGGGCCGCTCCCGGCAGAGTGCTTCTGCCAGCCGGGTCCGGAAGTGCAGGTGCGCCTTGGCGCCCAGTACGGGGTGGTAGCCGGGCGTTGTTTTCCGGGTGAATGGGTCAGGGCTGGACAGCTGCATGCCCTTTCACCTCCAGCAGGTCCCGCGGTCCAATGAGACCAATGACAGGCATGGGAGAGCGGACCGTGACTTCCAGGGTGCGCATGCCGCTGACGTTCACTTCCTTGGAACTGATTTGTTCCGCGAAGCCCGGGTTGAGGGCCAGGCTTATGAGGCTGCGGGTCCGTTCTTCGGCGTCGGAGGCATTGCGGTCAGCGAGGGTTCCGTATCGCGCCCCGGACGCGGCAGCATCGATGAGGGTGTTCCTGACGTGGAGGACCAGGGTCAGCTGGACTATCGCCAGGAAGAACATCGTCAGCAGCCCGCCGACCAGGACGAAGTCCACCACGGCCGATCCCCGCTCGCCTGCCCGGGACAGCGCCGGCTGCTCAGCCGTGCGGGGAGCAGCCCTCCTCATGGTTCAGTTCCCCACCTTGTCCATTGCCTGGTTGAACATGGCCTCAAGTGCAGGGCCTGCGAGCGCCAGCAGGGCTGCCACCAGAACCGCTGACATTAACGTAATCATCACCCAGCCCGGTACGTCGCCGCGCTCCGGATGATCGCATGCGGGTGCCGGCGCCTCCCGGCCGTGATCGGAACCGACGTTGCACTGTGCGGCCTGACGCGGGTGCGGGCGAACAGCCCGGATCATCTGGAGCTGCAGCAAGGCGGCCAGGGACAGAAACAGCGTCGCCCAGCGGATTCCCATGGTTTTCATCTTTGCGTCCTATTCCTGTTTCGGTGAGGGGACTTGCAGGTGTTGCTGAAATGCGGGCTTCGGGTTGTACTCATCGTCAGAAGCCCAGGTTGATCGCCGCGAGACCGGGAAACACCGCGAATACCACCGTCAGGGGAAGCACTCCGAATACCAGCGGCACCATCATGGCGATTTCCTTTTTCCCTGCGGCTTCCATGAGGTCGCGCTTCGCTGAATCGCGTACGTCCTGCGCCTGGGCGCGGAGCACGTCTGCGAGGGGTGTCCCCCGTTCCACCGCTACGATGATGCCGTCGACGAACCTGACCAGCGGTGCAAGATCGGTGCGCGCGGAGAACTCCTGCAGGGCCAGGACCAAGGGCTTGCCTGCCCTTGTCTCCGCGAGGATCTTCGAGAATTCCTTGGACAGTTCGCCCTTCGCACTTCTGCAGACCCGGTCCAGGGCGCCCGTCGCACTCTCCCCTGCGCCGACCGCCAGGGCCATCAGTTCGGCAAGGCTGGGGAATTCTGCCATAATCCGGGTTTCCCGTCGTCGGACCTGGACGCCGAGCCAGTAGTCGCGCAGCACAAAGCCCGCTGCAGCACTGCCAATGATCACCGCGGCCGCGAGGAAAGGGCTGAACCTGCCCGCTGCGGCACCAATGAGGACGACGGTGAGGGCGAATACGAAACCGGCCGCGGCCCACAGCAACTGCTCGGCGCGGAAGTCGATGGGTGACTTGTTGTTTCCAGCCTGGGCAAGGCGCCGCGTGGTGGCGCCGGGCGAGGGGTTGAGTTTTCCCAGGGCGGACAGCCAGTCACGGAAGACGGGACGGAGGATCCGTTCAAGAGGGCCGAATGGCGTCACGTTCTGCTCACCGGCGCGCAGAAGTCGCGACTCCAGGTTCTGCGACTTCAGTTGGGGCTCAATCCGATCCGACAGCCTCAAGGGGCGCATTGGAGGGGACCGGAAAATCACAAGCCACAAACCGAGGCCAAGGCCGATTCCACAAGCCAAGGCTGCAGGAGAAGGGACAATCATCGGAGCACCCTTTCGTCCTGCGGCAGCGCCCCGATCTTCAACATGATCGTGTAGCAAACCAAAGAGACCACCAAGCCCCCGAGCAGTACTGCGGCACCCATGGGAGTGTTGTACGCCTGGATTGCCTCGGGCCTTGTCGCGAGGAGGATCATCACGATCCACGGCGCAGCAACGGCGAGCCGGGCGGCATTGATGGTCCAGGACTGCCTCGCCTCGAGCTCGCTGCGGGTCCGTGCGTTTTCCCGCAGGAATTCAGCCAGTGTGCCCAGGAGCTTCCCCAGGTCGGAGCCCCCTACTTCGCGCGTCAACCGGAGTGCTTCGATGATGCGGTCAGCAACCGGATCGGCCAGCCGCTGTTTCAGCGTGTTCAGAGAACCATCGAACTGGCCGCCGGCGCGGTAGTCGGCACCGAACTCGCGAAACAGGGGCCGCAGTTCCTCGGGCCCCTTGTCCCCAAGTTGGATGAGGGCCTCCGGCAGGGGCAGGCCTGCCCGGATTGCAGACCGCAAGTGATCGACGACGTCGGGCCAGAGTTGGCGCAGCATTGCCGTCCGTTTCCTGGCCCGCCAGCGGAGTATGGTGATCGGCAGCCACGCTCCGAAGAGCCCGAAACAGCCGGCGATAGGCCAGGAGCGGCTAAGCGCGTAAAAGAGCAGTGCCACAAAGATCCCCAGCCCAAGGCACGTCCCCAGAAGACCGCGCGCAGAGACTTTGTCGACCCCGGCGGCCGCGAGCAGGTCAGCCAGTCGACCGGGCCTACGCTCGCGGTGACCACGGTTTGGCGTTTCCCAGCAGGACCACCAGATGAGGAAGAGGCCAACCCCGGCGAGCGTTCCCACCAGCGTGGCCGTCATCGCGGATCCAGCAGAGCGGCGACGTCGTACCCGGCCCTCGAGAATTTCTCTGCCGAAGGCATGGCATTGGCGCGGGGGTGCAGGGCGCCGTCCTCCAGGCCAAAGACCAGGGATGATTCGATAACGCCGTTCTCCACGCGACGGCCCAGCGACAGGATCTGCGTGACTTGCCGCCGTCCTTCAGGGTGCCTGCTGCAGTGCACGACGAGATCGATGCAGGACGCGACAGTGGGAACAACGAAAGCACTGGAAATGTTCTCGCCCGCCAAGAGCGGGAGCGTGCATATCTTGGTGACTGCATCATGTGCCGAGTTCGCGTGGACGGTACACATTCCCGGAAGGCCCGAGTTCAGGGCAATGAGCATGTCCAGGCTTTCGGCTTCGCGCACCTCCCCCACCACCAGCCTGTCCGGACGCATCCGCAGCGCTTCCTTTACCAGGCGCCGGAGGGGAATTTCGCCCTCGCCTTCGAGATTCGGTTGACGGCACTGGAGGCCCACAACATCCCGGAGGGGAAACTGGAGCTCGAAGATCTCCTCGACGGTGATGACCCGTTCCCGGCTTCCGATGCTCGCGGCCAGGCAATTCAGCATGGTGGTCTTACCTGCCTGGGTTGCTCCGGACACGAGGATGTTGAGGCCGCTGGACACCGCAGCGCCGAGAAAGCGTGCTGCTTGCGGCGTCAGCGTGCCCAACTCCACCAAATGTTCCAAGCGGCTGGCCTTCACTACGAACTTGCGAATGTTCACTGCCCAGTGACGGCGGGTGACATCTGGAATCACCACGTGCAGCCTTGAGCCGTCCGGCAGCGCGGCATCGACGAACGGGGATGACATATCCAGTCTTCGGCCGGAGCTTTTGAGCATGCGCTCCACGAGATCGCGCACCTGCTGTTCCGTGAGGCTCAGCGACGTCAGCTCAGACTCGCCGTTGCGCGCCACGTAGATTTCGTTGGGTGCGTTAAGCCAGATTTCCTCGATCGACGGGTCATCGAGGAGCGGTTGGAGTACGCCGAACCCGGCGACGGCGTCGAAGAGGAACCGGCGGGCCGCATCAAGCGGGCCGAGGGGCGGCAGGGGCCCCATCAAAGTCCGTTCGTCGTAATCCGTGACGGCTGCTTCGACCAACCGCCGGACCTCGCCTGCCTGCCTGAGCGGGTCCAGTCCACGGCGGCGGATGAGCTCGCGGACTTCGTCCTCGACAATTCCCAGCGCGTCCATATGTTCCCCCATACAACTGCCGCCCCCGGTGGAGGCAGTGCGACTGGGCTACAGCCTAGGGAGCTTGCCCGGCGGCAACAAGTCATCCTCCGGCTGTGTGGATAACTGACAAACCTCAAGATTGTCTCCAGTAGGCCTCAGGATTGAATCGGCATGACCACAGGATTCACATAAGTAACATCAGAATCACTGGTTCCGCTGGTAACACGGGTGCTATGGTGAGCGCGTTATTTATCGAAATAGCACTATCAGGTGCCTTCCTGGGGGAATTCACCTGAGCAGTATCCAAAGAGGCGCTCGGGGGAGCGCCCCATTGTCTCCGGAGCACATATGAAGCGGAACCTGTCTCAGTCCCGTCGCCCAGTCCTGAAGTCTTTTGGGCTCGTAATACTTGCCTGCTCCTTGGTAGCAGGACCAGGTCTGAGCGGAGCCGCCTCTGCCTCGGAAGTGACGCCGGCCCCGGTCCCCTCGACTGCCCCCGCTCCAAGTTCGAGCGTGACCGCCGCCCCGAATCCGGCGCCGACGTCGATGGCCTCTTCACCGGCATCTGTGCCCTTGCCTACGACGTCACCGAGCCCCACTCCTTCCCCGCAGACCATGGCCCAAGCCATTGGCCCGGGCGGAGCTGAGATGGGGCAGCGCTCGGCAAGAGTCGCTGCAACCACCTCCGGCGCGGCCGGGAGGCTTAGCACCGAAATGCTGACCGCACAAGGCACCTGGATGCCCTCGTTTGGTGTGCAGGGGCTTGACGTCAGCGGGCACCAGACAGGCGTCGACTGGCAGCAGCAATGGAACATGGGTGCCAGATTCGCGTATGTAAAGGCTTCAGAAGGCAACTACTTCACCAATGATCTGTTCAACTCCCAGTACCAGGGAGCGCGGAACGTCGGCATGATCCGTGGCGCCTACCACTTCGCCATTCCCAACTGGTCCTCAGGCGCGGACCAGGCACGCTACTTCGTGAATAACGGCGGCGGATGGTCAGCCGACGGCTACACAATGCCGCCCGTGTTGGACTTCGAGTTCAATCCATATGCAGGCAGAACGATCAACGGCTTCTACTTCGGCAATACCTGCTACGACATGTCCGGAAGCCAACTCGCTTCCTGGGTTCGGGACTTTGGCAACACCATGCTCTCGCTGACAGGCCGCCTGCCGGTGATCTACACCAACACGAGCTGGTGGAACCAATGTCTAGGGAGCCAGACCGGCTTTGGGGACTATCCACTGTGGGTCGCCGCGTATCCTAGCTCACCCAGCGACAATGCGGGCGCCGTCCCTGCAAGCTGGAGCACGTACAGCATGTGGCAATACAGCAGCACCGGGCCACTCGCAGGCGATTCAAATGTATGGAACGGCGACTACGCGTCCCTCCAGCGCTTTGCGGGCGCTGCCCTTCCAACTGGCAACTACGATGAGCTGTCCGTAAGCCGGAATGGCACCCAGGTTTCCCTCCGGGCCCGGGGGTGGTCTGTGGACTTGGCGAATAAAGCTGTTTCCAACCAGACGCACGTCTATGTAACAGCGCCGGACGGGACCACAACAGGTTACCCGTGGACTGCCAACACCTCCCGTCCAGACGTTGACCAAGTCTTCGGATACGGCCCTTCACATGGTTTTGACGGTCTCATACCGATCAGCAAATCCGGAACCTACACGGCCTGCGCCTATTCCATCGGCACTTTCGCCAATACGCCACTTGGCTGTAAAAGCGTTACTGCCACCGGAGTCGAGACGTCTATCGGCAACTTCGACAGCCTGGGACAGGTCCGCGGTACAGACAAGGTCTCGCTCCAGCTGAAGGGCTGGGCAGTGGACCTTGCAGATCCGAGTGCTTCCACCTATGCCGACACTTATGTTACTGCTCCTAACGGAACTACCACCGGTTACCGGATGACTGCCAATGTCCCGCGGCCCGATGTGCAGTCGGTTACCGGTCTGGCGGGAAACCACGGTTTCGACTACCAGGTTCCCGTCACCGCACCGGGTGCCTATCAGGCGTGCACGTATGCGATAGGCCGGAACGCAAACCGACCTCTTGGCTGCCAAACCGTGACCGTCGGGGCAAGCCCATCTCCCATGGGAAGCTACGACTCTGCGTCTATAAGTCTGACTGCAAACGCGGCAAACCTGCAAGCTACTGGTTGGGCATTGGATCCCAACCAACCTGAAACCAGCATCCCCGTCAGCGTCTACATCTCGGCAAAAGATGGAGCGGCGGTGACCACCCCCGTTACGAGCACTGCCACAGCGAATCTGAAGAGGCCGGACGTTAACAGTGCCCTTGCTACTATAGGTGATCATGGATTCCAGGTGAATCTTCCAATCACGTCCACTGGCAGCTATTCCGTGTGCGTTCAAGCGGTCGCAGTAGCACCCTTGTCGAGCGGCCCCACGCTACTCGGCTGCCGCACAATTTCGGTATCGTCCACTCCGCCCACGATGGGATCGTTGGACAGTGCCAGCATCCAGGTTTCAAACGGTCAAGCAACAATAACCACTCAAGGCTGGACTCTGGACCCGGCTCTGCCCGGCATATCCAATCCCGTCCACGTCTATATCAAGTATCCGGACGGGAGCACGAGAGGTTACCCCTTTACTGCAAATCTCAAGCGGCCTGATGTAAACAATGTTCTTAAGACTGTAGGCGACCACGGCTACCTTTCGTCAGTTCCCATTTCGGCACGGGGACAGTACAGCGTCTGCACGTATGGAGTTGCATTGTCTGTTTTCTCTGCTTACAACTCTCAGCTGGGGTGCCGGTCCCTTACGTACTGAACCGACAAGTGGATAGAGCCCGGGATTAGGGAGGAACACGACGTGACGCGGTCCCATCCGGGTGGTGGAGCCGGGTGAAGAGCGGCCCTCCACTCGTTCCCTGATCCTAGGTCTGGGCATAGGGCGCGTCAGGTCAGTCATCCTGCGGTTAGACGGTTCGATTTGGCCTTGGTGGGTGGCCGGCAGGGCGGGTGCGGGGTGCCGGCCGGGCTCAACGTTCACCGCAGCTTCAGGAGCCCAGAATCTTCATCCTGTTGCTGGATTGTTTTGCCTGAGCCTGGAAGAAGGGCGGAGCGCCGCATCACACTTCTTCCAGGTCTCTGCTCTCCAAAATCCTACTTCTCAGCCAGGAGTTCCAGCAGGTAGGCCCCATAGCCGCTCTTAACCAAGGGTTCCGCCCTTTCCCGGAGCTCGTCATCCGTCAGGAATCCAAGCCTCCAGGCAATCTCCTCCGGGGCGCCAATCTTCAGACCCTGCCGGTTCTCAACGGTCCGAATGAAGTTCGATGCATCGTTGAGGTCATTGAAAGTCCCGGTATCCAGCCAAGCGGTGCCGCGCGGCAGGATTTCTACCTGCAGCTTCCCGGCTTCCAAATAGATGCGGTTCACATCGGTGATTTCCAACTCCCCGCGGGCTGACGGCTCCAAATTTTTTGCAATGTCAACCACATTGTTGTCATAGAAATAAAGGCCCGGAACCGCATAGTGGCTCTTCGGTGCCAGGGGTTTCTCCTCCAGCGACAGGGCCTTGCCATTGTCGTCAAACTCCACCACACCGTACGCGGAGGGGTCCTTGACCCAGTATCCGAAGACGGCTCCCCCGTCGATCGTTTTGAATCGGCGCAACTGAGTCCCCATCCCCTGCCCATAGAAAATGTTGTCACCCAGCACCAAGGCAACACTGTCGTCGCCGATGTGGTCAGCCCCAAGCACAAACGCCTGTGCCAGCCCGTCCGGAGAAGGCTGCTGCTTGTAGGTGATGGAGACACCGAATCGCGACCCGTCCCCCAGCAGACGTTCAAACTGCTCCGCGTCGTGAGGAGTGGTGATGATAAGGATGTCCCGGATCCCTGCCAGTATCAACGTCGACAGGGGGTAGTAGATCATCGGCTTGTCGTAGACCGGTACCAGCTGCTTGCTGACACCCAGCGTGATGGGATGAAGCCTGGAGCCGGTTCCGCCGGCAAGTATTATTCCGCGCATGCCACCATCTTTCCCTTCGCTGGGAGCGGCAGCAAATCCGGTAGTCTAGGGAATTATGCAGCGACTTCTCGTGACCGGCGGAGCCGGCTTTATTGGCTCAAATTTTGTCCACTATGTCCTGGAAAACACCGATGACCACGTAACTGTTCTGGACAAGTTGACGTACGCAGGCAACCTTGAGTCGTTGCGGGGGCTTCCAAGCGAACGCTTCACCTTCGTCCAGGGTGACATTGCGGACCCGGTGCTTGCAGATGGCCTCGTGGCTGACTCCGACGTCGTAGTCCACTACGCTGCTGAATCGCACAATGACAACTCCTTGCACGATCCCCGCCCGTTCCTGGACACCAATATCATCGGCACGTACACGCTGATTGAGGCGGCGCGCAAGCACAACAAGCGCTTCCACCACATCTCGACCGATGAGGTCTACGGGGACCTGGAACTCGATGATCCGGAGCGCTTCACCGAACGAACGCCGTACAACCCCTCCAGCCCCTACTCATCCACAAAAGCCGGGTCCGACCTCCTGGTCAGGGCTTGGGTACGGTCCTTCGGTCTGCAGGCCACCATCAGTAACTGCTCCAATAACTACGGCCCGTACCAGCACGTGGAAAAGTTCATTCCCCGGCAGATCACCAACGTCATCGACGGGATCCGTCCCAAGCTCTATGGCAAAGGCGAGAACGTCAGGGACTGGATCCACGCCAATGACCATTCATCCGCTGTACTTGCAATCATCGCGAAAGGAACCATCGGCGAGACCTACCTGATCGGCGCCGACGGTGAAAAGAACAACAAGGACGTCGTTGAACTGATCCTCAAGCACATGGGCCAGTCGCCGGACGCCTACGACCATGTGGTGGACCGCCCCGGCCATGACCTTCGCTACGCCATCGATTCCACCAAGCTGCGCGATGAACTGGGATGGGAACCCCAGTTCTCCAACTTCGACGAAGGCATTGAAGACACCATTGCCTGGTACCGGGATAACGAGGACTGGTGGCGACCGCAGAAAGCCACCACCGAAGCAAAGTACAAGGAACAGGGCCAGTAATCCATGTCGCTGGAGTTCTCTAAGAAGCTTGCTGGCCACGAAACCCCCATTCCCGGCGTCGTTCTTTATGACCTTCCGGTGCACGGAGATAACCGCGGCTGGTTCAAGGAAAACTGGCAGCGCGAGAAGATGGTTGCCCTTGGGCTTCCGGATTTTCGGCCGGTCCAGAACAACATTTCGTACAACGAAAAGGCCGGGACCACCCGTGGGATCCATGCAGAGCCTTGGGATAAGTTCATCTCGGTTGCCACCGGCCGCATCTTTGGGGCATGGGTCGATCTTCGGGAGGGCCCCTCATTTGGTGCCGTCTTCACCGCCGAGCTTGATCCGAGCCAGGCCATTTTCATTCCACGAGGTGTCGGCAATGCCTTTCAGACACTCGAGGACAACACGGCCTACACCTATCTGGTGAATGACCACTGGTCCGCAGCTGCGCAGGGTCAGTACACCTTCCTCAACCTGGCAGATGAGACAGCGGCGATTGAGTGGCCGATTCCACTTGCCCAGGCCGAGCTCTCGGACAAGGACAAGGCGCACCCCAGGATGCCTGACGTTGCACCAATGCCGGCGAGGAAGATCCTTGTGGTGGGTGCGGACGGGCAACTGGGTAAAGCACTGCGCAAGACGTACGACGGCGACGCAACAGTTGAGTTCGCAAGCCGGGCAGAGTTTGACCTCACCAGTGCGGAAAGTTTCACGAGCAGGAACTGGAAGAACTACTCCACCATTGTCAACGCTGCAGCCTTCACGGCAGTGGATGCTGCGGAAACGGCAGAGGGCCGCAGCGCTGCCTGGTCCATCAACGTTACCGCCGTGGCGCACCTGGCGCGTACCGCCGTCGAGCATAACCTCACGTTGGTTCATGTCTCCTCGGATTATGTCTTCGACGGCACCTCGCACAGCCACGACGAGGAGGAGCCGCTCAGCCCCCTTGGTGTCTATGGGCAGACCAAGGCGGCCGGGGACGCGGTGGTCAGTGTGGTCCCCCGCCACTACATCATCAGGACGAGTTGGGTTATCGGGGAAGGCAACAACTTTGTCCGGACTATGGCTAATCTCGCGCGAAAGGGGGTAAAACCTTCGGTCGTGAATGACCAGCACGGGCGCCTTAGTTTTACTGTTGACATCGCTGCTGGAATTGCTCACCTTTTGACTTCCGGAGCCCCCTATGGCACCTATAACCTCACGAATGATGGCCCAGCGCAGTCCTGGGCGGATATCGCGGCCTCTGTATTCGAACTATGTGGAGAATCGCCAAACTCAGTGAGCGGTGTGAGCACGGCAGAATACTTCGCGGACAAACAGGGCGCGCAGCGCCCCCTGGATAGCACACTCGATTTGGGCAAAATCAAGAACACGGGCTACCTACCAGAGGAATCGGCAGTTAGGTTGACATCCTACGTTCGCCGACTCGGTTCCGAGTCGGGCCAAATGCAGAGAAACGGATAAACACAACAGATGAGCATTTTGGTAACCGGTGGTGCCGGCTATATCGGCGCCCACGTAGTGAGCCTGCTGAGACAGCGTAACTACGAAGTCGTTGTGGTGGACAACCTGGCAACGGGGCGCGCCGAGCGGGTCGGTGCAGTGCCTCTAATTGTAATGGACCTCACCGAACCTGACGCCCAGGAACAGTTGGTCCGGGTCTTCCGCGACCGGGAAGTTGAAGCGGTCATACACATAGCCGCTCTCAAGCAAGTTGGCGAATCAGTGGCCAACCCGCTGCTCTACTACCGGGAAAACGTCGGCGGAATGGTAACCCTGTTATCCGCAATGGAGGAATGCGGCGTCAAACGCTTCGTGTTCTCATCTTCCGCCGCCACTTATGGCATGCCTGACATCGAAACAGTCACGGAGTCAACGCCCGCCCACCCAATCAGCCCCTACGGAGAAAGCAAGCTCGTCGGCGAGTGGATGACCGCTGCCTCGGCAGTTGCCTGGGGACTCCGACCGGTCAACCTGAGATATTTCAATGTAGCTGGAGCTGAATCCCCCGAACTGGCCGACCCGGCCGCTCTCAACTTGATCCCTATTGTGATCAACAAAGTTCTTAGCGGGGAAGATCCGGTCATCTACGGTAGTGACTACCCAACCCCTGACGGTACGTGCATCCGCGATTATGTTCACATCGCCGATTTGGCTGACGCGCACCTCGCTGCTTTAGACTCAACTGCCGGTAGCTCACCTCTGGAGACGGTACTGAACGTGGGAACGGGGCAAGGAGCCTCCGTCAAGGAAGTTATCGAGGTTCTTGCCACTGTTTCCGGGCAGAAGATCAATCCGATAGTCGCCCCACGCAGAGCTGGTGATCCTCCGAAGCTCATCGCCGATGTCTCAAGAATCCAGTCAGCATTGGGATGGAGTGCTCGTCGGTCGCTCGAAGACATTGTGGAATCGGCATGGCTGGCCGAAGTCGCCAAGCGGGGTGCTCTCACATAGTGATTACGGTCGCAACATATGGCCGGAACGGCAGCAGTGCCAGGGTGCGCATATACGACTGGCTTGATTATCTCGGTATCGAAGCGACACGGAACTATAGCTACCTTGGAAAGGCCGACAACAGCTTCACCACCTTATCGCGACATCTCCCGCAGGTGATGGCTGCTGAGATTTCCCTGCGCCGTTTGGCGGATGAAGGGACAACAGAAACACTGTTGATGAGCCGGGAAGCCTCACCGCTGAGCAACGGTGGATTGGAGGGTCGCCTTCTGCGCTCTGCGCAGTACTCTGTATACGATTTTGATGACGCGATCTTCCACAATGGCGCGCCCTTCCCATACAGCTTGTACCCGAAAGGTAAGGTGTGGCGCCGGTCTGTCGATGCTGCGTCAAAGGTGATTGCGGGTAACGACTATCTGGCCGAAGTGGCATCGAAATTCAGCCGGCAAGTAGTAATGATCCCGAGCTGCGTCAATCCATCCGACTACACAGTAAAATCCAGCTACGAGCTTTCGGAAGTCCCAACCCTGGTTTGGCTGGGATCTCCTGCCACCGAACCATTTCTTGAGATGCTGGCTGAACCACTCTTGCGAATTCACAGTGAAGTACCCATACGTCTACGAGTAATATCGAGCGGCAACCGGAGTCTCGGAGCGTTGGAAAGAATCATTGAACGAGTGGCGTGGAATGCGGAAACCTTCGCTGGATCGCTTGCGGACGCAGACATCGGCTTGATGCCGCTGCCAGATACGCCATTTACCCGTGGTAAATGCGCGTACAAACTCCTCCAGTACGCCGCAGCGGGCCTACCTGTCGTTGGGAGCCCAGTCGGTACCAACAAAAAGGTCCTTGGCGAGCTAAGTGGCGGTGCGGCCCGGACTTCATCCGACTGGGAAGTCGCGATTCGAGACCTGCTGGCAGCATCTGCCCGGGAGCGTTCGGCGATCGGGACGGCGGGCAAAAACGCCGTGGATGCAGGCTACAGCTTCGAAGCATGGGAACCGGTCTGGCGGGCTACTGTAAACCCCTAGTGCGCGCGCGCCCCCTAATTGGCTTTCCACAATAGACTGCGGCGTCGCCAATCACATATTCCAGCGCTGCCCGCAGTGTTATTTCGCCCGCTCGCCATCCCTTGCCTACTGTCCAATAAGTGCGCCACCGCTTCCTGCCCGAGCCAAAAATTTGGACAGCAACAGCAATGTCGCCTTCCAGATGGGGAGCTCGTTCCGACAGCTGATCAGCCATGACTTCGCGCCATCCGGCCCCGACGTCATAGATGGTCTGAAAGACGTTGCCGACCGACTTCGATCCACGGCGCTTTTCGGATATGGTCAGCAGATTGGTGTAACTTCGCCAAGGAGAGAACCCCTGCTTGGCTTCGCCCAAAACATTCTCTCCATGTTGAACATAATCCTGGAGAACGTCGTCAATGACCATGCACCGGCCCTTGGCGGACGCGCAGACCGCTATCCAGTGATCATGGACTTCAGAAGGCGAATCAAAGCGCGGGAAAGGCAGGGCGAAGTCAAGAACGTCCCGACGGAACACCATGGTTCCACCCGTATATTGATTTTCCACGAAGAAGCTCTGCGGCCTCACGAGTTTGCGGTTCGTCCGGGGGGCGACAACGGCGCCACTTGGATGCTCGACGACTCTCGATTGACTTGCAACCAACGGATGGCGCCCAAGTTCAGAGACCAGACGTTCAAGCTTGTTCGGATACCAATAATCGTCCTGGTCGCTTAACGCGACCCACTCTGCCTCCGCCGGGACATTTTTCAGTACCCGTTCAAAGTTTCCGTAGAAACCTAGCCTTTCTTCAAAGCCCAGTAACTTGAACCGGGGGTCGCTGCCGACGATACGTGAAAGCTTCGACTGAAGTTCCTCCGGATCTCCATCAGCCGATATGAGGCAGAGAAAGTTCTCGTGCGTCTGCAGTCTTATGGACTCAATCTGCCGGCCAAAGAGGTCGTCATTGGGGCGGTATGCAGCCATGGCAACCACGCCGAAGGGTTCCTTGCCCACAGTGGAAGGCTCGACATGGGCGTCTGAGCGCCGCTCTTTTGACATAGTCAGTCCTAACATTTGGTCATCCGTGCGGATTCTGGCCCTGCTGATGCCGACATGGTCGCGAGGATTTCAGTACGCTACTTAGGGCCCGGCTTTTACTAGTTCATCAAAACCGGATGGCGGTCCTCAAATCCACCCGTCCGCCTTGCTAAACCGTCCTTGAGGCCAAGACGAATCATCTTGGCAACGACCTTTTTATTGTCAGCAAAAACGAAGCGAACGGACTGATTCAAGACGTCATGCAACGTTTTTCGAACAAACCATTTAGGAAACTTTACGCCGAAATCCCTGGCCAGAAGAATGCTATTCCGTGTAATATAGTAGATGCGCTTCGGCGAATGATACGTGTACTCAAAACTACGGCCGAAGAACATCCCAACCTTTTTCTCCCCTAAATTGTGGATAAGGTTGCAGCCGTTACCAGTAATCGGCACGTAACCAAGAGCTTTGACGTGCAGGGAGAACTCCGAATCAACATTGTCGATGAAATATCCCTCGTTAAACCACGCACCTGCATCGAATACCTCCGAGGGGATCAGCATCCCTGACTGCCACGGATCAAATGGAACCCGAAAGCCCTCGACGGTGGATCTGGTCGTCAGTGCCGGGACACCGTTAAAAGATTCAGCGGAAACCAACCCGACATTCACGTTGCTCAAGTGAGCAGCCTCATATGTCGCCGCCGCCCGTTGGACGTAGTCGACGTCAAGAGAAGAATCCTGATCCATCGTCAAAGCGAAAAACTGGCTATTCAGCTCCCGAGCGCGGCGCACCCCGGTGTTTAGTGCGGCAGCAATACCTGAATTCTTCGAGTTGTGCAAAACCAAGGACCCCGCCTCCGAAGCTGCACTGAATGTTGCGGCATGTATCTCGTCCGAACCGTCGTTAACCACAATTACTTTGTCAACGTGGGATTGAAGAAGCTCCACCCGGCTTAGAAATGCCTCATCCGGATTGAAAGCGGCCACAATAGCAAAAACAGGCCTCGGGACTGAGGTCTCATCTTTGTATTCCAAGTTACTCAATCCCTTTTTCAAATATAGCTGACACTTGTCGCCGCCTGCCTTTACATTTACACGGGGTGCTCAGATGCCAAGCAGCTCACTGCATGTATCTCCGCAGGTGGGTAATACCCAAGACGACACGGGGACAAAACAGCGATTTACTGCGACCTTTTGCTTCCGGCAACTACGCTGGCCAAGCTTCCAGGCATGTTAACCGTTGGGTTGGAAACCAATCCCTGATAAAGACCTGCCACCGAACATCTCAGCCATTGTCTTCTATTCGCGGTCACCTTTAACTGTCTAAGCGAGAGCACCATCATCGCCACTACAACGGCCATGGGGGTATCAAGAATGGTCGCCCGGTTCGCATTGAGCTTGCTTAGCCAGATGGAGTTGCGGAGCAGATAAAAGAGACGCCCACCAAGGTCGACTCGATTATTCTTCTCGGGATGCTTGATCTTACTAAGTGGGACACAAAGACCCCAAGACTTGCTGGCAAGGCGTCGCGTGTACTCCACATCGTCCAGCCAGATGAAGAAGTCGCTATATGGCAATGGCTCACGGGCAGCCAGGTGAAGGTCGATGAGGACTCCCACAAAACTGGCACTCGACACTGCAATAGCATCGAGGTTCGTCGCCTGGAGTTGGGCCCGCGTGTCGTTGGAGATATCCAGGGTATGGTCGCGGCTCGCTACACCTTCTTCGTTCACTACCAAAGAAGTAACGAAAGCTGGCCTGTCCTCGGCAGTTTCCATCGTGCGGCAGAGGTGCTCCACGGCGTCGTCGTGAGGTTCGGCATCATCGTCCATAAGCCAAGCTGCGTCATGGCCGTTAGCAATGGCGATATCTACACCCAGCGCAAAACCGCCGGCGCCACCCAAATTTTTCCCGGTCTCGCGCAGTGTTACCTGAGGGTAATTCGCCCTTATGAATTCGGCACTTCCGTCCGTCGATCCATTTTCTACGACAATAATCTCATCCAGTTTGCGTGTCTGGCGGGTGAGAGCGAGTAGACACTTTTTCAGATATTCGAGACGATTGAATGAAACGACGACTGCGGCTACCGGCAATATTCTTCCTGACCTACAAGGGTGTTGTGCCCCCATCATAGCCGAGTGTCCGGTTCGAACCGGATTTTGGCCCTACAGCGCATGGAAGCCAGCAGGCCGTCAAGTGTCGTCGGGCCCCGGGTTTACCCTGCGGCGCATCGCGATAACCAAAAAGCCATCCTTGTCCAGGGCTATCCAGCGCCCTAAGGGCAAGCCGTCCAGGGCTATCCAGCGCCCTAAGGGCAAGCCGTCCAGGGCTATCCAGCGCCCTAAGGGCAAGCCGGCTCTGCCACTCGCTCCCAGTCACTTTCCAAGTCTCACCCTTCACTGTCGCACCACGCTCGTTTCCATGGGACCCAGCTGTACCGTCCAGGCAGGTGGGTCGAACCGCTGATGGGTGGTTGGCCCTCCGAGAACAGGGCGGGGCCCCTACCCATCGGTGTAGTGCAGCCATGCCGGAGGGGCGTTTCTGAAGGCTGATTGGGAGGCGTAGAAGCGTTTGAATGTCCATCCGGCGGCGAGGATTCGGTGGAATCGTTCGCTCTTGCCATTTGTTCACGGGCGGTAAGATCGGGTTTTCTTGACCTTCAGCTGCGGCAGGTGTCCCCGCCAGAGGTTCGATTTGTGGGCCGAGCCGTTGTCGGAGAGGACGCGCCCGACGGTGACGCCGCGGAGGGCGAACTTGCCCCGCTGCCGGCCCACATAGCACCAGCCACTACCGTCCGGGACGTTGCCGAACTGCTCGGCAGCCCGGGAAACCGGCCACCCCTCGTCAATGGCCAAACGCGCGACCCGGGAACGCTGGCGCGAAGTCAAAGGTCGCTAGCGGGGCATGAGGACCTTCTGGTCGCCTCAGCGGTTGTCCAAGCAACTCCCCTGTGCAACCGGATGCCCTCTCCCATGGCTCAACGGCTCCAGCGAGTCACCACATTCACCCAACCAACGTCCCTGGGCAGTACAACAGGAGCTACTGCACACCGGCCAGGAGTGACTCGGCGTAAGTCCGACTTGGACCCTTGTTGGTACCATGGGGGGTGATGTCAGCACAAGAAGCCCACACCCTTGTTATCATTCCCGCGTGGAATGAAGAGGCGATCATTGGTTCAACGATTCACGAAGTCCAGGAGCATGCACCGCAATGCGACGTACTTGTCGTGAGCGATGGGTCAACAGACCGAACAGCCCAGGTAGCTAGTGACTGTGGGGCGCAAGTGTTGATTCTGCCCTTCAATCTGGGCGTCGGGGGGCCATGCGGGCAGGTTTCAGATACGCCGAGCGTCACCACTACACGCAAGTTGTACAGGTCGACGCAGACGGCCAACACGATCCCCGAGACATCCAGCATGTTCTGGACGGCCTGGCGCACGCCGACATTTGCATTGGTGCAAGGTTTGCAGAACGCGGCAGCTATCAAGTGTCTGGACCACGGAAATGGTCTATGCAGTTCCTGGCAGCAGTCGTCTCGCGCGTTGCCAGAACGAAGCTAACCGACGTGACCAGCGGCTTCCGCGCTGCCAACGCAAAGGCCATCGCCCAATATCTCGACCACTACCCGGCTGAGTATTTGGGCGACACCATCGATTCCCTTGTTGTAGCCGCACGTTCCGGCTGCAAAGTGATTCAAGTACCAGTTGAGATGCGAGTCCGTCAGGGCGGCACCCCGAGCCACAACCCCTTCAAGTCCAGCATCTATCTTGCCCGGTCCATTCTTGCGCTGTTCTTGGCCCTCACTCGAAAACGCTCTGGCCTGACCGTGGAAGGAGCTGGTGCTCGATGATTGGCAGCGTTATAACATTCTGCGTCGCGGTCCTCACCGTTGGATTAGTGATAGGGCTGGTCCGCCAACGAAAACTGCGTGAGAAATACGCTGTATTGTGGCTTTTCCTGGGAATACTGACCATTGTCTTGACCGGTTTCCCTCAAATACTGGTTTGGACAAGCCAACAATTTGGCGTCGTCGTGCCGGCCAATCTGATCTTCTCAATGGCTCTGGTTCTGCTCGTCGGAGTCACCTTGCACTTGTCTTGGGAATTGTCCACCGTTGAGGACGAAACACGGACATTGGCTGAAGAAGCGGCGATCCTTAGAGCGACAACGGAAAAAATGCAGGCTGATATTAACGAACTGGGCCGCCTTCTTGTCGAAGGCAGGAACAACTCGCAGGTCTAACACGACCAACGGAAGAATAGGTTTATAGCGTCCGTGACTTACCGCCAGCAGCACATTGCTTTCGTTGTCAACAATTATCCGCCAAAAATCGGCGGTTTAGAGCAGCATGTCTATCAATTAGCTCATCACTTAGCCGAATTAGGTCACAGAGTGACTGTAATCGCTCTGGATAACTCCCATATCGGTGTTGAGCACGGCCCTGTGACGGTGCACAGACTCCGCGGGAGCCGGACCGTTGCCGGTGTGTTTTCAGCACCTTTTCCTGGAACAAAACGGCGTCTTTACAGACTGCTTAGGGACCAGGGGGTGACCTTAATATCCGTGCACACTAGATTTTTTCCTATGTCTTTCGTCGGACTTGGGTTAGGCAAGGCACTCGGTGTCCCGGTGGTACACACGGAGCATGGCTCGGATCACGTCAAGGGTGTATCGCCGTTTGTAGGTGTTGTCAGCCGACTGGTCGACAGGACGATGGGACGCTACATCCTCCAACATGCGACTGGGGTACTCGCCATATCGAGAGGTGCACAGGAATTTGTTCAACGCCTCGCCGGAGTCCCAAGTGTCGTGTTCCACAACGCTATAGACACGAAGTTCTTTAGGGCCCGGCCAGTAAACATGCTCAGGCAGCGACTGCTCTTCCTGGGGAGAATCGTCCCCGGTAAGGGATGGGAACTGACACTCAAGGTTGGGGAGTATCTTCAAAAGTACTTCCCGGACATTGAAGTCCACTTCATCGGAGACGGCATTGAGCGTCAGAAGCTGCTCACGTCTTTGGCGAGCTCGCCCCTCGCTGAGAATGCCGTCTATCATGGCTACTTGTCAGCGCCTGACATCAACGACGTCCTTGCGAACGGTATCCTGCTCAACCCGACGCTGTTGTCTGAGGGATTCCAGACAACGCTGTTGGAAGCGATTGCTTCCGGAGCCGCGGTGGTCAGTACGCCCGTGGCGGCCGCGAGATATCTGGCGGAGGAAGGCGCTGAGGTAAGGATCGTGCGGAGCCGCGAAACTGAGGCCTGGTCTGCGGAGGTTCAGGACCTGCTTATGAAGGGCTGGGATGAACCCCTCGAGGGTCTTATCGAGACCTTCGACTGGAAGAGCAGGGCACAGGAATTCGTTAACATCGCCGAAGAGGTGCAAGCCAGCGCAGGACCGCATCCCATACGGAGAAATGCTGCTCCTCCAAGGGTTTGAGTAACGGGACGGATACCAGTAGCGCTCGTGTCAGAGTGCGTCTATTACGCCCCGTAGACTCCTACTCGCGCAGGAGCATGCTTCACGAAGTGCTTGAGTAGGATCCGAGGGGGTTGGCCAACGGAATATAGGGTCCGGAGAAGCGCCGGGCACCCCATGTTCAACTTTTGGAAGGTTTATTGTGTCCTGGTGGTCCACACTCCCCCTGATGATTGCTGCAGTCGGGATCCTCTTCATCCCCGGGGTCCTCATCGCCTGGGCGAGCGGACTCAGGGGTTTCAGCCTCGTGGCCGTCGCTCCGGCCCTTACAGTAAGTGTGCTGGCCGTGGCCGGGATAGCGGCTCCGCTTCTGGGGCTCACGTGGTCCCTGCTGCCGGTGCTCTTAGTTTCCGTCTTCGTGTCCGTGGTGGGATTTCTCGTGTCGAGGGGGTTTCGCGCGCAAGGGTCCCCAAAGAACAGATTGCGTTCCAATTGGAGTTTGCTAGTTGCTGAACTGCTCGCTGTCATGATAGGAACGGTCTTAATCGGCCGTCGGCTTCTAGGCGTCTTTGGGCAGCCTGAGGCTTTCTCACAAACGTTCGATAATGTTTTCCACTTGAACGCGATCCGGTACATCCTCGACACGGGTTCCGCTTCGTCTTTGAGCATTGCCGGTATGACAGGTGGATCGGGCTTCTACCCAGCTGCCTGGCACGACGTGGTTTCTCTTCTGGTTGGGCTGACCTCGGCGCCCATCACGGCGGGTGTAAACGTTGTAAATCTAGTTGTTGGAGCCATAATCTGGCCGGTGGGATGCATTTTTCTCGTTCAACAAATTTTTGGACGGCAGGTACTAGCCAGTCTGATTGCAGGCGTCCTGTCGGCTGCATTCGGCGTATTTCCTATCATGATGATGGACTTCGGAGTCCTCTATCCTCTGGCACTGGGCATTAGTTTGCTTCCGATTGTCCTAGGCATTTGCCTGCAACTGTTCGGAAGGTCCGAGACGCGCGACTTCTCCAAGCTTGTCGGTGCCCTGCTCTTGCTCGCTGTTCTGCCCGGCTTAGCGTTAGCACACACGAGCTGCGTCATGGCCCTGATGGTAATTTTAGTCCCAATTGTTTTAGGGCTTTGGTGGGAAAGGGTCAGGACATACCTGGGTTCATGGCAGAGCAGCTGGCAACATCTCGGTCTATATGTCCTTGGGCTGGTTCTCGCCGTCGGACTGCTTTACATCGCATGGGATCTCGTGCGTCCTGCCGAGGCCGCAGCCTTTTGGCCGCCGATCCAAACGACCGGGCGCGCTATCGGTGAGGTCATCACGAGCTCTGCCATGGGACGTCCTGTCTCCTGGGCCATAACTTTTTTGGCTGTGGTGGGGATTTACGTTCTTATAAAGGAACGCAACAAGCTTTGGGTCATCGGAATGTACCTGGTTGTAGGATTCCTATACGTTGTTGTGAGTTCTATGCCATTCGGCGACCTCCGTACCTTCATCACGGGCGTTTGGTACAACGATCCGCCCAGGCTGGCCGCGCTTCTTCCGGTGGGTATCTTACCTGTGGCGGTCCTGGGCAGTATGCAGCTCTTGGATCTCGCAAGGCGGCATATCTTCCCGAAACTTCGTTCTGTAACGGTTGGCCGGCAGGGTCTTGTTGACGGTTTATCGGGTAGGACCCCCCATGTGAGTGCCGCATACGTTGCTGTGCTCCTGGTCGGGCTGGTCTGGAGCACTCAGCAAGCCAACGTTCGGCAGTCTCAGTCCGAAGCAGCCCCGGGGTACCGGACGACCAACGGGTCCCCGTTGCTTTCCTCTGATGAATTAGCTCTCATTGGCAGGTTGGATGACGATGTGCCACCTGATGCCATCCTCGTTGCAAACCCGTGGAACGGCAGCCCGCTCGCCTACGCTTTGGCTGGGCGAAAGACCCTTCAACTGCACATTCTCAGTGCCGTACCTCAGGGCGGAGAAATCATCTACGAGCATTTGAATAACGCGAAGTCGGATCCCAGGATCTGCTCTGTCTTGCACGAACTCCGTGCTGATTACGCATTGGATTTTGGTCATAAGGAAGTCCACGGCGGTGACCATGGTTTCCGTGGACTTGACAACCTCGCTGGCACAGGAGTCGGCACCCTTATAGACCAGCAGGGGGATGCAAAGCTGTACAAGCTGACCGGCTGTGACTGACGCCTCCGATTGTTAGTACTTCGACGTCCACACTCTTGGTGGATAGGGATCCCTTCGCGACGGCCTCCAACTGCGGAAGATGACTGCTTAGGGCATCTGGAATTCAACGCTCTTTGTGCAGACGAATGCCATCACGCAAAATAAATCGGCGTCCACGCGTTTGACCTAAGGAACTCTGTAATGACCTCCGCTTATTCAGTACTACAGCGACTAACGTCCTTCGCGGCAACAGTCGGGGCGAGTACTCTTGTTGGAATTCTTGCGATTCCCATCGTTATCCGTGTTGCTGGCACGGAGGCTTGGGCGGTGCAGGTCTTATGCCAGTCGGTGGCCTCGCTCTTTGCCGTTTTGATTGGGTTCGGCTGGGGAACGACAGGACCATCTATGGTGGCTGCCACACCACCATCGGGTCGCTTCCAACTCTTCGCTGATTCGTTGGTCAGCAGAATATATTTGTTTGTCCTCGGTGCGCCTACCATGGCGGTCCTAATGGCTCTACTGCAACCAGGTTACGTAGCCCTCGTCGTGCTTGGCACAGTCGCCTACTTATTGCCATCCGTCGGCGCCGCCTGGTATTTCATAGGAGAGTCAAAGCCCAAACGGCTGTTTTTTTTGGATGCAGCACCTCAACTGCTTGGAACAATTGCCGGTATTGCCGCGCTTTCTTGGACAAGGCAAATAGAAGCACTGGTATTCTTCCAAATGTTTTTCACCTTGATCGGGGTGATCGTCAGCGCCGCTGTTGTCCTAAGTAAAGGCAAAGGCCAATTCCAATTCAATATGGGTCTCAAAGAGTCGTTTAAGCGGCTTTCACATCAACGGCATGGCGTCATTACTGCTGCTACGGGAAGCCTTTACGTAAACCTCCCACTCATGGTTGTCAGCGCCTGGCTACCTCTCCAGCTTGATCTCTACGCGATGATTGATCGAATATTTAGGTATAGCGTGACAGCCTTCTCGCCGGTGCTTCAGTTTGTCCAAGGCTGGGTCCCTGAAGGCGGGGAAGAAGGCCTCCGTCACAGGATCAAGAGAGCCATTCAAGCGGGAGCTTTACTGGGAACCTTGGGCAGCGCTGCAATATTTGGGCTCTCTCCTGTCGTTTCTGCAATGCTTTCTGGCCATAAGCTAGAAATCTCGACATCTCTCAGCCTGCCAGTCGCGTTGTCGTTTTTCTCCGTTGCCCTGTCACAAATTCTGGGTCTGGCCTGTCTCGTTATCATTGGACGTGGGGCGGCGCTTGCAAAATCTACGGTTCTTGGTGCGCTTGCCGGGGCTCCCCTAATCGTCGTCACGGCCCTGACAACGAATGTCACCGGCGTGGCTTGGGCAGTGGCTGCCTCTGAACTGGTGGTGACCATCTACCAATTCAGCGTGATCAGGTCGTTCTTGAAGGTACCTGAGACACAGTGACGTACTTGGGCGGGGCCGTTCGTGCGTCGTGCTCTACCGGCGCGATAGTCAGATTCTGGAGAACATCCTCGGTCGACTCACTACTTGTCCTCCAATCTCATGGAGGACAGCCTCCACCCGACCAACCGGCATATAAACTGGCTGTGTAGCGTTGCAGGTTGATGCTGCCGGGCTCAGTATTCACCTTGCGAGCCTTGCCCCAGTAGCCAAGGTGGGGAGCCGGTTATAGCGCCAGCCGCGACTGTTCTCCTCTGGGCACGTGGATCCCTCCCCTCGCACCGCTCCGCCCAGATAGCCAGCAAAGGCCTTCCGTGCCTCTTAGGCGGTGCTGCTGGTTGCGATCCCTATGGGACCGGGCCGACGTCGGTTCCGCAGGAAGTTTGTCCTGTTGAACTGCCGCCTCCTCCACGTGAGCTTTTCAATCGTCCTTTTAATCGCAAAGCAAGCCATTTGTGGGCTTGGTGTCGCTGCAATAGCGAGCTTTCAGGAGCTGCAATTGACGGACCTGAATCGACCAAGAAAGCCGCGAGGAGCCCCACCAAAGAAGGCTGCGCGACTTCACTACGATTAGCTGATGAGTCAGGGGATGGACCCTGCTGAGGCAACGGTCAGGGAATATTGCGGTTGCCCGCAGCAGCAAGAGTGGCTGGTATGAGAACGCCTGAAGCAGCGTTGGAGTACCCCCGAGATCAGCAACCAGCCCTGCGGACTGGTGTCCCGGAACAACGGAGATGCAGCTTGTACCTCAGACTGTCGTTGCAGTCGCCAGGAGTCTCAGGAGCGAAGGATCCCCACTGCGTCATCAATGGACCCGTCGAATTTCACGTTACCGTGTTCAAGCAAGATGCCCCGCTTGCAGATCCTCGAGACAAGGTCCAGGTCGTGACTGACCACCACCAGGGTTTTGCCGTCCCGCGCCAAGTCCTGGATCTTATCGATGCATTTACGCTGGAAAGGCTCGTCGCCAACTGCGAGGATCTCATCGATCAGGAAGACTTCCGGGTCTGTATGCACTGCGACGGAAAAAGCCAACCGCAGGTACATCCCCGAGGAGTAGAACTTGACCTCGGTGTCTATGAACTGACCAATCTCTGAAAACTCGACAATGTCGTCGAATCTCTCCTTGATCTGCTGCTCGGTCATTCCCAAAATGGCGCCGTTGAGGAAGACGTTGTCCCGCCCAGAGAGATCGGGGTGGAAGCCGGCGCCTACTTCGATGAGTCCGGCAACCCGGCCCCTCGTCTTTACCGATCCGGTGTCCGGGAGCATGACTCCGGAAATATGTTTGAGCAGAGTGGATTTGCCTGAACCGTTTAGGCCCAGGAGCGCCACGGTTTCCCCCGCCTCAATGTCAACAGAAACGTTCTTCAAGGCGTGGAACTTCTCGGACAGATCTCCCTTGCGCCCCTTCACGAGCCAGACGACAGCCTCTTTGATGGACCGCGTGTGGCGCAGCACGAACTGCTTGCTGATATCAGAAACCTCAATTGCCTTAACCATTTTAAAGCTCCTGCGCGAAACGGCCCTCAAGGCGCCGGAAGGTGAATTGGCCCAGGATGAGGATGGCTGCGGCCACGCCCAAGCCAACAAACAGCCAAAGGCTGAAGAGATTCGGTGGCATGGCGGCCGATCCGTCCGTTGTAGGGAACCAGAAGGCGTAATGAAAAAGCTCCACGCCGATCGTGATGGGGTTGGCCTGGTAGACGGCGAACCACCCTCCGCCAAGCTTTTCCTGCACCATGGACCACGCATACATCACCGGAGAAGCCCAAGTGGCGACCATGAGGAGCATATCCACCAGGTTCTCGGAATCGCGGAAGTAGACGTTGGCCGCCCCGAACAGCAAACCGAGTCCGGTTGCTAGCAGGGCCACGATGACGAAACCCCCGCCCGCGGCCAGCAGTTGAATGAGGTTGGGGTGCCATCCGGCCAGGACACACCCAATAACCAGCACTACCAGTTGCGGGAAGAAGTGCACCGCAGAAACCCACACGGAGGCCACGGGGAAGAGCTCGCGCGGAAGATAGATCTTTTTGATGAGGTTGCCGTTATTCACTATCGACCTCGCAGCGTTGCCCAGCGCCTCAGTGAAAAAGTTGATCAGGACAATGCCGGAGAACAGGTAGACAGCATAATTCGAAAGACCGTCCGGATTCCGTGCACTTCGCTCAAGGCCGAGGAAGACCCCCAGGGCCACATAAAAGACGATGAACTGCACTCCCGGCTTCACGTAAGACCAGAGAAGGCCAAGGACAGAGCCCCGGTAACGCACCTTGAGTTCTTTCCGGACCAACAGCTTGAGCAGAAAGCCGGACTGCCTGATGTCCCGCAGCCCACCTCCCAACCCTGGAGTGGTTAGCTCATCGGATGCGGTTGCACTCACTTGATCTCGTTCTGCGTGTGTTGCTCGAACGTCTTCCTCCAGGCCTCCATGGAAGTCAGGTCCGAGACTGCGGCTTTGTACTTCTTGCTGAGAGTTGGCCAGTCCTTCAGCAGAGCCGAGTGGAGCCTGGCGCTTTCGGCCAGCATTTTCCTCAGCTGCTTGGGATCACGCCGGTACCAGGAAGCGCCTGTGCCCTCGGCATTGGACACCACAGCACTGTCGTATTGGGCCATCCGCCACCAGCGGTTGTCCTGGTGCGCAACCGTCGTCTGGGGTCGTTCCGCGCTGGTGCCCTTGACTGGGCTCGCCAGTTGTCGAACGACAGTCTTGGCCGCCCAAGGCAGAAGGGTCAATTTCCGCGGCTGTGACGGTCCGTGCCCCCGGCGCGGAGGCTTGTCCATCTTGGGCGCCGGGAAGTCATCAGGATCGGGCCGGAAGACTGCGTCGGAATGAGCAGACATCATCTCGCGAATCTGCGGCAGCTTGGCTGACAGCAGCCCCGGCAGGGCGTCCGGGCCCTCCAGCACATCCTCCAAAGCCCACTGCCGGCCCTTCGCAGTGGCGTACTGCATCGAAACCAGGTGCTTCACGTCGGCGTATTGCGACTCCTTGATGACCCTGCCGCCGAACTCGTAGGGGCTGTGGAGGAGCGCGGCGACCACCCTGTTCCGGGCGTGGAAGTAGGCCTGCCAGCCCACAAGGTCGTCTTTGTCGATCCAGGAAACATGCCACACAGCTGAGCCGGGCAACGACACGGTCGGGTAGCCGGCCGCCTTGGCCCGCAGCCCGTACTCGGAATCGTCCCACTTAATGAACAGCGGGAGCGAGAGCCCGATCTCACGGATCACCTGGGTGGGGATGAGGCACATCCACCACCCGTTGTAGTCAACATCGCAACGCCGGTGCAGCCACGGGGTTTGACGCAGGTTGGACGACAGGAAGTCGTGGCCCAGGATCATGTCCTCACTGGGCAGAGACGGTTGGAACCGGTACGGGTTAACGACTTCACCGAAGGTGTGCAGGACTGTGCGGTTGTAAAGGTCGAACATGTGGCCGCCGACGAGAGTCGGGGTCTTGCACCGATCCGCGAACGTCAGCAGGCGGATGATGCTCTCCGGTTCAACCACGACGTCGTCGTCCATCAGCAGGGCGTAGTCGCTGCCGTTTTCAACAGCCTCGAACATGCCGCGGGCGAAACCACCCGAGCCCCCCAGATTGGACTGGTTGATGATGCGCAGCTTGCCGTTCAGGGATCGCTTAACTTCGTCGAAGCCCTCCGCATCAGCAAGTTTCTGCGTACCTTGGTCAACAATCAGGATCTCCTGAACGTGCGCCAGGGCCTCTTCACTTTCCGCGAGGAGCCGGAGATTGTTCAGGCAGAAGTCAGTCTTGTTCAGGGTGGTGATCTGGAGCGTGACGGACCCAGGCGCGGTTTCGACCGCGGGCCCCTGCCATTCGGCGTCCAGCATAATCAACGGTTCCGTGCCGGCCAGCAGGTCAAACCAGTACCATCCGCCATCGCCAAAGGGCGCGAGCGAAAGTTCGAATGTGCTTTCCGCCGTACCTTCAACCCGGCGGGTGTCCACCCGTTGCAGTGAGCCACGCGCATTCGATTTGTACACGATGACCGAACCTGCCCCTTGGGTCCGAACCTGCAGCTGGACTTTGTCCACGGTGGTCCACCGCCGCCAGTAGCTGGCCGGGAAGGCATTGAAGTAGGTGCCGAAGGACACCCTTTCACCCGAGCGCACAGACGTTGAATGTCGTGAAAGGAAGTCTTCCACGTGCGCTTCCTTGGTGGGGCTGCTGATGGTCCGGGCTTTGGTTGCTTTCCCGTCCCGGTCCCCTGCCGTGGGCAACTGAACGCCGGTGGCCGTCCCCATGTCCATGTACAGGGGTACGGTATCCATCTGGCTGGCGCTGGGCAGAATCACGCGCTGGAGTGTCTGCCATCCTTGCGGGCTTTGCACTGAATCCGTCTTCAGGGAATATTTGGTCTTGTTGTCGGTAGGGACGCTCATGCGTCAACTCCCCCGCTTTCCAGCTTTACGCCGCTTTCGAAGTGCGGCCTGATCTTGTTGTCGAACATGCTCAGCGCGGACCCGATGGCCATGTGCATGTCCAGGTACTTGTAGGTGCCGAGGCGGCCGCCAAACAGGACGTCCTTCTCCGCGTTGGCGAGGTCGCGGTACTTGAGCAAACGCTCCCTGTCAGCGGATGTGTTGACCGGGTAGTAGGGCTCGTCGCCCTTTTCCGCAAAGCGCGAGAACTCGCGCATGATGACAGTCTTCTCGCTCTGGTAGTCGCGCTCGGGGTGGAAGTGGCGGGGTTCGATGATGCGGGTGTAGGGGACGTCGTCGTCGTTGTAGTTCACTACCGAGGTGCCCTGGAAGTCGCCCACCTCAAGGACTTCTTCCTCGAAGTCAATGGTGCGCCAGGACAAGTCACCCTCGGCGTAATCGAAGTAGCGGTCAACCGGGCCAGTGTAAACAACGGGCACGTTGCCCACCACTTTATTCTTGCTGTACTCGTGGGACTCGTCGAAGAAGTCGGTGTTGAGCCGCACCTCGATGTTGGGGTGCTCTGCCATCTTTTCGATCCACGCGGTGTAGCCGTTGGTAGGCAGGCCCTCATACTTGTCGTTGAAGTAACGGTTGTCGTAGTTGTAGCGCACAGGCAGCCGGGAGATGATGCCCGCTGGCAGGTCCTTGGGATCCGTCTGCCACTGCTTTCCCGTGTAGTGCTTGATGAACGCCTCGTACAGCGGGCGGCCAATCAGCTGGATGCCCTTGTCGTTCAGGTTCTGGGGGTCCGTTCCCGCCAGCTCGCCGGCCTGCTCCTGGATGAGGTCCCTTGCCTGCCCGGGTGTGAGGTTGGCCCGGAAGAACTGGTTGATGGTGGCCAGGTTGATGGGCAGCGAATAGACCTCGCCCTTGTGGACACCGTAGACCTTGTGCACGTAGTCGGTGAAGGTGGTGAACCTGTTGACGTACTCCCACACGCGTTCGTTGGAGGTGTGGAAAAGGTGGGCTCCATACCGGTGGATCTCGATCCCGGTCTGTTCTTCCTTTTCGCTGTACGCGTTGCCGCCAATGTGGTGGCGGCGGTCGATGACGACGACCTTCAGGCCGAGCTCATTGGCGGCCTGTTCTGCGATTGTCAAGCCGAAAAAGCCGGACCCTACGATAACGAGGTCAGCAGTCACAAAATCTCCTGGTTCGAATGCGGGCAGCGCAAGGGTGCGCATTGTCTGCTGCTCTACCCTACCCGAGGGACTGGAGGGCCCGTCGAATCAGCGTGCCCGCTGTGAGCCGGCGCACAAGCCCCCATCAGGCGGGGCGCAGCACTCTCGCGCCTCAGATACGCGTCCCCGGTTGCCGGACTCGGGGACGAGCAAGGCCCAGGGTGTAGTGATCCTAACCGGGCTGCCACCTTCCGGGGAGCCCGGAAACCACACGTTTATCCACATAGGCCGTGAAACGCCTGCCGGGCGCCGCGTGCCGTGGCTAGCGTGTGGGTACATGCACCAAGGATCCCAGGCGATGACACTCAACTTCACACTGGTTGGCAGCCCGGGATCATCACCGGAGCAGCTGCCCGTGGAACTATCCATCAGCGCCCCGACCGGCACGCCAGGCGACATGATCCACGAGCAGCTGGTCCGGAAGTTCCGTACGGGCGCCGTCACGGTAGATGGGGAGGACCTGGCTTGCGTGGCCTTCGGAGTACCGCCGCTTGTAGAGGCCGCGATCCTTGTCGACGGCGGCCCCATCCCGTCAAGCCGGCGCCCGCGGCGCCGCCCGTCCCCTGAAGCCGCGGCTCCCCTGTCTCTTGCCATCGACAGCGGCGCCGCCGCGGGGACGGTTGTTCCGTTGCGGCGCGGCAGTTACAGCATTGGCCGAAGCGGAACGCGGATAGTCATCCCGGACCCGGAGTTGTCGCGTGAACATGCGCGGGTTGTGGTCACGGACACCGACATCCTGTTGATTGACCTGGACAGTGCCAACGGCACCTATGTTGACGGTGAAAGGATCCGGACCAAGGTCATCTCCACGGATTCCAGCATCAGATGTGGGCAATCGAACCTGTCCCTGGTCTTTGCAGACCCACCTGGCCGAGCGCTTGCCGACGCCGGCCAGTCCGTGACGGAGCCCATTGTCGTACCCGCGCGCGTTGACGCTGGAAACCGGGCAGCACTCGTTCTCACCGCGGTTCTCCCACTGGCAGCGGGGGTGCTGCTGGCCGTATTCACAGGGATGTGGATGTTCCTTGCCTTCTCCGCAGCTTCCGCGTTCGCCGTCCTTGTTCCTGCTGTCAGCGGACGGCGGCAGAGACGGGACCTGTCAGCCGCCCTGCAGGCCGCGGTTGAGGAAGACAGGGAACGACGACGGCGGAGCGCACCGTCCCTGTCCCTCGTCGCGTTGGCAGCACCACGGGGCAAGGAGACGTCCGGTCCCGGCTCCGGCGGAGGCGTCTGGTTGCGGCTGGGCCAGGCAGCGCAGGCGGCCAACGTCCGGATTGAACCGGCAGGCGCCGGTCCAGCGGTTCCACCGGCAGGGGCGGTGCCCCTGGTCCTGGACCCGGGCCGCGGACTCACCACCATTGGCGGTCCCCGGTCCGCCACTGACGGCGCCATCCGGTCCATACTTATGCAACTGGGAGGGTATCCGCGCGCAGGCAGAACCCACGTCCTGGTTTATGGAAAGCCAGGAAGCCTGCCACTCGCCGCCCGGTATCTGCCCAGGGTGACTCTCACTGCAACACCACACGCCGCCCTCGGTGTCGTGACCAGCGGTCACCCGCACGGCTGCGAGCGCGCCGTACTGCTGATTCGGGGGGAAAGCTCTGAAGGGGCAGCTGATGACTCAATACGGGACGCAGCGATTCGACACGGATGGCAGGTGCTTCACTTCCGGCCTGAAGAGGGGGAATGGCCCACACCTGACGTCTTTCTTTCCGAGCGCAGGTCTGTCCTGTTCGAGGAGCTTTGCGAGACCATTTTTGTTCCCGATCTGGTGCCGGAGGATGTCTTCACTGGTTTCTGCCGGCGCATGGCAGGCGCCACGCGGCAAGGCACGGTACAAGGGGGAACCGTTCCCGCCACCTGCAGCCTCGGCGATGTCCTGCCGTTGACGTCTGCAGCCACCGCCGCCCGCTGGGGATCCAGCGGGCAAAAGGACGGACTGGCCGTACCCCTGGGCCTCACTGCGGCAGGAACCAAAACCCTGGATCTGCAGCACGACGGGCCCCACCTGCTGGTGGCGGGCACTACAGGCTCCGGGAAATCGGAACTGCTCCGCAGCCTCACGCTCGCTCTCGCCCTCAGCTATCCGCCCGAGCGGGTCAACTTCTTCCTGATCGATTTCAAGGGCGGCTCGGGGCTTGGTCCACTGAGTGACCTCGTCCACTGTGTGGGACTGCAGACCGACCTTTCCAGCTCCGAAATGGAACGGACACTGACCTCGCTCCGCGCCGAACTGCAGCTCCGGGAGCAATGCCTTGCTGCGGCCCGGGTACCGGACCTTTCCGCGTACCGCTCCACCAAGGCGGCGGAGGACTTTGTCCTCCCCCACCTTGTTATTGTCATCGACGAGTTCAGGATGCTGGTTGAGGATGCGCCGGAGGTGCTCCGTGAGTTGCTGCGGATAGCGTCCATCGGGCGTTCCTTGGGCATTCACCTGATCATGGCAACGCAGAGGCCGCAGGGAGCGCTGACAGCGGACATCCGCGCGAACGTCACGTCCAGCATCGCCCTTCGTGTGCAATCCGACATGGAGTCGGTGGATGTGGTCAATTGCAGGAGCGCTGCGGCCATCAGTGTGGACGCACCTGGCCGGGCGTTCCTGGCCCGCGGGACGGAGGCCGCCGAGGAGTTCCAGGGTGCGTCACTGGCCGTGGCGGCGACGGGCGGTGAATCATGTCCCGTCACTGTCCACCGGACGATTGATTTTCTCGCGGGCCAGGTTACCCGGCCCGGCAAGGCGCCAGCCTCTGTGCCAACTCCTGCGGAGGCGGTGGAACCCTTGGCAGCCATGGTGCGGAACCTCTGCACCCAGCAGGAGAAGCAGGTCCCGAGGAGGCCCGTCGCCCCTCCACTGCCGGAGGATCTGGAAGAACCCGTCCCCGGAGGCCAGTCCCCCTGCTCTGCCGCCCCCGCTTCCCGGCCGCTGGAACCCGTCGACCCGATGGGTGAGGTCCGCCTCGGCCTCATGGACGTGCCCGAACAGCAACGGGTGGAAGCCCTGGCGTGGAGTCCTCTCCGCCACCGCCACGCAGCATTTATCGGCAGCCCTGCGTCCGGTGCCGGGGCGGCCTTGGAACTGGCCGTCCACACATTGATGACCTGCGGCAGTGAAGCCCACTTTTACGTGCTGGACGCCACGGGAGGTTTCCTCCCGCTGGCCAGTGCAGGCCGGGTGGGTGCACTGGCCGGACTGGATGACCTGCGGCGTGGAGTTCGGATTCTGGAGCGGCTTGTCCGGGAGCTGGGTCAGCGGCGGAGCCACCCAACCTCCGGGGAGGTGCCTCTTGTCGTCGTCGTCTCCGGCTGGGGATCCTGGGTGTCGGCTTTCCGTGCGGGACCGCTGGCATGGGCTGAGGACCTGGTCCATGACCTGGTCCGTGACGGCGCCCTGGCAGGGATAACGCTGCTGCTCTCCGGGGAACGGGAGCTTGTCACTGCCAGGTTCTTCGGTGCCCTTCCCAACCGTTTCTATTTTCCGGCCGGTTCCACCGAGGAGAGCCGCGCCATGTGGCCACGAATGCCCTCGGTACCTGCAGTTGAAGGGAGGGCTGTTGCCTTCGGCCCGGTTTCAAACGGCAGTCCGGCTGTCTGCCAGTTCTACCGGAGCCCGGCCCCGAATTCACTGGGCAAAGGCGGCGCAGGATATCCGGTTGCCTCGCTGCGGCCATTCCGGCTGGAACCCCTCCCCGAGCAGATCACGGTGACGGAGGTGGCAGCAATGGCGGCACCGGCACTCCGACAGGGTCCCTCAGCCGAAGCCCAGCCAGGCCGGGAACCAGCCGCCGGCGGCCGGCCGCCGGAGCGCCCCATGATCCCCACGGGGCAACGGGATGTCTTCCTCGGAGTCGCCGGGGATGAGCTGGCCGCAGCGTCCTTCCGCATTCCGGCCAGCGGGGTAGTTGCGGTGCTTGGCAACCCCGGAAGCGGCAAGAGCAATACCCTGCGCGCATTGGAGGCACTCAACCCCGGCCAACTGTGGTGCGCACATCAAGGGCCATCCCAGGCCGCGGACGACTTTTGGGCGGACATGCTCCTGCAGGCGGGGAGTGGTTGTTTGCCGCGGGAGGCACTGCTGCTGGTTGACGACGTCGACCAGCTCGCACCTTCGGCACTGAGGGATGTGGGCGAACTACATGCCCTGGGCCATTCCCTGGTGGTAACCGCTGGTTACAGTCCTGCACTTCTCCATCGTGTCCCGCTCCTCATCAATGCCCGGTCATCCGGCGCCGGGCTACTGCTCGGCCCGCGTTCGATCGCTGACGGCGACCTTTTCGGGATACGGTTCGACGTCGAGTCCAATCCCCCGCCGGGACGTGCTGCCCTCATCACCGGCGGCCGGGCCGTCCCCCTCCAGGTGGCGTGGGCTGGAGCAGATGGGTGACCGGCCCGCGGGCCAGGACGTGCACACCGTCAGCCACATATTCGGGACGATCCAGCTCAGAGGGCAGGGGGTGCACTCCCTGTGCGGGAGGCATGGCTGACAACCGGGTTGGTAAAGAGGAGAACGATGGCGGTGACGGCGGGGACGAGCATCGCCAAGCCGGCCAGGACGAGGCCGCTCGTCATCGTGGGCACCCCGATGGTGAGGACGAATAGCTGGGCGACCAGCGCTGCCGCCCTGGTCCACCGGTAGCCCCGGTAGAGGAAGACTGCCACCGCGTACAGCCACGCCGAAAAAGCCAACAGGAGTCCCAAAGTGAAGACGGCACCCCAGAAGGACAGGACCGGGCTGCCACTGAGCAGCTCGTAGGCATACCAGCCGGCCGCCGCCAGGAGGGCAGTGGCCTCGGCAGCCGCAACGATGGCGACGACTTTCGCGGCCGCGGGCACCGGGTCCCGCCGCCCGTTCGTCCCGCCGTCGGGGACGCCGACGGGTTCGTCGGAAGAGGATGGGGTACCTGCTGGGTCTACCGGGGGTCTTGACACACTGGCACCCTACCGGACATAGTCGGACACTGGTGAGGGCCGGAGCAGCCACTGTGATGCATCGCTCAGGTTTCGTGGGATATCAGGCGTTATTACCCCTTGTTTACACAGCGTTAACATGACAGGCTTGATGCAGATGACCAAGGGGGCCCAGAGGGCCCTTTTCCTTTGTAGCCACTAGTGAATAATTTCACAAAGGCTTATCCCAGAAATGGAGCAACTGATCAGCATGGATTGGCGTAACCGCGCAGCGTGCCTCGACAAGGACCCGGAACTGTTCTTCCCCGTCGGGAATACAGGACCGGCCCTCCTGCAGATCGAGGAAGCAAAGAGCGTCTGCCGCCGGTGCCCCGTTGTCGACACCTGCTTGCAGTGGGCCCTTGAGTCCGGCCAGGACGCCGGAGTCTGGGGCGGAATGAGCGAAGACGAGCGCCGCGCCCTGAAGCGGCGCGCTGCCCGCGCACGCCGCGCTTCCTAGGATCCCGGCGCCGGCGAAACGGCACAGGACGATGCTACCGGCACACAGAGGCCCCGCGACAAATCCATTTCGGATTGTCACGGGGCCTCTGTCAGTTCAAGCCCGCGGCCAGGTAAACCACTGGCCGGAGCGCACCTCCTACTTCCCGGCCAGGCTGAGCCGGATCTTGACCTCGGTCCCGCCGCCCTCGCGGCGCTCCCACGTGATGGTCCCGCCGAGCTCACTCGTGACGAGGGTCCGCACAATCTGCAGGCCAAGGCCCTCCACATGCGGGGTCTGCGGAAGGCCCACGCCGTCATCGGCGATGGTTACAGTCAGCTCTTCGCCGTCCTCCGCTTCGGACCGGTCGGCCACCAGCCAAACCGTGCCCGCCCTCCCCTCAAGGCCGTGCTCCACAGCATTGGTCACCAGTTCGTTGATCACCAGGGCAAGCGGCGTGGCGAGATCGCTGGGGAGCTCCCCGAAGCTGCCGGAGCGTTCCGTCCTGACCTGCTGGGAAGGGGAAGCCACTTCCGCGGACAGCCGGAACTGGCGGCCGATCAGTTCATCGAAATCAACGCTCTGCGTCAGTCCCTGCGACAACGTCTCATGGACCAGTGCGATGGTGGCCACGCGGCGCATGGCCTGCTCCAGGCCCTGTTTTGCTTCATCGCTCACCATCCGCCGGGACTGCATCCGCAGCAGCGCAGCCACCGTCTGCAGATTGTTCTTGACCCGGTGGTGGATTTCGCGGATGGTGGCGTCCTTGGTTACCAGCTCCATTTCACGGCGGCGCAGCTCTGAGACATCGCGGCAGAGGACCAGCGCGCCGAACCGCTGCTGCTCGTCCCGGAGCGGGATGGCACGCAGGGACAGGCTTACTCCCCTGGACTCAATCTCGCTGCGCCAGGGCATGCGGCCGGTAACTACAAGCGGCAGGGTCTCATCGACCAGCCGGCGGTCCTTGAGCAGGCCCGCGGTTACCTCAGCGAGCGAACGTCCCTCCAGGGACTCCCCGTCGCCCAGCCTGCGGAAGGCTGAAACTCCGTTTGGGCTCGCGTACTGCACCACCCCGTCGGCATCCAGCCTGATCAGCCCGTCGCCCACGCGGGGAGCGCCCCGCCGGGAGCCCGTGGGAGAGGCAAAGTCCGGCCACAATCCCAGCGTGCCCATCCTTAGCAGATCGTAGGCGCACTGCCGGTAGGTCAACTCAAGCCGGGACGGCATCCGTGAACTGGAGAGGTCCATATGGGTGGTAACAACTGCAAGTGTCCGGCCGTTGCGCACCATGGGGACAGCCTCTACCCGCAGGGCCATCTCACTGTTCCAGTTCGTCTCGCTGGAGCGCTCAATGGACCTGCTGTTCCATGCCTTGTCCACGAGCGGCTGCAGGTCGGAGCGGATGCCCTCACCCACGAAGTCACTGTGGAATGCCGTGTGCGTGGTGGAAGGACGCACGTGGGCCAGGGCAATGTAGCCAAGCTCCGGGTGGGGGAACCACAGCGCCAGGTCGGCAAACGCAAGGTCCGCGACCATCTGCCAGTCCCCCACCAGGAGGTGCAGCCACTCGGCATCGCCCGGCCCGAAATCAGCGTGCTCCCTGATGGGGTCCGTAAAGATTGCCACTGCACCTCCAGTTACGGCGCCTGCTTCCTAGCGCCGGACGATTGACCTCAAGAGCCTCAATGCTACCGACAGTGAGGCCATGTCGTCGGCCTCCAGTGCGTTCACCTCGTCGAACATGCTCTTTGCCCGGCCCAGCTGCTCGGCATTTTGCGCCTCCCAGTCCTTGAGCCGTGCATCCGGCGACCCTGTGGCGGACGTGGCGTCCAGCACCGCCGTCGTCATATCCGACACCGTTGAGTACAGGTCATCGCGCAACGCTGCCCGTGCCAGCGCCTGCCACCGGTCCTGCCGGGGAAGGCTGCTGATCCGTTCAAGCAACGAGTCCGCGTGGAACCGGTTGAACACGGTGTAGTAAACGGCCGCGATCTCCTCTACGCGGTCCTTCCGGGAGCGGGCGATCTTGGCGATGTCCAACAGCACGAAGCTCTCGAACAACTCGGCCCAGCGCAGCGCAAGGCCTTCCGGGAGTTCCCACTCGCGCCCCTTCGCCAGCCACGCCGCCACCCGCTCGCGGTCGTCGCCGCGGAGGTAGTCCAGCAGCCGGGCGCGCATGGGATCCATCAGCGGCTTGAACTCTGCCACCACCTCGGCAATGGGGCGGGAAACACTTTCCTGGCTGAGCAGCCACCGGACCGCCCGGTCCAGAAGCCGGCGGATGTCCAGATGGACGGTGCTCCAGTGCTCCGTGGGGAACGAGGCAGGCAGGCTGTTCAGTTCCCCCACCATCGCGTCCAGCTCATATACCTCGCGCAGCGCCACAAACGCCTTGGCCACGGCAACTTCGCTGGCCGAGGTTTCCTCCATCACCCGGAAGGCAAACGTGATACCGCCAAGGTTGATCATGTCGTTCGCCACCACCGTGGCGATGATTTCGCGGCGCAGCGGATGCGTGTCCAGTTCGGCGTCAAAACGTTCACGAAGTTGGTGCGGGAAGTAGGCACGCAGGGTGTCACGGAACCAGGGGTCATCGGCGAGATCGCTGTCCCGCAGGGCCGACGCCAGCTCGATCTTCGCGTAGGCGGCCAGTACTGACAGCTCCGGAGACGTCAGTCCCTGGCCCTGTTGCAGCCGTTCCCGCAACGTTTCCGTGGTGGGCAGCGCCTCAAGGTCGCGCTTAAGGTCGGCGCTCTTCTCCAGCCAGTCCATGAGCCGCTCGTAACTCGGGCTCCACTCAGCCACCCGCGTCCGGTCGTTCAGGAGCAGGATGTTCTGGTCGATGTTGTCTTCGAGAACCAGGCGCCCCACTTCATCGGTCATGGAGGCAAGGAAGTCAGCGCGCTCCCCCGCCGGCAACTTGCCGGCAGCAACCATCCGGTCAACGAAGATCTTGATGTTGACCTCATGGTCGGAGCAATCCACACCGGCGGAGTTGTCGATGGCGTCCGTGTTGAGGATGACCCCCTGCAGCGCTGCTTCAATGCGGCCGCGCTGGGTCATTCCCAGGTTGCCGCCTTCACCCACTACCTTCACCCGCAGGTCCCGGCCGTTGACCCGGATGGCATCGTTGGCTTTATCGCCTACGGAGGCGTTCGACTCGGAAGACGCCTTGACGTAGGTTCCGATTCCGCCGTTGTAGAGCAGGTCAGCCGGCGCCAACAGGATGGCACGCAGGAGTTCAGGCGGGCTGAGCTCAGCGGTTTCCGCCGGAAGCCCCAGCGCGGCCCGGACCTGCGGGGACACGGGAATGGACTTGGCCTGACGGGCGAAGACACCGCCGCCTTCGCTGATCAGCGACTTGTCGTAGTCGTCCCAGGAAGACCTGGGCAGGTCGAACAGCCGCTGGCGCTCCGCGAACGAGGCTGCCTCATCCGGGTTGGGGTCCACGAAGATGTGCCGGTGGTCAAATGCCGCCAGCAGGCGGATGTGCCGGGACAGCAGCATCCCGTTGCCGAACACGTCGCCGGACATGTCCCCCACGCCAACCACGGTGAAAGGTTCGGTCTGGGTATCCAGGTCCAGTTCGCTGAAGTGGCGCTTCACCGACTCCCAGGCGCCCCGCGCCGTGATGCCCATGGCCTTGTGGTCGTAGCCCACGGAACCGCCGGAGGCGAATGCGTCCCCCAGCCAGAAGCCATACTCCGCGGACAGCCCGTTGGCGATGTCCGAGAAAGTAGCCGTTCCCTTGTCCGCCGCGACCACAAGATAGGAGTCGTCGTCGTCATGCCGGACAACGTTCGACGGCGGCACGAGCCGTTCGCCGCCGCCCTCGGTAAGGAGGTTGTCAGTAAGGTCCAGCAACCCGCGGATGAACGTCTTGTAGCTTTCGACGCCTTCGGCCATCCAGGCCGCGCGGTCGGTTGCGGGGTCCGGAAGCTGCTTCGCGAAGAAGCCGCCCTTGGCTCCCGTGGGCACGATAACGGCATTCTTGACCGTCTGCGCCTTGACCAGGCCCAGGACTTCCGTGCGGAAGTCCTCCCGCCTGTCGGACCAGCGGAGCCCGCCGCGGGCAACCTTGCCGAACCGGAGGTGCACACCCTCGACGCGCGGGGAGTAAACCCAGATTTCGAACATGGGCCGCGGGAACGGCAGCCCTTCAATATGGGCGGGATCCAGCTTGAAGCTCAGGTGCGGCTTGTTCTGGTAAAAGTTGGTGCGGAGGGTGGCCTCGATCAGGTTGACGAAGGTGCGCAGCACGCGGTCGGCGTCGAGAGTGGCAACTTTTTCGATGGACGCTGCCAGTTCCTGCCGCACTGAAGCCTGGGCCTCAGCGCGTTCACCATCGCTGATGGAGGGATCGAAGCGGGCCGCGAAGAGGGCGCTCAGCCCCCTGGTCACATCCGCGTTGGCCAGGAGAGTGTCCGCCATGAAGCCGAAGGAACTGCTGTTGCCCATCTGGCGCATGTACCGGGCGTAGGCGCGGAGCATAGTGATTTGCCGCCATTGCAGACCTTCCCGCAACACCAGTCGGTCAAAGTTGTCCGATTCCGCAGCACCGGTGACGGCCGCGCCAAAGGAGTCGGCAAGAAGCCCGCCCGTGGACAGGGGGTCCACTCCCGCCGGGTACTTCAACCCCAGGTCGTACAGGAAGAAGTCCCGGTGGTCTGCTGTTTCGATTTCAAAGGGCCGCTCGTCCAGGACCTCGAGCCCGAGGTTGTGGAAGTAGGGCAGGATCTGGCTCAGGCTTTTGGGCTCCAGCATGTAGAGCTTTACCCGGGCGTCTTCCTCCAGTGTTGCACCGGCGCCTTCGGGAAGATACACGTGGACTCCGGGACGGTCCTGCCGTGCCCCGGCGTTCCGCTCGGCGGCGGCCCCGTACTTTTCGAACCGCGCGATGTCTTCGAGGGCATCCTCCACTTCGTAGTCCACGCGGTAGCTGGCCGGGAACGCCTCGGCCCAGGTGGCAGCCAGTTCCTTGGCCTCGGCTGGGTCCCGGCCCTCACGCAGGACCTCCGCGATGCCTTCGCTCCAGGACCTCGCCGCCCGGACCAGCCGCTTTTCCAGCTCGTCGCTGTTGACATGGCTGACGTCGGCGTCCTTGGGCAGCCGGATGCGGAAGAACAGGCGCGCGAGTGCCGATTCGGTCATCCGGGCTTCGTAGTCGATCGAGACTGCCTGGAAGGTTTCCCGAAGTTCCTGTTCGATGCGAAGCCGCACGTTCGTGGTGTACCGGTCCCGGGGCAGGTACACGACAGCGGACATGAAACGCCCATAGATGTCAGGCCTCAGGAACAGCCGGGTACGCCGCCGTTCCTGCAGTTTCTGGATTCCAAACGCGGTTGCGGCCAAATCAGGGATTTCGATCTGGAACAGCTCATCGCGTGGGTAGGTTTCCAGGATTCCCAGCAGGTCCTTGCCCGAGTGCGAATCCGGCGGGAAGCCGGCGTTCTGGAGGACCGCATCCACCTTTTCCCGGACGATAGGAATGTCGCGGACGGAACCGGCGTAGGCGCTGGTGGCAAAAAGGCCAATGAAGCGGCGTTCGCCGTTGACGTTACCCGCAGCGTCAAAGCTCTTGATGCCGATGTAGTCCAGGTACGCCGAGCGGTGCACGGTGGACCGTGAGTTGGCCTTGGTGATGACGAGGGCGCGCTTTTCCCGCGCCTTTTTACGGCCGGTATCAGTGAGGTGCTGGATGTGCGGGGAGTCCGCGGCTGCCCGGAGCAGTCCGAGGCCGCTGTCCTCGCGCAGTTCCAGGACGTCTTCGCCGTCGACGTTGAGCAGATCGTATTCGCGGTAGCCCAGGAACGTGAAGTTTCCATCGTCCAGCCAGCGCAGCAGATCCTTGGCCTGCCGCAATTCGGCAATCTGCGCAGAGTTGGCCACCTTGTCCAGGCTTTCGGCGATCTCCAGCGCCTTTTGGCGCATCCTTGGCCAGTCCTCGACGGCGGCCCTGACGTCGTTCAGGACGCGGGTCAGGCCCGCGAGCAGGGAAGTCTTCACTTCGTCGGAAACCCGGTGGATTTCGACGGCGATCCAGGACTCCATGTGCGAGGCATTTTCACCTTGCGCAATGAGGTGGGAAAGGTTGGGCATTGCCGCTGTGTCCCCGCTGGAAATGCCCAGGTGTGCCGGAACCCTGTTGACCTTGACCAGTTCGCCCGTTTCCCGGTTCCTGGTTGCTACGAAAAGCGGGTGGACCACGAGCCTGATGGCCGCGTGCTGCCGGACAAGTTCGGCGTTGACGGAGTCGACCAGGAACGGCATGTCGTCAGTAACGACAAAGATGACGCTGCTGTCCTCTTCATCGATGATCGCTATCTTCGCCTGACCGGGCTGCCGCACGGACGCTGCCCGGCGGTGTTCCTCGGCACGGGCTTCCAGAACATCCCGGGGGTAGCTTCGGGCATCCTCCTCAGCCAGGTGCTGGTAGTAGTCCCCCATGAAGCCTTCAAGGCCTTCAATGGAGAGGGGCTGGTCCTCCACACTGGATCCAGACGACATCGACAACGCCTCCATCAGAGATATTCGCCGCACCTTTGCAGCTCTTATGGCGAGCCTAGTCCTTTGCCCTTCGCCGTGGTGTGGAAGAAAATACAGAGGATTTGGCTTTTCGCTGGTCTGGTGCACAAACAAGTTCGCGGATGGCACGCCGAAGCGCGGAGTCGGGGCACGCTTCAAGCAGCAGCGACCCTGCAAGGAGTGCTGCATCGGCGGCGCCGGGGTCGTAGGGCAGGAACGCTTTGAGTTCCGACGCGGGGCCGTACCGTTCCCAGGCATCCCGCAACTGGCGCTCCGGGGCTCTGCCCACGGAGGAGGAACGCACCTTGTTCATGACGACAGTGGGTGAGGCTTGCGGTACAGCACCTTCCAGTTCGGCAAGCGCACGGACCATCCGCGGGACGCCCACGGGATCAGCCGCGCCAACGGCATAGACCGCGTCCGCCAGCTCCAGGGGACGCAGCGTCGCGGCATTCCGTCGCGGCGCCATGGTGTCGAAGCTCAGCTCTTCATCGGCTTCGAGGCAAAAGCCGGTATCCACCACCACAACGTCCGCGATCTGCCGGGCCCGTTCAAGAACAAGCGACAGGGCAGTGGCGCGCAGCTCAGTCCAGCGGTCCGCGCGGGTAATCCCCGTAAGCACCCGGAACGTCCCGGACGCAGTGGCGACGGTGGCGGCCACCTTCCTAAGGGCGTCCGGGTCCAGCAGCCCCTGGTCGGCAAGCCTGCACGCCTGGGCAAGCCCGGCTGACTCATCCAGGAGACCCAGCACCGCCGCGACGCTGGCGCCGTAGGTGTCCGCGTCGACCAGCAGGACATCCCGGCCATCGGCAGCCATCTCGCCGGCGATGTTCACCGCAACAGTGGTCCGTCCCGGCGCCCCGGCCGGTCCCCAGACAACAATGAGCCTGCCGGCTGGTTCGCCCTCGGGGCCAGGTGCAGGCTGCACGGGGTCTAAGGCCAGCGCAGCCCCGGTGTCAGCTCCCGCGCTCAGGATGGCGGGACGGGCAGCACCTGTCAGCTGGGCAACGGCATCGGCGATCCTGTCCGAAAGCTCTGCTGACTCGACTCCCGTCAGCGCCGACGCGACACCGATTTTGCGGAGCCTGGCCGCCTCCTCGGCATTGTCCGTCAGCGCGATGACTGCCACCCCAACAGCTCCAAGCCGGTCGACAAGGGAAGCAGTCAATCCGTCGGACCCTTCTGCCACTACGGCGGCCCTTGCCAGACCGCTTTGACAGGCAGCGAGGAGCTCGGGAAGTTCGGTGCATCGTCGAACCACCGTCACCGGACCGTGCAGCCTTTCGAGGCCGCCCACCAAGTCCTCCCGGCTTTGGCCAACGGTGACAACCGGGATACTCATCGGGCCCCGCCGGGATTCCACACAACGGATATCTTCGCGTCGTTGGCCTGGGCACCCAGCAACGCAGGCATCTGCTTGTCCTCCACCAGGACCATCAGCACGGTGGTCTTTGACGATCCGAGGGCAGTGGACCCGGTGGTGACCTCAGCGATTTCAGCTCCGGGAAGGATGAGTTTCGGCTCGCTGTATCCGTTCTTTGCATCCGGCTGCGCCACCCAGACGTCCACCTTCGCACCGGCAACCGCCTGGGACGGCAAAGTCTGGGCGATGTTGAGCGCCACCGGCTTACGGTCCAGCCGGTCCACCTCGCCCAGGCTTGCCCTGGGAACCAGCTGGTCCTTGGCGATCCGCTGCACGGCGACAACGTCCTGGGGCAGGCCGTCCTCCACGGTGATGTAGTGCTGCTCCGTGTCGCCCAGGCGGACCTTCGCGCGGACCACGTTCTCCGCTGTCAGGCGCTCACCCACGGCAATGCCGTCCCGGGCCGCGAAGACCTCGGTGGTGCGGTCTGCGCTGCCGACCAGGAAAGTAACCCCTGCGACAGACACCAGGACCAGGAGAACGCCCACCAGCAACCGCGGGTCCTTCCACGACGGGCGCTTCAGCCGTGGCGCCGTGGCGCTCGAATCAGGAACCATACCGTTCTCCCCCTAGGTACACCGGACCTGCCCACTCTGGCCGGACTCCTCATTGTTACCGCCAGGGACCGGGAACAAAAGTCATTTGTCTAAATACCGGCTATCTGTGGAAAACGGGCGCAAACAACGTCATGTGATGGCAAAATGGGCGTATGCCAAGGTTCCTCACGCTCGCAGACGTCGCCGAGCAACTCCAGATCAACTCCCCCGCCGCGTACGCCTTGGTCCGCAGCGGGGAGCTGAAGGCCATTCAGGTTGGCGGCCGCGGGCAGTGGCGCGTCGAGGAGAAGATGCTGGAAAAGTACATCGAGGAACGCTATGCCGAGGCCAGCCGCATGATCCAGGAGTCCCGTTCGAAGTCAGTGTGACGCCCTTAGGCTCCGCCGGCCTTATGGGACCTGATCATCGCCAGCGCCGTAAAAGGTATCGCTGACACCTGGCCAACGCTTTGGGCCCTCCGTGCCTCGCCCGGAATCACCGCGGCAAGGTCGATGTAGTCCCGGCCGACCCGGTCAATGACGCCCTCCACCCGCACGGCTCCGGTTCCCCCGGCAATCATCACGGTCACTTCCGCCCGATCCCGGGCAAGGGCCCGCAGGGAATGGGCAAGTCCGATCGAGCGGCGGACCGGTGAGTCCTCCGTCCGCACATGCCTGCCCAGGCCCACGTACCGGGCTGCGGCCGCATAGGGAATGAGCACCTGATGCCGTTCTTCATCCAGGACCAGCGCATCAGCTCCAACATGGGTCAGCTCCCCCTGCGCCGATTCGCCGCACAGGAGGTGGACCATGATCCTGTAACCAACGGCTGCCCGGAGCCTGTCATCGAGCCGCAGGCCAACCATCTCGGCCCGCATCCGCTCGCTGACCTCGCTCTCGAGCGCCAGCCGGTCAGCCTCCGCGAGCTGGCTTTCCATGTCGTTGAAGAGTGCATCCCAGCGCATCCCGCCAGCGTAGGGTCCCCTGCCGCGCCCGTCAACGCGCGCCTTATTTCACTCCAACGTCTGGACAAAACGCGTTTAGGCGGTTCAGACTGAGTCAAACAACATCAAACATGATCAAACAACGTCAAGGCGGTTGTAAATGGGACACTCAGGTAGGACGGGATGGTCGGATGCCGCCATAGCGTTGGCCTTTCTGGTGCTTGGAATCCTGCTCTGCATCCTGGGAGCGGGCCAGCTGGTGCAGTGGCGGGACGCCGCCACGCATCAGCAGGGGTGGACCGTAGAGGTCCTCCTGGCAGCCGCCGCAACAGCAGTCGGCCTCGGACTTTTGCTGTGGTGGGCATTTTCGATGCTGGCTGCTGGAGCCTCCGTCCTGCTGGAGCGGCTGGGCCGGTACCGGGCTGCTGCGGCCGCCCGCCGGCTCTCACCTGCATTCATGCAGCGGGCGGTGATTGCCGCCTTTTCGATGCAGCTGATAGCCGGCGCCGCGGCACATGCGGCCACCAACGCGCCGGGGCCGGAGTGGACACCCACGCACGAACAGTCCTCGGCGGCTTCCGCCAACCCTGCAACTGCGCACGTTGCTCCGACACCCCGCCAGGGCGCTGGCCCGGGCATGCATCTCTCTGTCCAACCGGGCCCCGCGGAGGTGCCACCACCGGACCGGGAAGCCGCGTCGCCGGCATGGCATCCCGCCGCGGCCCTGCCCACCGCCGCCACGCCCAACCCGGGATGGCAACCGGCCTCCCCGGTGGTGGAGCCAGGCCTGCTCGCCGCACCGGAAACCAGGACCGCCGCCAGCGCGGAGCCGGACCCACGGAAAGCGATTGGCGGGGCGGCCCCGGTGACCGTGCTTGCCGGCGACACACTATGGGACATCGTGGCGGCCCAGCTGGGGCCGGAGGCATCGGATGTGGACATAGCCCTCGAATGGCCCCGGTGGTACGCAGCGAACCGCGGACTGATCGGCGGGAGCCCGGATGTCCTGCTACCGGGACAGATCCTCCAGGCGCCGCAGGCGCCATAGCCACTGGCGTTTTCCGTGCTGCGCCGGCGCCGGGGCCGGGGCAGGTAATACCGAAGATCCAACCGACGTGCCGGCATGCCGGACCGGCCTGCCCGCATTGCCCGGCGCCATGCCAGCCAATAGATCATCAGCTATTCCGCTATTCGAACCAAGGGGAACACCATGACCGCAGTGACACCTGCCCGGACCGCCCAGCGGCTGGCTGCCAACACCGTAAACGGCGGGAGGGCCGCCCTCGCGAAAACCGCGTCAGCGTCAACAACGGCGGTGACCGCAGGCCGGTCCCGCGCCGCGGACCCATCGTCCCTGAGGCCCGTTAGTGAAGCTGCGGAAGTAAGGGCCATTACCCGCGGAACGGTTCAGGCTGCCATGGAGGTCCTGGCAGGGATCCGTCCCATACACCAGCTGGCGCGCCGGCTGGATCCTCGGTGCCTGGCATCGCTGCAGCACCGGGCCGCGCTGATCAGGCGCGAACTTACCCGGACGGGCAATCCCGCCCTTGCCCGTCTACACCGGAACTCCACAGTCCGCTCCGTGCGGGTGTGCGAGGTAGCGGAGGGAATTTACGAGGCAAGCGCTGTCGTGGTGGATGACGTACGGGCACGTGCCGTTGCCGTCCGGCTTGAGCGCAGCAAGCAGGTCTGGCGCATCGTTGAACTCGTCATCGGCTAAACCGTTGGGTGATTTGGTGCGCACCCGAAAGCACACGGTGCACCATACAAACAGGGCAGGGGCCCATCGGCCCCTGCCCTGTTCATTAACGCCTGTGCGCGTTTACGGCTGTGTCTACTAGCGCTTTTTCTTCTTCGCCGGGCGCTTGGCGGCGTCCTGGGCAGCTGCCTTCGCAGGATTGCCGGAGCGTCCACTACCTGTCCGGGTTTCCACCCGGGTTTGTGTTCCGCCGGTCTCGCTGGGAGCCGTGTACTGCAGCTGCGCGGGCTTTTCGGGGGCCTCAAGCCCGGAGGCATGGACCTGCGGGTCCACGTGCTCAGTATGTCCGCCGGCCGCGTCCTGGACGACGACATCCTGGGCCGGCGTCACCTCGACCTCAAGGTTGTAGAGGAAGCCAACGCTTTCCTCCCGGATGGCCTCCATCATGCTTTGGAACATGGCGAAACCTTCGCGCTGGTACTCCACCAGCGGATCACGCTGCGCCATGGCGCGCAGGCCGATGCCCTCTTTGAGGTAATCCATCTCGTAGAGGTGTTCCTGCCACTTGCGGCCAATGACGGAGAGGACCACGCGGCGCTCGAGTTCCCGCATGCTTTCGGAGCCGATGACCTCCTCGCGGGCCTGGTACACCAGGCGGGCGTCGGAAAGGATCTCCTCCTTCAACAGCTCCACGGTGACCCTGGACTTGCCACCGGCCTCTTCGATGATGTCTTCGGGAGTAACGCTGACAGGATAGAGCGTCTTAAGGTTGGTCCACAGCTGGTGGAAGTCCCAGTCGTCGCCGTTCCCTTCCGCGGTGGCGGCATCGATCAAGGCAGCGATGGTGTCCTCAATGAAGTACTGCACCTTCTCGTGCAGGTCATCACCTTCCAGGATCCGACGGCGGTCGCTGTAGATGGCTTCGCGCTGGCGGTTGAGGACGTCGTCGTACTTCAGCACGTTCTTGCGCTGCTCGGCGTTGCGGCCTTCCACCTGCCCCTGGGCAGAGGCGATGGCCCTGGATACCAGCTTTGATTCCAGCGCAACGTCGTCCGGCACGGAACTGTTCATCAGCCGTTCCGCCGCCCCGGAGTTGAAGAGCCGCATGAGGTCGTCGGTCAGCGACAGGTAGAACCGGGATTCACCCGGGTCGCCCTGGCGGCCGGAACGGCCGCGGAGCTGGTTGTCGATGCGTCGCGACTCGTGGCGTTCGGTGCCCAGGACGTACAGGCCGCCGAGGTCCAGGACTTCCTCGTGTTCGTCCTTGACGGACTGCTTGGCGGCTTCAAGCGCTGCGGGCCACGCGGCTTCGTACTGTTCGGAGTTCTCCTCCGGGTCCAGCCCGCGCTTGGCGAGTTCGGCGACAGCCGTGAATTCGGCGTTTCCGCCCAGCATGATGTCAGTGCCGCGGCCGGCCATGTTCGTGGCCACGGTGACCGCACCCTTCCGGCCTGCCTGGGCGACGATGGCAGCTTCCCGGGCGTGGTTCTTGGCGTTCAGGACCTCGTGGCGGATACCTTCCTTGGCAAGCAGCTTGGACAGGTACTCGCTCTTCTCCACGCTGGTGGTGCCCACGAGGACGGGCTGGCCTTTTTCGTGGCGCTCGGCGATATCGCGCACCACGGCGTCGAACTTTACAACCTCATTCTTGAACACGAGGTCCGGCTGGTCGATCCGCTGCATGTCCCTGTTGGTGGGGATGGCCACGACGCCCAGCTTATAAGTGCTCATGAACTCAGCCGCCTCAGTCTCGGCGGTACCGGTCATTCCGGAAAGCTTGCCGTACATACGGAAGTAGTTCTGGAGCGTCACGGTGGCCAGGGTCTGGTTTTCCGCTTTGATCTCGACGCCTTCCTTGGCCTCGATCGCCTGATGCATGCCTTCGTTGTAGCGCCGGCCGGCCAGGATGCGGCCGGTGTGCTCGTCAACGATCAGCACTTCGCCGTCCAGGATGACGTAGTCCTTGTCCCGCTTGAAGAGTTCCTTGGCCTTGATGGCATTGTTCAGGAAGCCGATCAGCGGGGTATTGGCGGACTCGTACAAGTTGGAGATGCCGAGGTAGTCCTCCACCTTTTCGATCCCGCTCTCGAGGACGCCCACCGTGCGCTTTTTCTCGTCGACCTCGTAGTCCTTTTCGGGCTGCAGCCGGAGCACCACTTTGGCGAATTCGCTGTACCAGCGGTTGGTGTCCCCCTGCGCAGGCCCGGAGATGATCAACGGGGTGCGAGCCTCATCGATCAGGATTGAGTCCACTTCATCGACGATGGCGAAGTTGTGGCCGCGCTGGACAAGTTCGGTCCGGTCCCACGCCATGTTGTCGCGCAGGTAGTCGAAACCAAACTCGTTGTTGGTCCCGTACGTGATATCGGCGGCGTACTGCTGACGGCGAACGGCGGGATCCTGGTTGGCCAGGATGACACCACTGGTCAGGCCCAGGAAGCGGTAGACACGGCCCATGAGCTCGGACTGGTATTCGGCGAGGTAATCGTTGACCGTGACCACGTGGACGCCCTTGCCCGTAAGGGCGTTCAGGTAGGCGGGAGCGGTCGCCACCAGGGTCTTGCCTTCACCGGTCTTCATTTCAGCGATGTTGCCCAGGTGCAGGGCGGCGCCGCCCATGAGCTGGACGTCGAAGTGGCGCATGCCCAGGGTGCGGGAGGAGGCTTCACGCACTGCTGCGAAAGCCTCCGGAAGCAGGTCGTCGAGCTTCTCGCCGTCCTGGTGGCGGGCGCGGAGGCGGTCCGTCTCCTCGCGCAGTTCGGCGTCGGTAAAGGTCTTGAATGAGTCTTCGAGGGCGTTGATGGAATCGGCATAGTTCCGCAGCTGCCGGAGTGTTTTCTTGTCACCCGTGCGGAGAATTTTTTCGATAAGTGATGCCACGTGAAGATGCTCCCAGTCTGATGCCGCCGAATTCTGGCGTGTTCAGTCTACGGGAGAGACACGCCGCCGGTGCTCCTTTTCCCTGAGAGCGGATACTCCCTACGGACGTGCCAGCTCCTGCGCCAGCCGGGCGGCAAGGTCTCCTGCCGGCCCCACTTCCACATCCGGCAGGCCAAGCCATTGGCCCATGAGCTTGAGCTCGGCGGCAAGTTCGACGGCGGTATCCGCCGGTGCGTCGGGCTCGGCGAACGCGGCCCTCGCCAGCAACCGGCCGCCGGCCCGGTCTGCTTTCAAATCCACCCGCGCCACGATCCTGTCACGCAGCAGGAAGGGCAGCACGTAATAGCCGAAGCGCCGGTTGGGTTCCGGGGTGTAGATCTCGATCCGGTAATGGAAGCCGAACAGTTCGGAAAGGCGCCGCCGCTCAAAGACCAGGGAATCGAACGGGCTCAAAAGCGCCCGGCCGGTGGCACGCCGCGGCAGCAGCGAATCCACATGCCGGAAGATCTTCCGGTTCCAGCCCGCCACCGTGACGGGTTCCAGCCTGCCTTGCTCCACCAGGTGCTCGACAGCCAGGGCTGTGGCCTTGACCGGAGTCCGGAAGTAGTCGGCGAAGCAGCGGATGCTGCCGATTCCGTGGGCCTGGGCGGCCGCGTCGGTCAGGCGCCGGAGTGCAGCCTCTGGATCCTTCTCCCCTGCGGCGGCGGCCGCATCCGGGAGGACCTTGGAGGTCAGCGTGTACCTGCGCTCGAACTGCCCGGTCCGGGAGGCCGCCGACACCAGACCCGCTTCGAAGAGGTGTTCAAGGACCCGTTTCACGGCGTTCCAGTTCCACCCCCAGTTGTCCGCCTGTTTCTCTTCGACATGCCCAATCCGTGCCGTCAGTTCAGAGGCCGTCATGGGCCGGGACCGGGCGAGGACCGCCAGGATCCTGGCAGCAACCTCATCGCGGAGCACGGGGTCCATCCGGGACGCGCCCACCCAGGCCCGCTTTTGCCAGAGAAGGAGGTCCTGGTAATGCTCCGGCCGGATGTAGCTGGCTTCGTGAGCCCAGTATTCGAACATCCGTCGCGGGTGGCTGGCGGACATGCGCTGCAGGATGTCCCGGTCATAGTTGCCAAGGCGGGAATAGAAGGGCAGGAAGTGGCTGCGGACCAGGACGTTTACGGAGTCGATCTGGACCAGCTGGAGACGGGCAAAGGTACGGCCCACCGCCCGTGCTGTCACGGGGCCGGTGGGCCGTCCTTTGTGGAGTCCCTGCGCTGCCAGCGCGATCCGCCGGGCCTGGTCAAGGCTCAGCGTTGCCGACAATTCAGACCTTTCTGGTGGTTGGTACCACCTTGGACGTTGCCAGGTACGTCAGACAGTGGCGGCTGCGTCGTCGGAGCGGTAGGCAAGGACCTTTTCCTCCACGACAGTGTCCCCTGGCTCGCATTCGTGGTCCAGGGTAATGACGCCGTAGGTCCAGCCGCGGCGGCGGTAGACCACGGACGGCGTGTTGGTGGCCTTGTCCACGAAAAGATAGAAGTCGTGGCCGACGAGCTCCATGTTGTCTACGGCGTCGTCGAGGGTCATGGACGCAGCGGGGAAGACCTTGCGCCGGATCAGTACCGGCGAGCTCCCGGCCGGGATGTCATTCTCGACATCGTAGGGGGATTTTTCCTCCGGCGCCTGCGCTGTTTCGCTCCTGCGGTTGGCCTCGAGGTAGAGCGGTTCGTGCGCGCTGGCTGGTTCAAGGGAGGCGGTTGCTTCACGGACGGCCTTGGGCGTGTGGCGGCCATGGTGGACCTTTTTGCGGTCCTTCGCGCGCCGGAGGCGCTCAAGCAGCTTGTTGTAGGCGAGGTCAAAGGCGGCAAATTTGTCTGCGGCGCTCGCTTCGGCACGGATTACGGGGCCCCTGCCCAGGACTGTCACTTCGACGGTCAACTGGTCGCCGGTTTGCCGGGCGTTGGTCTCCTTGGAGACTTTCGTATCCACCCGCTGGATCTTGTCGCCAAGCGATTCGATCTTTGCGATCTTTTCCCCGGCGTATTCGCGGAACCGGTCTGAAACGGTCAGATTTCGTCCGCTAATCATAAACTCCATGGTGCCCTCCAAATGACTTCGGTGACACGACGGCGGCACTTCCCTGGGCCGGGCTGTTTGACAGTCGAGCCCCTCTCCGAGCCGCCATCGAAAGGTACATTCTGTTCTTGGTACCCACCACCGACGTTAGTTCATAGCCACCTGTTATTCATCCTTTCCCGGTTTATTTTTTTCTAAGTCATGGCTCCTTCCGTGCGGTCCGGCGGCGGGCGTGGCGGGGTCCGCAGCAGCGGGCGGGCGTGTCGCGGCAAGCACGACGGCGCCCCTCACCTGGGCTCCGGCCAGGTGCAGGGCCCGGGCTGCTTCTCCGATGGTGGCGCCGGTTGTCAGGACGTCGTCGACAATGATGCAGGGACGGCCCAGGACCTTGGTTCGGGCGCGGGATTTGACCTGCATGGACCCCCTGACACGTTGGAAGCGGGCGCCCCTGCCAAGACCTTTTTGGCCCGCCAGACCTTTCTGCCCGCCCAGACCCTTTGGTCCTTCCAGAAGAGCCCGGGGCTTCTTGCCCAGGACATCCGCGACGTCGAGGCCTGGCAGTTGCCGTGCGGCTTCCTTCAGGAGCAGATGGACCGGGCTGAACCCCCGGTTGACGTATGCCGCGGTACCGGTGGGCACCGGAACCAGCAGGAACCCGCTGCCGCCGCGGGCCGCTGCCCTGACCGCCACGGCCAGCGCCCTGCCAAGGTTCCTCCCCAGCTGGTGCTGGCCGTGCCTTTTGAACGACAGCAGGCCTTGAGCCAACTCGTCCCGGTACACCCCCGCGGCCACCACCGGCAGCATGATGGTCCCGTCGACATCCATCAGCGCCGGGGCTCCGCTTTCGGCGCGGAAGGGGTCCCTGGTCAGCTGGCGGATGCGGCTGCAGCACGAGGCGCAAAGGGTCCGGTCTTCGGCCCCGCAGCAGACGCAGTCCACCGGCACCGCCAGTGCAAGGAGATCGGCCGCCGCGCCGGACACCCAGTCGGAAAGGCGCAGGAGCGCTGCGGCGTGTTCGGCCCTGTGCAGTGCCGGCCAGGGCGGCGGCGGCTGAAGGTCGGGATCCATCCGCCGGGTCCCCTGCCGGCCAGGGCCAGCTGTTCCGCTTCCTCCGGATATTCCGTTCACTGCCCCAGCATGCAGCAGATGCCCAGGCATCAGGAGAGTCTGGCGCACCTATGTGGACAAGTCGGATGACAGGGGTCAGCCGGGAAACGCGGGGTCGATGGGACCCTTGATCTGCGGCGACCAGCCATTGCCGAGGCGCTGGAAGATACCCTCTCCGGACTGGACGTAGATGTCGTCTGCACCATTTCCGGCACTGATGGCAACCAGTCCGGGCCAGGGAGCCAGCTGCTGCGGCTGTCCGGAGGTGAGGGACAGCAGCTCCGGCGTGACGTTCGCACCGGCTGCCTCCTTCATAACGGCAACGGTGGTTCCGTTCACCCACACACCTTGGTCGGGATCGCCGGCGCTGACCAAAGTGATGGGCGCGGTCAGTTCGCGCGGCGTGCCGTCGCCGGCGCGGATCACCCCGGCCACCTGCACCTTGGACTTCCCGTTCTGCTCTGAAATGACCAGGGCGCGCACGCCGTCGCGTGAGATCCGGAGCTCCTTCACCTTCCGGCCGGCAAGCCACGATGGCGCCAGCGTCACGGACGGGACAGGTGCCCCCTCCGCCACTCCGGTGGGATGGAACGCCACGACTTCGGTGGCACCGGTAGCACCGGGTCCGGCCGTCCACACCCAGTCGTTAACACTGAAGGACGGCCGGCTGAGGGTGCTCCGGGTGGTCAGGGCACGGGCAGGTTGCCCCGGGCTGATGCTGTACAGCGTGGTGCCGCCGTCGTTGAGGAAGGCGGCGGTCTGCGACACCGGGGATTCCGCAGGGTAGCGCGGGTTTAGCGCGGAGACCGGCTGCATGTCGGGCAGTGGCGAAACGCGGTTGTTTTCGTAGCGCACCAACTCATTGCCACTGATGGCGATCTGGCGGGAAGGAACGGTTTTATCCAGCACCGGAGGAAGGACGGACCCGTTGTCCTCCACCCGGACCAGGTCTTGGTTGGCACGCAGCTCAACGTTGACAACGTCGGGCTGGCTGCGGAACGTCAGGGTCAGCTGCATCTGCATGCGCAACCGGTCCTCCGCCGAGGTTTCCGTCAGCTCCTTTGCCGTCAGATCCACCTGCGCGGCCCCGGAGACCACCGGGACAGACTCACGTGCCAGCTTGATTCCCGATGGGAACGCGCTGGCGACGGCGCCGCGGAGGTATGGGGCGGGCCCGGCCAGCAGCGCGCTGGTCATGGCTTTGACGGTCTTGTTCTTCAGGAACCAGCGGACATCCGGGATGGCGTAGGTGAACGTGGGGTCGTAGAAGTAGATGGGGTAGGCGCCGTAGATCACTTTGAACGTTTCCTCGGCAATGGCCGTCCCGTCCGGAATCGCGGAGATCCGCCACTCGCCGTCCACCTGGGTCACCGTCACCGGAATGCGTTCCACTGTTCCCGGCGGCGACTGGGTGGCGATGCCGTCGGCGTCCACGGTGTAGGAGACATCCAGCTCGTAGTTGAAGACGTTTTCTGTTTCTGTGGGGACGACGCGTGCCTCCCGGTAGACCAAGGCTCGTTTGTCCGGCTTCCAGGACACCGCCGACGCCTGCGTCAGGTACTGGCGGGCCACGGCGTAGTCGTCCTCGTAGCCGCTGCCGGCCCGGTAGAAGTAGTCGATGATTGTTTCCGGGGACGCACCGGGCTGGGGTGCTGCGGGAAGGAAGACGGGCGCGTTGACGTTGCCGGCGCTGCTTTCGCTGCTTTTCCCCACCGGGCCGGAGGTGGGGATCCGCGCGCAGCCCGACAGGAGGACGATGAGCAGCACGAGCAGTGCCGCGGGGTACCTGGCATGGCGCATCGAGGCCCTCATGGTGTCTCCTCGGGGGGCCGCACTGGGGCGGGACCGGCCGCACGAGTCTGGAGCAGCAGCATGTTTTTGTAGTCCTGTTCCGCGGGTATGCTTCCCGGCGCTCCGGGTATGGTGGCGTCCCTGGGTTCCAGCTGAACTGGTGACTCGGTGATTGCGCCGTCCTGCCGCAACGGAAGGGTCAGCCGGAAGTTGGCGCCATCGCCTTTCCTGCCCCATGCCTGGAGCCAGCCATGGTGCAGTTTGGTGTCCTCCATGGCGATGGACAGTCCCAGGCCGCTGCCTCCTGTCGTGCGGGCGCGGGCGGGGTCGGCACGCCAGAACCTGTCGAAGACCCTGGCCGCCTGCGATGGGTCCATTCCGATCCCGTGGTCCCGGACGGAAACGCCCACCGCCGTCTCATTTATCGCGACCGTGACAGTCACCGGCTTGCCCTCACCGTGCTCCACGGCGTTCAGGATCAGGTTCCGCAGGATCCTGTCGATCCGCCGGGCGTCCATTTCCACGATCACGGCCTCGTCCGGGGCTGTGTAGAGGATTTCCGAGCCATACTCGGCTGCGACCGGCGCCGCGCCCTCAATGACGTGGGCGATGACCTGGAGCAGGTCCTCAGGTTCAGCATCCAGGACCGCCACGCCTGCATCGAAGCGGCTGATTTCCAGCAGGTCGGAGAGCAGGGACTGGAAGCGCTCCACCTGGTTGTACAGCAGCTCGGCGGACCGTTTGTTGATGGGGTCAAAGTCATCCCGGGCGTCGTACAGAACCTCCGCGGCCATCCGGACGGTGGTCAGCGGTGTCCGGAGCTCGTGCGAAACGTCGGACACAAAGCGCTGCTGCATCTGCGACAACGTGGCCAGCTGGGTGATCTGCTCCTGCAGGCTGGCTGCCATGTGGTTGAAGGAGGCACCAAGGCGGGCCACCTCGTCCTCGCCTTTGACCACCATGCGCTCCTGCAGCTGGCCGGCTGCGAGCTTCTCGGAAACCATGGCGGCGTGACTCACCGGGCTGACCACGTTGCGCGTTACATACCAGGCGACGGCGCCGATCAGCAGGACCAGTACCGCACCGCCGGCCCAGAGGACGCTTTGGATCTCATTCAGAGTTTGCTGCGCGGTGTTGAGGTCGTAGATCAGGTACAGCTCGTAGACAGTGCCGTTGAAGGTCACCTTGTTGCCCACGGCGATTCCCGGCCGGTCCTCGGTCCCAACGGGAATGACGGTGGATGCCCAGTACTGGTCCTTCCCGGATTCCTGGACTGCTTTGCGCAGGTCAGGAGGGATGACGCTGACCGTCAACTGGTCCGACGCGCGGGATTCAACCCAGCGGTTGCGGGGTTTGGTCTGGTTGGGCACCGCCTCGAAGACGTAGCGCCTTTGGATGACCGAACCGCGCCCTTCCACGGCGCTGAGCGTGTCCGAGACCAGGGTGATGACGCTCGACTGGTCGGTGACCTGGGCGCCGTCGAACGTCTCCTGAACCTGCTTTACGTTGTAGCGTGTCTCGGATTCGGCCTGCGTCAGCCGCTCCTGGAACAGGTTGTTGGCGATCTGGTTGGACAAGTAGGCACCCACCACAGCGAAGGACGTCACGGCCAGCATCAGGGTGGTAAGAACGGTTCGGAACTGCAGGGACCGGCGCCAGCGCTGCTGCAGCGCCCGGCCAAGGTACCTCAGCCCCGGGAGGAAGCGGCGGACTCCGGTCCGCACCAGCCGTGCCACGCGCAGCGCCACGATCACGGCGCGGCGCTGCCAGATCCGTGCGCGGAAGGCAACATGCCGAAGACCGGGAGTCACGGAATTTCCGGGTCCGGGCACGTTGGCCTCGTCGCCGCCCTGGGATGGGCTGTCCTGCCCGGCGCCGCGGCTCAAACCATCATCAGCGGCGTGCGGCGTTGTGCGCTGGTCCGGTTGCCCGCCCTGCGCAGCGGGGTCAGACCCCTGCTTTGTAGCCGACACCACGCACCGTCAATACAACTTCCGGAGCTTCCGGGTCCTGCTCGATCTTGGACCGCAGGCGCTGGACATGGACGTTGACCAGGCGGGTATCAGCGGCGTGGCGGTAGCCCCAGACCTGCTCCAGCAGCAGTTCGCGGGTGAAGACCTGCCAGGGCTTGCGGGCCAATGCCACCAGCAGATCGAATTCCAGCGGCGTCAGGGAGATCCGCTCGCTGCCCCTGCTGACGGTGTGCCCGGCGACGTCAATGGTGATGTCCGCGATTTTAAGCGTCTCGGGGGCCTTCTGGTCGCCGGGGCGAAGGCGGGCGCGCACGCGTGCCACCAGTTCGGCGGGTTTGAACGGCTTGGGCACGTAGTCGTCAGCGCCGGATTCCAGTCCGCGGACGACGTCTGAGGTATCTGACTTGGCGGTCAGCATGACGATGGGCACATCCGACTCAGCGCGGATCTGGCGGCAGACCTCGATGCCATCCATACCGGGAAGCATGAGGTCGAGCAGGACCAGGTCCGGCCGCGACGAACGGAAAACGTCGAGGGCCTGGGCGCCGTCGGCGCAAAAGACCGGCTCGAAGCCGTCATTACGGAGGACAATTCCAATCATCTCGGCCAGCGCTTCGTCATCATCTACCACCAAAATGCGTGCCTTCATAGCTATATATTCCCTTATCGGGATGGGTTTGTCCTGTTGAGCGGCTTCCGGGCATGGCGGGGACACTAGGCCGGCCGACGGCGGAACTATAGTCTTGGGGTCATGCCCTGCATTGCCGGTGCGCGCCTTCCGGCGGCCGGCACGCGGGGCAGGCGGACTGATATGGGGGAGGAAATCAGTGTCAGCACAGGAGCCGGAGCGCGGGGAGCCCACGCCGGCGTGGCCCGGCAACAGACATGACGACGGCGGGTCCGCCGGCGCCGGAGGACCCGGCCCGGCACCTGCCTGGGAGCAGCCGTGGGCGCCGCCGGCAGGCCGGCATTCGGACACAGGCAAGCAGCCCGGCCCAGGGCAGCAATCCGCCGCCGAACAGCAGTGGGCGCCAGTGCACCCGGCGCAGCAGGCACCCGGGTGGGAGGAACGGCGGCCCTGGCAACAGCAGTCGCCGCAGCAACCGCCCCAGTGGCAACAGCGTGGACAGTACCCCTACTCCGACGCGCCGCACTCCGGCCCGCCCTACCCCGGTGTGCCGTACCCCGGTGCGCCTTACGGAGCCTCCCCCTACGGACAGCCCCGCTATGTCGCCCCGCCAAAGCCGGGCATCATCCCCCTGCGTCCCCTGATGTTCGGGGAAATCCTGGATGGCTCGTTCCAGGGCATCCGGCGCAATGCCAAGGCGATGCTGGGCGCCGGCATCCTGGCCCAGTCCCTGTCGGCCATCCTCGCCGCAGTGCTTACAGGGGTCGTTGCAACGTCGTCCGGGTCGATTGAATCCTGGGCGACGACCGCCAGCAGCGCCGACGTCGCATCCCTCGGGATTGGGCTGATGGTTACCTTCGCCTTTCTGTCCATCCTGTCCGTCTTCATGTCCGTGGTTCTCCAGGGCGCCATGGTGGTCCCCGTGGCAAGGTCCGTCCTGAACAGGCCCACCGGCTTCCGGCGCATGCTGTCCTTGGTGCGTCCACGGATCGGGGCGCTGATCAGGCTGGCCGCCGTGCTGGTGGCTGCCGCAGTGGCCGCGATAGCGCTCTTCTTCGCCGTCATCGTGCTCCTGTTCTCCAATGTCCGCGGCGCGGCAGCGCTGCTGGTCATCCCGCTGATGATGGGCTTCGCCGTCCTGTTCCTCTGGGTGGCGATCAAGCTCATGGTGGCGCCTGCCGCCGTCGTCATCGAAGAACTGGGCGCCCTAGCCGGACTGCGCCGCTCGTGGGCCCTCACGCGGGCAAACTGGTGGCGCATCCTTGGCATCACCCTGGTGGTGGGAATCCTGGTCGCTGTCATCACCCAGGTGGTCCTGATCCCCGCAAGCATCCTGCCGACGGTCCTGTCAGGAGTCGTCTCGCCGCACGGCGGCAACGGGCAGGAGGCGACGCTTACCGTGGTCATCAGCATCATTACCGCGGTGGTCGGTGCCCTGGTGGGTGCGGTGGGCTACGCCTTCCAAACGTCTGTCATGGCCTTGCTCTACATGGACCTGCGGATGCGCAAGGACGGCCTGGACATCGTGCTGCTGCGCGACCTGGAGACCGGGGCTGATCCCGACGGGATCCCGGGCCGGAACGCCGGGACCGGCAGCACCCCGTACCCCGGGTACGGCACAGCCCCGGGGGCATGGCCGTATGGCCGCTGAGCCGCCGGTGCTGCCCGGAGCCGACGAGGCCCGGCGATGGGCGGCAGAAGAGTTGGCCAAACCTGAATACCGGGACGCCGCCCCCTCCTGGCTGGACACACTGTGGCGGAACTTCCTCGACTGGCTGCAGTCCCTTGACGGCTCGCCCGGGGATGCCGCACCGGTGCCCAGCCCCGTCATCGCCCTCGTCATTGCCGTCATCATCGCCGCCGCCATCCTCCTTGCCCGCCCCCGGCTGAACGCGCGGGCACGAGAGGCCAGCGACGTGTTCGAAAGGGAAACCGCGCTGACCGCCGGGGACTACCGGAACCGCGCGGAAGCCGCAGCCGCAGCCGCACAATGGGGCGACGCCGTCGTCGACCGTTTCCGTGCGGTGGTCCGCAGCGCCGAGAACCGGACCATCCTTGATCCGCAGCCAGGCAGGACGGCAGACGAAGCCGCGCAGGCGCTGTCCGTGCCGTTCGCCGGTGAATCCCGGCGCCTGGCCCGGGCAGCGGCCACATTTGACGGCATCCGCTACGGAAACAGGGCAGCGGGCAGTGGCGATTACCAGGAAATGGTGGCACTGGACGCGGCATTGGATGCCATGAAACCTGCCGCCGCCGGCAGCACGGTGACACAGTTATGAGCGGACCCACCATTGCCGGCACGGAGCCTGGACAAGGCACGGACGCGGCCCAAGGAACGCGGCAGTCCCAAGGACCTGATCCGACGGGCCGGAAACTCTTGGCCGGCTCGCTGATGAGGTGGCTGCGGCAGCATCGTGCTGCCACCGCAGCAGCAGCGGTGGTGGCAGCTGCACTGGCCCTGGTCATCGGTACGCAGCTGGCGCCCAAGGGTGACAGGCTGCCCCTTTCAGTCCACAATGCCGGACCGGAGGGGGCCAGGGCGCTGAGCGAAATCCTGGGCCGGCACGGAGTTTCTGTCCACACCCCCGGCCGGTTCGACGCTGCGCTGGACGACCTGCACTCAAGCTCCTCCCCCACCCTCCTGCTCTATGACAGGAACGGTGTGCTGGACAGGCAGCAGCTGGCCGGCCTGATGGCTGCTGCTGACCGCATGGTGGTGGTCACCCCCAGGCTGGACACCCTCGCCGCCCTTGACAGCGGCATCCACCAGGCCGGCGTCGTCCCCGACGCCTCTCCGGTCCTTGACCCCGGCTGCACCCAACCTGACGCAGAAGCAGCAGGACAGGTCACGGGCAACAAGGGATTCGTGTACGACGGCGACACCACCTGCTACCGTGCGGCAGGAACCGCCGGGATGCTTGCCGTCAGCGGTGACGGCCGGCTGGCCGTCCTGGGCAGCACGGCGGTCCTGGGCAACGACAAACTGGACGAGCTGGGAAACGCCGCCCTCGCGGTCCGGCTGCTCGGCGCGGCACCGGATCTCGTCTGGTACCTGCCCTCGATCGAAGATGCAGCGGCCAACGGGTCCGGGAAAACCCTCGACGACCTTGCACCGGGCTGGGCCCGCTTCCTGGGCCCCTGGCTGCTGCTGGTGGCGGTCGTTGCCATCCTATGGCGTGGCCGCCGGCACGGGCCGCTGGTGTTCGAACCGTTGCCCGTGGTGGTCAAGGCGGTTGAAACGGCGGAAGGCCGCGCCCGGCTCTACCAGGACTCCCGTGCCGTCGACCAGGCCCGGGACAACCTGCGCGCCGGCCTGCTGGTGCGGCTCTCCGGAAAACTGCGGCTGGGGCCCGGCGCCACAGCGGAGGACACGATTGCCGCAGCAGCCCGGCTCCTTGGCAGGGACCCGGCCGGCGTCCGCGCCTTGGTTAATGAACGCCCCACAACAGAAGCCCGGCTGGTGGCCTGGTCCCAGGCCCTGGACAAATTGGAGAAAGAGGTCATGACCCGATGAGTGAACAGAGCAGTGGCCCGGGGGTCCTGAACCTCACAGACCCCAACAGCCCGATGAACGACGACGGCCCACGGCAGGCGCTGCTTGCCGTCCGCCGCGAGGTGGCCAAGGCAGTGGTGGGACAGGATGCCACGGTCACGGGCCTGCTGATCGCCCTGCTTTCGCAGGGGCATGTGCTGCTGGAAGGCGTACCGGGGGTCGCCAAGACCCTGCTGGTCCGGGCGTTGTCCTCCGCCCTGAGCCTGGACACCAAGCGGGTGCAGTTCACCCCCGACCTCATGCCCGGCGATGTCACGGGATCGCTGGTTTACGACTCCCATACGTCCGAGTTCAGCTTCCGGGAAGGACCGGTCTTCACCAACCTCCTGTTGGCCGATGAGATTAACCGGACCCCGCCAAAAACCCAGGCTTCCCTCCTCGAAGCCATGGAAGAGCGGCAGGTGTCCGTGGACGGGGCAGCCAGGCGTCTCCCGGCCCCGTTCCTGGTGGCGGCAACCCAGAACCCGGTGGAATACGAGGGGACGTATCCGCTGCCCGAGGCGCAACTGGACCGGTTCCTGCTCAAGCTGACCATGCCCTTGCCCGGACGCGGCGAGGAGATTGAGGTCATCCGCCGGCATGCCGCCGGATTCGATCCCCGGGACCTGGCAGCAGCCGGCGTCCGGGCCGTGGCGGGCGCGGAGGACCTGGAACGGGCACGGGAAGCTGTGAACCGCGTAGCGGTGGAACCGGAAATTATCGGCTACATCGTTGACCTGGTGCGCGCCACCAGGGCCGCTCCCTCCTTCCAGCTTGGTGTTTCACCGCGCGGTGCCACTGCCCTGCTCAATACATCCAGGTCTTGGGCCTGGCTCTCGGGGCGTCCTTTCGTCACCCCCGACGACGTCAAGGCCCTGGCCTTGCCCTGCCTGCGGCACCGGGTGGCGCTGCAGCCCGAAGCCCAAATGGACGGGGTCCGGGTGGACGACGTCCTGGGCAGCATCCTGGCCTCCGTCCCTGTTCCCCGCTGATGGCCGTCTCGGGGCGCTTCGTGGCGGTGGTGCTGCTGGGCCTGGTGCCGGTGCTGCTGTTCCCGGGATGGTTGACCGTGTTCACCACGGCCGCCGTGCTCGTTGCCCTGTTGGGCGTCGACCTGTTGTTGGCAGGATCCCCCAAGCGGGTGGGTGCGGTACGCGCGGAGCCGGAGAACGTCACGCTCAACAACGCGGTGGAGGCGGTCCTCACGCTCCGCAACGGGGGCACCCGCAGGCTCCGGGGATCGTTCAGGGACGGGTGGCAACCATCAGCGGGCGCCCAAAATCCCGTCCAGGCCATCGACGTCCCGGCCGGCGAAAGCAGGCGGTTCGCGGTCAGGCTCCGGCCGGTCCGTCGGGGGGACCTCGCTGCACCGCATGTGACCATCCGTTCCTATGGTCCGCTCCGCCTGGCAGCCCGGCAGCGGACCATCGATTGCCCCGGCTCGGTGCGGGTGCTGCCGCCGTTCCATTCCCGCCGGCATCTGCCCTCGAAGCTGCGGAAGCTGCGCGAACTCGACGGCAAGGCCGCCGTCCAGATCCGTGGCGCCGGCACGGAGTTCGATTCCCTGCGTGACTATGTCCGCGGCGATGACGTGCGGTCCATTGACTGGCGCGCCACGGCCAGGCGCTCCTCGGTGGTGGTCAGGACCTGGCGCCCGGAACGGGACCGGCGGGTGGTCATGGTCCTGGATACCTCCCGCACGTCCGCGGCGAGGATCGCCGACGAAACGCGGCTGGACACCGGGATCGAGGCTGCGCTCCTCCTGGGCGTGCTGGCCGAACGGGGCGGCGACCGGGTGGACTTCGTGGCCTTCGACCGCAGGACCCGGGCGCGCGCCGGTTCCGCAGGCCAAGGCAACATCCTGGGCCGGCTGGTCCAGGCGATGGCTCCCCTTGAGGCAGAGCTGATCGAGATGGACTGGCCGGCTGTCCCGGCGCAGGTCCGCGCCGTCTCCGCGCACCGGTCCCTCGTGGTGCTGCTGACGTCGCTGGACAGCGGAGCTCCCGAGGAAGGCCTGCTGCCCGTGGCGGAGCGGCTGGCCAGCCAGCACGTGGTGGTGGTGGCGGCGGTCCGCGACCCCCAGCTGGGCACCATGCTCCGGGAACGCAGCGACGCCACCGGTGTCTTCCGTGCGGCTGCCGCCGAGCGCGCCCTCCTGCAGCGCGCGGCGGTCACCGCCGAACTGCGCCGCTACGGCGCAGAGGTGGTGGACGCGGAGCCCCACGACCTGCCACCCCGGCTTGCGGACATGTACATCCGGCTCAAGGCTGCCGGTAGATTGTGAAGCCGGAGGCAGACAGCGCCGCCGCAGGCAACAGGAGGTCCACGTTATGAGCGTCCCCATCTACCGGCAGGCCCTGGGCTCCGGGTTCTCCCGGCTGCAGCCAGAGCTTCAGGAGTACTTCTCGCTGGCACCGGGTTCCGGACAGTACGGGGTAGGGGAAGGAACGTTCGACGTCGTGGGGTGCCGCCAGCGGTGGCTGCGCCCTTTGCTGCGGCTGGCGGGCGGGGAAGAGGCCTTTTTCCCGGAATACGGTGAGAACATCCCGTTCCGGATCGAGAACCACGCCCACCAGGATCCGTTCGGCCGCTCCAGCCTTACCGCCCGCCGTGAAATCCGCCTCCCGGACCGCACCCGGCTCTTCCAGGACACCACCAGTGCCACCCGAAGGGATGGCAACACCCAACTGGTGGACTACGTGGGACGCTACCGGCGGCTGGTGACGGACCTGAACCTGAGTGTCACGGCCGAGGGAAGGCTGCGTGGCGTTTCTGAGGCATCGAGGCTCTTCGTGGGTCCTCTGCGGGTACCGCTCCCGGCCGCCCTCGACGCCAAGGCTTACGCCGAGCAGTGGTGGGACCCGGCCGAAGGCAGCAATGGACGGCACCGCATCCAGGTGAAGGTCATCCAGCCGCAGATCGGCCTGGTCCTGGTGTACGCCGGGGCCTTCGACTACCGCTTGCGCCCCTACACCGGCGGCAGTTCCGCCCAAAGCTACCTGCCCCGCTACGCCCAGCCGGACCGCTGGGAGAACAGGGTGTAGCTAACCCAGCGCCTGCTGGTTCAGGCCGTCGGCCACCTGGGTGAGCCGGTGCAGGACGGCCGTGGCCTGGGCGGGTGTGTGGCCGGCCAGCCCTTCCGAGGGCGTCACCCGGATAGCGCCCAGCAGCGACGGCGGCAGGCCCAGCTGGTGCCAGGGGCGCCAGACGGATTCCACGCACTGGGCCACTTTGGGCAGGCGACCGCCGGCAGGCACGTCCAGGGCACCGGCCCAGAACTGTTTTCCAGCCTCCACCGCTCCGGCCACCTGCTCCCACTGGCGGTTGGTCAATGCCTTCAGCGGCAACGCGACGCCGTCAGCCCCTGCCGAGAGGGCCAGGTCGATGGGGGCTTCGATTTCGGGGAAGGACACGACAACCTCGGCTGCACCGGCGGCCCGCAGGGAGTCCAGGACCAGGCGCCAAGACTCGCGTGCTTCCGATTCCGCAATGGCGCGGAGGGTGCGGTAACCGCTGGCGGTGGGTAAGGTCCCGGCCAGGACGGCGGCAATGGCGGGCTCGTCCACCTGCACCACGAGCCGGGCGCCGGGCACGGCCGCGGCCACCCTGTTGAGGTAACCGGCCACGCCCGCCGCGAGGGAGGCGGCCAGGTCCCTTCGGGCGCCGTAGTCCAGCAGGGCGCGTTCACCGTTGTGCAGGTACAAGCCGGCGGCAAGGCTCAGCGGTCCCACCAACTGCACTTTGAGTTCACCCGCCGATACGTCTTCCGCGCCGACAACATCGGCCAGGACGTTCAGGTCGGTCGACAGCGCCGACGCTGCCCGCCGCATGTCCTTGCCCGGGCGGTCCACGAGCCGCCAGCCGTGCGGCTGCACATCCACCGCGAGTTCCTCCAGGAGGGAGGCGGTACGGCCCAGGGCGTCGGAACCGACCCCACGGTCCGGCAGTTCAGCCAGGAAGGGAAGGTGCGGGCTGCCAAGCTCCCCGCGGATGCTCCTGGCGGCTTCCAGCGGATCCTCGCCCGGCCAAGGGCCCAGGCCGGTGGCCGTGACTTCTTTGGCCCTGGCCTGGGTGGAAGAGGCTGCGTTTAATGAGGAAGCGTTTGATGGATCACCGGTGAAAGGGGCGCCCGCCGGAAGCGGGCCGGCGCCCGCATGGCGCTGTTCCCGGTTCACGCCAGCGCGGAGGTCTGCGGTTGCTGGCCGGAGGAGGCCTGGTGGTCCTCGGCAATGGCCTCGTGGTGGCGGATCACTTCGCCGATGATGAAGTTGAGGAACTTCTCGGCGAAGGCCGGGTCGAGGTGGGCATCCTCGGCAAGGCGGCGCAGCCGGGCGATCTGCGCGACTTCACGCCCCGGGTCACCGGCGGGGAGGCGGTGGTTTGCCTTCAGGAAGCCCACTTTTTGCGTCGCCTTGAAGCGCTCGGCCAGGAGGTACACCAAGGTGGCGTCGATGTTGTCAATGCTGGAGCGGATGGACAGCAGTTCAGCCATCACCGAATCGTCCACGTGGCCTGCAAGCGAGCTGGCGGATGGATCAAATTCGTCGGCGCCAGGAGAGCTGGGGTTGTGCTGCGTCATGGCTCCAGTCTAGGGGAGCCGGAGGAACCACCGCGGGTGTGAAGCGCCGGTGCCGCCCATCTGGCGGCACCGGCGCTGTCCGTGGCAGGACTGCCTGCAGGCCTTCCAGCGGGTCAGATTCCCAGGAGCGCGCGGTGCTCCTCCCGGCGTTTGGCCTGTTCGGCCGGGTCCGGCACCGGCAGGGAGGCGATCAGCCGGCGGGTGTAGTCGTGCTGGGGGTTGCCCATGACCTGGCTGCCGATCCCCTGCTCCACCAGTTTGCCCTTGTACAGCACGCCCACCCAGGAGGACAGGATGTCCACCACGGCAAGATCGTGACTGATGAACAGGCAGCCGAACCCGAACTCTTCCTGGATGTCCCGGAAAAGCTCGAGAACTTTTGCCTGCACCGAAACGTCGAGGGCCGACGTCGGCTCATCCGCTATCAGCAGCCTGGGGTTCAGGCTCAGTGCCCGCGCCAGTGATGCCCGCTGCCGCTGGCCGCCGGACAGTTCGTGCGGGTACCGTCCCGCATACGACGCCGGCAGCTGGACGGATTCAAGCAACTCGCCAACGCGCTTGCGGGCCTGGGCGTCGCTTGGCCGGGTGTGGATGAGCATGGGTTCGGCGATGCACTCGCCGATGGTCAACTGCGGGTTGAAGGAGGCGGCGGGGTCCTGGAACACGAAGCCGATGTCCTTGCGCAGGGGTTTGAACGTGCGTTCCCGAAGGTTCAGCATCTCGTAGCCCAGTACTTTGAGGCTGCCGCCGGTGGTTCGGTTCAATCCGGCGATGGCACGGCCGATGGTTGTCTTGCCGGAGCCCGACTCCCCCACCAGGCCGAAGACCTCACCCCTGGCCAGGGTGAAGCTGACACCGTCAACGGCTTTGAAGGCCGGTGTCCCCAGCCGACCCGGGTACTCAATCTCCAGGTTGTCGGCGGCCACCAGCACTTCCTCATCCTGGTGGGGCCGCTCGGTGAGGCCTTCCGACGCCGAATTGCGGCCCAGGTGCGGCACCGCGGCAAGGAGGTTGCGGGTGTAGTCCTGCTTTGGTTCAGCGAAGAGCGTCTTCGCGGGGGCTTCCTCCACGACGTCGCCCTGGTACATCACCACTACCCGGTCCGCCAGGTCGGCCACGACCCCCATGTTGTGGGTGATCAGCACGATCGAGGTGCCGTATTTGCCCCGAAGGTCCCGGAGGAGTTCCAGGATTTCCGCCTGGACGGTGACATCCAGGGCGGTGGTGGGCTCGTCGGCAACAATCAGGCCGGGGTTCAGCGCCAGGGCGGCCGCGATCACCACGCGCTGCTTCTGGCCGCCGGAAAACTGGTGCGGGTAGTAGTTGACCCGGTGCTCGGGGTCGGGGATGCCCACCTTGCCCAGCGCCTCGATGGCCCGGGCTTTGGCCTCCTTGGCAGACACACGTCCCCCGCCGTTGGCACCGGCGTGGGCACGGATGCCTTCGGCAATCTGCCAACCGACGGTGAACACGGGGTTCAGGGCGGTGGAGGGCTCCTGGAACACCATGGCCACGTCCCGGCCGCGGATTTGGCGCAGCCGGCTGGGGCTGAGGCTGATGACGTTGGCACCGTTGATCAGCACCGCGCCGGAACTCACAGCCGTTTCCGGGAGCAGGCCCAGGATGGTCTTTGCGGTGACGGTCTTGCCGGAGCCGGATTCCCCCACAATGGCCAGGACCTCACCCGCCTTGACGTCCAGGCTCACATCCTTGACGGCGTACACGTCGCCACCGTCCGTGGCGAAGGTGACCTTCAGGTGGTCGATGTCCAGGACTGTCTTCCGGTCCTGCTCCAGACGGCCGGACAGTGGACCGGGATTTTCGGAACCGGGGTTTTCGCTCACGGGTTGCTCAATTCTGTTTCGGGGCCGGATTCATGCGGAGCCGCGGGCCCAGCAGGAGTGGCCGGTACGCCAGCGGGTGCCGCCTTGCGGCTGCTGCGCTTGCGGCCGCGGAGTCGCGGATCGTTGAGGTCGTTAATGCTTTCGCCCACCAGCGTCAGCCCGAGGACGGTCCAGACAATGGCCAGGCCGGGGAACAGCCCGGTCCACCAGATGCCCGATGTGGTGTCCGCGAGCGCCTTGTTCAGGTCGAAGCCCCACTCGGCCGCCGAGCTCGGCTCAATGCCGAAGCCCAGGAAGCCCAGCCCGGCCAGGGTCAGAATGGCTTCGGAGGCGTTGAGGGTGAAGATCAGCGGCAGGGTCCGGGTGGCATTGCGGTAGATGTGCCGGGTCATGATGCGGATGTTGGAGGCACCCACCACCTTTGCGGACTCGACGAAGGGCTCCGCCTTGAGCCGGATGGTCTCGGCACGGATCACCCTGAAGTACTGCGGGATGAACACCACCGTGATGGAAATGGCGGCGGCCAGGATCCCGCCGAACAGGCTGGACTGTCCACCACTGATGACGATGGCCATAACGATGGCCACCAGCAGTGACGGGAAGGCATAGATGGCATCGGCCACGACCACCAGGACGCGGTCCAGCCACCCCCCGATGTAACCACTGACCAGGCCGAGGATGACACCGGCGAAAATTGAGAGGATGACGGCCACGATGATGACCAGGAGCGCCGTCTGCGTACCCCAGATCACGCGGGACAGGACGTCGTAACCGCCCACCGTGGTGCCGAGGAGGTGCTTGCCGCCGGGCGCCTGCTGGGTGGGGAAGCTGCCGTCAGCGTCCGACAGCTGCGCGAAGCCATAGGGGGCCAGCAGCGGCGCGGCAAGGGCCGTCAGCAGGAAGATGCTGGTGAGGACGAGCCCCACCACCAGCATGAAGCGCTGCAGTCCGACGCTCTTGTTGAAGTGCGAAACAACCGGCAGCCGCCGGATCATGGATGCCCGTGGGTTGGCGACGGGTTCAAGGGTGGTGTCGGCAGACATTTCAGTACCTCACGCGGGGGTCGATCAGCGCGGCGATGATGTCCACGATGAAGTTGGTGACGGCGACGATGACGGCCAGCAGCACCACGATGCCCTGGACAGCTACGAAGTCGCGCGCCGTGAGGTAATTGGCGAGCTGGAACCCGAGGCCTTTCCATTCGAAGGTGGTCTCAGTCAGCACGGCGCCTCCGAGCAGCACCGCAATCTGCAGGCCCATGACTGTGATGATCGGGATCAGCGCCGGCTTGTAGGCGTGCTTGGTGACCAGGCGGAACTCGCTGACGCCGCGTGAACGGCCGGCCTCGATGTAGTCCTTGCCCAAGGTGCCGATGACGTTGGTCCGGACAAGGCGCAGGAAGACTCCGGCCGTCAGGAAGCCCAACGCCACCGCCGGAAGGACAGCATGTGACATGACGTCGCTGAAGGCGGCCATGTTTCCGCTGCGCAGGGCGTCCAGCCAGTAGATGCCGGTGGGTGCCTCCAGCGCGGTGAGGGACAGTTCCGTCCGGGTGCCTGCGCGGCCCGCTACCGGCAGCCAGCCCAGCCACACGGAGAACACGAGTTTGAGCAGCATGCCCGCGAAGAAGACGGGGGTGGCGTAGAACAGGATGGCCAGGATCCGGAGCACTGCATCCGGCAGGTGGTCGCGCCGGTGGGCGGCGACCATGCCAAGCGGGATCCCCACCAGCAGCGCGACGATGAGCGCGTTGATTGCCAGCTCCAAGGTGGCCGACCCGTAGGTGGTCAGCATCTCGGTGACCTTGCGGTTGTCCGAGAGGGTGGTGCCGAAGTTCCCGGTGACCAGTTGGCCCAGGTATTCGAAGTACTGCACGAGCAGGGGCCGGTCGTATCCGGCGGCGTGGATCCGTTCCTGCAGCTGTTCCGGGGGCAGCCGGCCGCCCATGGCGGCGGTGATGGGGTCACCGGTGATCCGCATCAGGAAGAACACCATGGTGACGAGGATGAGGATGGTGGGGAAGATCAGGAGGAAGCGGACCAGGATGTACTGGCCCAGCCCTCCGCCTGTTTGTTTTTTCTTGGGCGGAAGGAGTGCGTCGGCGTCACTGGGTGGCGCGTCAATCAAAGTTGTCATCGGTACCTGGATTCGTGGTGACCGGGAGCCAGCAGTCCCCTCGTTGCTGGCTGATGACCGGCAAAAGGCGGGACACCGTTGCGGCGTCCCGCCTCTGGCCCGTCAGAGCCCGATGGGGGTGGAGTGCTTACTTGGACAGGACGCCAAGGCGGGTCTTGAAGGACGGATCAAGGGTCTTTTCGACACCCTTGACGTCCTTCCCGGCCACCAGCAGCTGCGAGCCCTGGAGGAGCGGCAGCGTGGACAGGTCCTTGGCAACGGCCGTCTGGACGTCGCCGATCAGCTTCTGGCGCTCGGTCTTGTCCGGCGTGGTGAGCTGCTTCTGCACGAGGTCCGTGACCGTGGGGTTCTCGTAGTGGTTCTTCAGGAAGTTGCCCGGGATGAAGAACGGCGTGAGGTAGTTGTCCGCATCCGAGTAGTCCGGGAACCAGCCCAGCTGGTAGACGGGGTAGGCGTCGGCGGTACGGGCCTTGGAGTAGGTCACCCATTCGGTGGACTGCAGGTCCACGGTGAACAGGCCCGACTTCTCCAGCTGCTCCTTGATCATGGCGTACTCATCACCGGAGGACTTGCCGTAGTGGTCGGGGTTGTATTGCAGCTTCACGTTGACCGGGCCGGTGACTCCGGCGTCCGCCAGGGTCTTCTTGGCCTTGTCCAGGCTCGGTTTGCCGTTGCCGTCGCCGTACAGCTCCTTCATGGGCTGGGTTGCTCCGGGCAGGCCGTCCGGAACCACGGAGTACGCCGGGACGTAGGTGCCCTTGTAGACCTGGTCGGAGATGGCCTGGCGGTCCACGATGTCAGCCATGGCCTGCCGCACCGCGAGGGCCTTGGCGGGGTTGGCTTCCGGTGTCTTGGCGCCGAAGGGCATGGTGTCGAAGTTGAAGACGATGTAGCGCAGTTCGCCGCCGGGTCCCTTGTACACCTTGACCTTGGAATCCTTGTCCAGGTCTGCGGCGTCGGTTGCGGTCAGGCTGCGGCCGGCAACGTCGATATTGCCGCCCTGGACGTCCAGCTTGAGGTTGTTGGAGTCGGCGTAGTACTTGATGACGGCGCTGTCATTGGCCGGCTTGCCCAGCAGTCCACTGTAGTCAGCGTTGGCCTTGAGGCTGACAAGTTCGTTCTTCTTGTAGGAATCGATGGTGTAGGGGCCGGCAAAGGGCTTGCCGGCGACGATGTCCTCATCGCTCATCACCTTGTCCGCCGGGAAGACTTCCTCGTCGACGATGGGGCCGGTGTTGGTGCCCAGGACACTGGGGAACACCTGGTCATTCCCTGCTTTGAGGTTGAACACCACAGTGGTGTCGTCCTTGACGTCAACGGACTTGAGGTTCGAGAGCAGGGACGCCGGTCCGTTGGGGTCGTCGATCTTCACCACGCGGTCGTAGGAGAACTTCACGTCCGAAGCGGTAAGCGCGTGGCCGTTGGCGAACTTCAGGTTGGGCTTGAGCTTCACCGTGAACTCTGTCGGTGAGGTAAAGGACGCGGACTCAGCGATGTCCGGGCTGACCTCAGCCGAGCCGGGCTTGGAGTTCATCAGGAAGGGGTAGACCTGGTTCATCACCAGGAAGGACCCTGCGTCGTAGGAGCCGGCGGGGTCGAGGGTAACGACTTTGTCCGTCGTTCCGAAAGTGATGGCACCGCCACCGGCGTTTCCGGTAGACGTTCCTCCGCCGCCGCCGCCCGAGGGCCCTGTGCAGGCTGTCAGGGCCAGGGCGGAGATGCCTGCCAGCGCGATGGCGCGGTGCAGGGCCGTTGTGCTCTTGATCATCTGTGAACTTCTTTCCGATGAGTACGCGCACGCCCGCGGTCATAGGTTGATAGCCCCAGACGCCGGCGTGCAGTGCTGATCCCTAGATTGAATCAGAGAGTCAGCCCTCGGGACGGCCGTTTTTGTGAGTTCAAACACAAAATTTTCCTAAAAGTTACCCGGCGGGGCCCAGCAGCACCGTCAAGGGACGCCTGCCCGGGCACAGCAAAGCACCGCCACGGCAGAACCGTGGCGGTGCTGAAGGCGGCCGGATTACAGCGCGGCGCGCTGGAGCGAGCGGGCGGCGTCGATGGTGGCCTGGCCCAGCACCCTGCTGCCCTGGTACAGCACCACCGTCTGGCCCGGTGCGACGCCGCGCAGCGGCGTCACCAGACGGACCACCAACTGGCTTGCCCGGGTGCCTTCAGTGGAGGGCTCCATCCGAGCGGTGGCCGGAACCGGGTCCCCGTGCGCCCGGACCTGCGCGTAGCATTCGAACTCGGCGCCTGTTTCCACCTCGGCGATGGGCAGGCCCGCCCAGGAGACCTTGATGCCGCGGATCTCATCGATGGCCAGCAGCGCCTCGGGGCCCACCACCACTTTGTTTTCCTTGGGCCGGATTTCCAGGACGAAGCGGGGCTTGCCGTCGGCGGCGGGGGTTCCTAGTTTGAGGCCGCGCCGCTGGCCGACGGTGAAGGCGTTGGCGCCGGGGTGCTCCCCTACCTTCGCGCCGGTTTCATCCACGATGTCACCTTGGGCCATGTCGATCTTCTCGGCCAGCCAGCCGGCGGTGTCGCCGTCGGGAATGAAGCAGATGTCGTGGCTGTCGGGTTTGTTGGCGACGGAGAGGCCCCGCCGTTCCGCTTCGGCACGTACCTCAGCCTTGGAGGGGGTGTCCGCCAGCGGGAACATGGAATGCTTGAGCTGCTCGTGGGTGAGGACGCCCAGGACGTAGCTCTGGTCCTTGGCCCAGTCCGCCGCACGGTGCAGTTCCCGGTTGCCGTCAGCGTCCTCGATGACCTTGGCGTAGTGGCCCGTGCAGACGGCGTCGAAGCCCAGCGCGATGGCCTTTTCCAGCAGGGCGGCAAACTTGATGCGCTCGTTGCAGCGCATACAGGGGTTCGGCGTCCGGCCGGCGGCGTATTCGTCAATGAAGTCCTGGACGACGTCTTCCTTGAAGCGCTCGGAGAAATCCCACACGTAATAGGGAATGCCCAGAACGTCGCAGGCACGCCAGGCGTCCCGGGAATCCTCGATGGTGCAGCAGCCGCGGCTGCCCGTGCGCAGGGTGCCCGGCATGCGCGAAAGGGCCAGGTGGACGCCGACGACGTCGTGCCCGGCTTCCACCGCGCGGGCGGCGGCAACGGCAGAGTCAACTCCACCGCTCATGGCTGCTAGTACTCGCATGCTGGCTTTCTGTTGGGGGATGCCCGCTGCCCGGGGCCGTGCTTGACGTACCGGCGGCGGAAACGATCTTCGCCTATCCATTCTACGGCGGCAGGCAAATCAGCCCGCTTCACGCCCGGCGAAGCGGGCGGCAGGACGCGCCGGCTGGGGCTCAAGCGCCCGGAAAGCCCTGCCGGGCCGCGGTCCCCGCGGTCTGGATGGAGGACTCGTGTCCAGCCATGCCGGCCTGGCGCGCCCGCGAATAAGCTTCGGGCAGCGCTGCAAGGAGGGCGTCGACGTCGGCTTCCGTGGAGGCGTGCCCCAGGCTGAACCGCTGGGCTCCGCGCGCCGTTTCCTCGTCCAGGCCCATGGCCAGCAGCACGTGGGAGGGGCGGGGCACCCCTGCCGTGCAGGCTGAACCCGTGGATGATTCGATGCCGGCAAGGTCGAGGAGGAACAGCAATGAGTCCCCTTCACAGCCCGGGAACGTGAAGTGCGCATTGCCCGGGAGCCGGCGGTCGCCGGGCGCTCCGCGGAGGACTGCCTCCGGAACGCGTTCGCGGACGCCGTCGACCAGCCGGTCGCGCAGTGCTGCGATCCGGGCCGCCTCGGCGGGCAGCCCGGCAGCGACAGACTCCGCGGCGGCAGCGAAGGCAGCGATGGAGGCGGTGTCCAGCGTCCCGGACCGGACGTCGCGCTCCTGGCCGCCGCCATGCTGCACCGGCGTCAGTTTGACGGCCCGCCCCAGCAGGAGTGCGCCTACACCCACCGGACCGCCGATCTTGTGCCCGGAGATGGACATGGCATCCAGGCCGGAATCCTTGAAGTGCACCGGCACTGAGCCGAACGCCTGGACGGCGTCGGAATGCACCGGGACGCCGGCGGCGTGCGCCAGTTCCACAATCTGCCCGATGGGCTGGATGGTGCCTACCTCGTTGTTGGCCCACATGACAGTCACCAGCGCCACCGAGCCGGGGTCGCGGGAGAGTTCCTTCTCGAGGACCTCAAGGTCCACAACGCCGTCACCGTCCACCGGCAGCCATGCCACTTCGGCACCTTCGTGGCGTTCGAGCCATTCCACCGTGTCCAGGACTGCGTGATGTTCGACGGCGGAGCAGAGGATGCGGCGTCGCCCTGGCTCTTCTGCCACCCGGGACCAGTACATGCCCTTCACTGCGAGGTTGTCCGCCTCGGTGCCTCCGGACGTGAAGATGACCTCCGAGGGATGGGCGCCGGCCGCGGCCGCGATGGCCTCTCTGGCGTCTTCGACGGCACGGCGCGCCCTGCGGCCGGAGCCGTGCAGCGACGAGGGGTTGCCGGTCCGTGCCAGTTCACGCGTCAAGGCAGCGAGCGCGGCACCGGAAAGCGGCGTGGTGGCGGCGTGGTCGAGGTAGGCGGGCATCCTCTAATTCTATCGTGGCCGGTCCCGGTGGCCGCCGCGTGGAGCGGTCAGCTCCCGCCGGTAATCCGTGCGCAGCAGTGGCCTGCAACGGGGACAACCCGGTCCTCGGCGCCGCCGCAGCCAACCGTAGCCCCCCGCAGGAAGGCGCCGTTCATGTCGCACACCACTGCGGCGTGCGCCCGCGACAGCCGGTGGAACGGGCAGTTGGGCAGCAGGTAGCCCCCGTCCCCGTCAGGCTCCGGCTGATAGCCCGTTTCTGCCAGGAACTCTTCCAGGCCTGCGGAACCTTCTGCCAGTGCCCGGCCTTTCCGGAAAGCGACGGCGCGCAATGACTCCCCCACCGCCAATCCTTCGGCCTCGGTGGCCTCGATGGCCTCGGCCATCAGCTCCCCGGCGAGGTCGTAGTTCCGGTCCGGTACGGACGCTCCCACTTCACTTCCAACCGGCCGGTACATCTTGGCGGGACGACCTGACCCCGGACCGGTCCTGCCGGCGGGCTTGTGGAATTCCACGGCCAGCAGGCCGCCCTGGACCAGCCTGTCCAGGTGGAAGGAGACGGTGCTGCGCGCCATGCCGGCAGTTTCGGCCAGCTCGTCGCGTCCCAGCGGGCGTGGTGAGGCCGCGACCAGTTCAAAAAGCTGCAGTCTCTTGGCGTCGGTCAGCGACGCAACGGCAGCAATCCTGTCCGCCCAGGGAAGTCGGTACATGGCGCCTCCAATTCCAAAGTCAAGATGTATTGATTATAGATCGCCATCTTTCTAAAATTGGCATACCTACTTTTAGAAGGAGAGCACCATGAAATCAGCATCGGCAATGCGGGCCCAGCATGCACCAACCACCGTGCCGCCGGCGCGGCAGGCGTTCCTGCTGCTGCGTACCGTGTTCACCGTCGCACCGATCCTTTTCGGCCTGGACAAATTCACCAACATCCTCACGCACTGGACCGTGTACCTGGCACCCCAGGCCACGGCCGTCGTGCCGCTGCCGGCCCAGACCTTCATGTACATCGTGGGGGTCGTGGAAATCATCGCGGGCGTGGCCGTGGCAGTGCGTCCTAAATACGGCTCGTTGATCGTGGCCGCGTGGCTGGCCGGAATCATCATCAACCTGCTCCTGCTGGGCAGCTTCTACGACGTCGCTCTGCGTGACTTCGGGCTGCTGGTTGGCGCCTTGGCCCTCAACCGGCTGTCAATGGGGACCAGCCGGACCACTGCGTGACTCCCCAGGCGTTGGCCGGGCGCAGGACATTGCAGCCACACAGACCCGCCGGCGGCTGAGCCCTCCAGTTGCCGGCGGTTTTGCGCCTGCAAACGGCAGGGCCTTACGCGGTCGGCGGCACCAGCGGCAGGTACCGGGCCACGTCCTGGCGGGCCGCACCAAGTGTTGCCGCATCCGGGCAGGACACCGATACGTAGGCCGATGACCCGGCAGTACCAAAAACCCTTGCCAGTACCGCAATGGCGCGCCCGCCGGGAGCTGCCTGCTCCAGGGCCAGCACCTCCACGTTCCGGCCGGGAGCCTCCGGGGTACCGCCCCACTGCAGGGTTGCCGTCTTCAAGTACGAGGGCTGGATGGTTGCGTCCAGGTACTGGAAGAGGGCAACAGTGGACTCCCGGTCGTCACCACGGACCAGCGCTGCCTGGCCGGTGGCAGCCCGTGCGGAAACGATGCAGCCATCGGCCTTGGCATATTGGCTGGCACCGGCCACGTTTTCCTTCGCCAGCTGCCAGCCCGGCGCACCTTTGAGCTCATCGGAGATTGCCACGGGCACTCCGGGAGCCAGGTCACCGCCGGCAGCGAAGGACATATCACGCGCAGCCACCGCGGCGGCATCATGGCCGGGGGTGATGGTGGGAGTGGCCGGCACCGGAGTGCCGTCAGGGGCTGCGGTGACGGAGGGATCCCGGACGTCCACGCTGCAACCGCTTAGAAGCACGGCACCCAGGCAGCCGATCACCAGGGCTGCTCCCCCGCGCCATGCCCTGCCGGCCCGCTCCGCCGTCGTCGGCATCTCCATCTCCACTCCGTCGCATCCCCTTATACCGGTGTTCGCACCGCGCACGCACGAGTTTAGACGCCGGCCTCCCGGGAACCCACCAGCCCGGAATGTTCGTTGTCACCGCAGGCGCACCATCCATGCTGGCTAGACTGGGCGGGCGCTCCGCTTTCCCGCCGGGACTGAGGAAGCCGCGCACCAAGAGAAGGAAGATTGCTTGACCGAGAGCAGCAGCTCCCATTACCAGGTCCTTCGGGTGGCCGTCACCGCCACCGAGAAAGAAATCAAGGTGGCCTACCGCCGCGCGGCCAGGATGGCCCATCCGGACCACGGGGGCGACGCCGCAACGTTCCGCCGCGTTACCGCTGCCTATGAGACGCTGATCGATCCGCAGCGCAGGAAGGCGTACGACCGCTCCTATGGCGCGGGAACGGTCCGGGATGCTTCGTCCGACGACGGCGCCCACTTTGATGCCCCCGCCGCTGGAAGCCGGGCGTCCGCCACCGTCCACCGGCCGGGCAACGCCAGGAATACAGCGGGGGACCCGCCCGTCTACGTTCCCCCCTACGATGGAAACGATGCTCCACTCATCCCGCTGGCACAGGCGCGGCAGCAGGTTCACGGGATGCCTCGAAAGCGGGGAATTTTCGGCGCCGAGGCCCGCATCCAGCGGGAGATGCGCACCGTGCAGCTGCTGACCCGCCAGGTTCTGCCGGCCATCCCTGCCGCCCGGCTGGTCAACGGCCTGCAGTCGCCCGCGGACAACAGCCACATCGACCACGCCGTCCTTTCCGGCTACCGGTTGGCCCTGGTCAACTCGATGCTCCTGCCCAAGGGTGCCTACGCCTGGGACGGCCGGACCCTCAACCACGGGGGCCGCGCTGTGGCACCCCCGCAGCTCGCCCGGGTGGTGTGGGCCATGCAGGACATCTTTCCCGAGCTGAACGTCACGGGATGGACCGTGGTGCACAGCCCCGACGGCAACCTCCACGAGCCGGTGATCGATCACCACCGCCGCCCCGCAGGCGCCCTGGAAACCGTCCAGATCGTCAATGCAGCGGGCATGGTGCGGGGCCTGAAGGAATTTCTGGCGTCCGGCCCGGCTCCCAACACCGTGAACATCCCGGTCCTGGCCCGGCTGCTGCGCGGCATGCACTGACCGCGGGTAGCTAGGATGGGGAGGTGTTCCGCATCCTTTTCCATGAACCTGAAATCCCCGGCAATACCGGCAACGCCATCCGCCTTGCCGCGATCACCGGTGCCGAACTGCACCTTGTGGAACCCTTGGGCTTCGACTTCTCGGACGCGAAACTGCGCCGGGCAGGGCTCGACTACCATGACCTCGCCGTCGTCACCGTGCACAAGACCATCGAAGACGCCTGGGAGCACCTGCAGCCCGAACGCGTCTACGCGTTCACCTCGGACGGCACCACCAGCTACACGGACATCGCCTACCGCCCGGGAGATGTGCTGCTCTTCGGACGTGAATCAGTGGGCCTGCCGCCGGAGATGAAAACCGATCCCCACGTGACCGCCACGGTGCGCCTGCCCATGTTGCCGGCCCTCCGTTCCCTGAACCTGGCCAACGCCGCCTCCATCGCGGTGTACGAGGCCTGGCGCCAGCAGGGCTTCGCCGGCGCCAGGATCTAGGCCCGCCGGGCAACGGGTCACGCCGGCACGGAAAAAATTGCCGGCCGCCCCATCCACCCTCCACGCGGCGCCGAATGACTCTTGAAGACATTCGAGCGGACCAAGGAGCGGCAGGTGACCCTACTGGAGGCACGTTCCAGACCGGACAACCGCAGTCGGCACGGCACTGCTGAGGATCCGTCGCCCGGAGACTTATGCTTGGACGTAATGGAAACTCCCAACGCGCCGAATCCCGAAGGCTCCGCCGCGGTGACCGACCCACCTGCAGACCTCAGCCAACGCCTCTCGGCCCTTTTGGCGGGGATTGCCCGCGGGGACCAAGCGGCTTTCGCCGAGTTCTACCAGCTCACGTCCCGCAGGGTCTTCGGTATGGCGCGCCGCGTCCTGATCGACCCTGAACTCAGCGAAGACACCACGCAGGAGGTCTTCCTGCAGGTCTGGCAGAACGCTGCAAAATTCGATCCGCAGGCAGGCAGCCCGCTGTCCTGGCTGATGACCATCTCGCACCGCCGCGCGGTGGACAAGGTCCGGTCGTCGCAGTCCTCCACGGACAGGGAGGCCAAGTACGGCGCCAGCACGCAGGAGATCGACCATGACAGCGTGTCCGACGAAGTGGGCAGCAGGCTGGAGGCCGAGGCGGTGGTCCGCTGCCTGGGGACGCTGACCGAAACGCAGCAGGAGTCCGTGCGCCTTGCTTACTACGGTGGCCTTACCTACCGGGAAGTCGCAGAACGGCTGAACGCAGCAGTGCCCACTATCAAGTCCCGCATCCGCGATGGACTGATCCGATTGAAGACCTGTTTGGGGGTGAGTTGAGATGAGTGGAATGGATGACAGCCGCGACGGCCGGTCACGCGCCTTCGGGGACACCGTGGCCATGGACATCGCTGCCGGCCGAGCCGTCGACCTTGCTGAACTCTACGCCCTGGATGCGGTCACGGAGCAGGAACGCGAAGCCATCGACCGTTACCTCTCGACGGCCCCGGAAACGGAACGCCGGGCCTTCCTTGAGCGCGTCCGCCAGTCCCGGGAGGCGCTGGTCCGCACTTTCCGTGCAGAGGAGGAACCGCCGTCGGACCTGTTCCAGCGGATTGTCGCCCAGCTTCCCGCCCAGTTCCCCGGGCAGGACGGGCTGACCGGCGAGGGCGCGCAGGCACCGGCAGGCAGTACGGCACTGCCTCCCCGGCCGGGGCCACAGGATGAACTGGCAGAGGCCCGGAAGCGCCGGGAGCAACGCCGGGGCGGTTCCGGCATGCGCCGGTGGCTGGTGGGAGTGGCAGCGGCAGCAGCCATCGCCCTGGGCGGCGTGGGCGTGGGCGCGTACATGGCCGACCAGAACGATCCCGTCAACCAGGTGGCCAGGGCCAACGACCTGCGTGAGGCCTCCGTGAACGTGGTGGGCGGCGGCAAGGCAACCCTCCTGATCTCCGCGTCAGAGGACGCAGCCGTGGTGAAGATGAGCGGCGTGCCCGCTCCCCCGGCCGGCAAGGTCTACCAGATGTGGCTGATACCCAAAGACGGCTCCGCTCCGGTGTCGCAGGGTCTGATGGACGAGCAGGCGCTGTCCAAGCCTGCCGTGGTCCAGGGCATCCACTCGGCGGCATCACTGGGCATCACTGTCGAGCCTGCAGGCGGCTCCAAGGCACCGACGCTGCCCACGGTGGCCGCGGCCCCGCTGGGCGCCTAGCACCCGCAGCAGTCGGAAACGCGTTAACCCAGAACGCCCCGTTCCTCCCACCGGAAGGAACGGGGCGCCTGGTTTAACTCAGAATCCCGCGATGGTGCCGGGCCCGTTGATGGCCACCACATGGAATGCTTCCGCGCTGCGCCCCTCCGGGAAGCCGGCCCTGCCGGCGTTCAGGAGCATGCCCTGGCGGACGGTGGCCTCCATGGCCTCCACGTCCGGGTGCTGGCTCACATGGACGTGGATGGCGGCGAGCTTGGCTTCCACCTGGTCGGTGACGTCGACGAAGTGGTTTTCCCGTTCCCCGGGGCCGGCGTAGAGCCACAACCACGGCAGCTTGTACGCATCCAGGCCTGCTTCCGCCAGTTCAGGGTAGGCAAAGGGGTTTTCGAGGGCCGGGTACACCGCGCGGGTCACCGCCTCCCCCACGGCCAGGTGGTCAGGATGGCTTTTTTGGATCCGTTCCCAGTTCCGTTCCGGGTGCATGGCAAGGACGACGTCGGGGCGGATTTGCCGGATCAGCCGCACCACCCCTTTCATCACCTCATGCGACGCCTCGAGGTACCCGTCACGCTGGTGGAGGTAGTGGATGTCGGTGACGCCCACCAGTTCCGCGGCCCGCCGCTGCTCGGCGTCCCGCATGGCGATAATGTCCGCGCGGTGGGCGGGGTCGAAGCCGCCGGCGTCGCCGTCGGTCATGATGCAGTAACTCACCTGCACACCCGCTGCCGTCCACGCGGCGATGGTACCGGCAGCGCCGAAATCGATGTCGTCAGGATGTGCCGCAAAACAGAGCACCCGCCCAACCCGGTGGATGTCCGGGTTGAACGGGCTCTGCGCCTGCTCGTGCGAGGCAGTCAAAGAATCAGCCTTTTCGCTTCTTGATCTCGGCGGTGGCCTGCGGCAGCACGTCGAACACGTCGCCGATGATCCCGAAGTCGGCGATCTCGAACACCGGCGACTCCGCGTCCTTGTTGACCGCAACAATGACCTTGGACGTCTGCATGCCGGCTTTCTGCTGAATGGCGCCGGAAATGCCGGCCGAAATGTAAAGCTGCGGGGAGACGGTCTTGCCCGTCTGCCCAACCTGCGCGTCGTGGCTGATCCACCCGGCATCCGTGGCGGCACGCGATGCACCTACGGCGGCGCCGAGGGCATCGGCCAGTTCCTCGACGGGGCCGAAGTTGCCGTCCATACCGCGTCCACCGGCCACCACGATGCGGGCATCCGTGAGGTCCGGGCGGCCGCTGGCCACCTTCTGCTCCCGCGCGGTGATCCTGGCCGCAGCGGCTACTGCCGGTACCTCCACGGTAGCGGTCTCCGGGCTGGTGGCCGCGGGAGCCGGTTCCGGAGTGACGTTGTTGGCTTTGAGGGTCAGCACGGAGACAGGGGTGGTGGCCTTGCAGGCGGTGTTGTAGGAGCCGGCGAGGACGGACTTGTGCGCGGTGCCGTCCGGATCGACGGCGACGACGTCGGTGATGACGCCGGCATTCAGGCGGATGCCCAGCCGTGCCGCGATTTCCTTGCCTTCCGGGGAGTTGTCCAGGAGCACGATGCCGGCGCCGGTGCTTTCAGCCGCGGCGGCCAGGTACGCCGCTTTGGGCGCCACCAGGAAGTCATCCAGGTCATCCGTTGCTGGACGCAGGATGGTTCCCACGCCGTATTCGGCGAAGGTGCCGGCGGCGTCGTTGGACAGGTCTCCGTTGAGCGCCACGGCGCTCTCGCCAAGGGAACGCGCCAGGGTCAGCAGCTCGAGGCTGCTTTTCTTGAGCGAGGCGCCGGGGTTATCGATGAATACAAGTACTTTTGCCATGTCGGTGTCCCTCTTAGAGCAGCTTCTGGGCGGCCAGGAAGTCAACCAGCTTAATGCCGGCGTCGCCTTCGTCGGTGATGATGGTGCCTGCAGTCCTGGGCGGCCGCTGTTCTGCGCTGGTCACGGTGGTCCAGGAACCGGCGAAGCCCACCTGGGCGGGGTCCACGCCGATATCGGCCAGGGACAGCGTGGTGATGCTCTTGCGCTTGGCGGCGATGATGCCCTTGAAATTGGGGTACCGCGGCTCGTTGATCTGGTCTGTCACGGACACGACGGCGGGCAGCGGCGCCTCCACCGTTTCGGAGGAGGTGTCGGCATCGCGGCGGGCCGTCAGCCGGCCGCCGTCGACCTCAAGCGTGGAAGCGAACGTCACCTGCGGCAGCCCAAGCCGCTCGGCCAGCTGCGCCGGAACAAGGGAGGTCTCCCCGTCGGTGGAAGCCATGCCGGTGATGACCAGGTCCACGTCACCCAGGTGGCGGACGGCGGCTGCAAGCGCAAGGGAGGTGGCTGCGGCGTCGGAACCGGCCAGGGCGTCGTCCGTGAGGTGAACCCCCTCGGTGGCGCCCATCTGCAGCGACTTCTTGACCGCGTTGACGGCTCCTGCAGGCCCCATGCTCAGGGCGATGACCTGGTTGCCCGCCTTGCTGCCGCCGCGTGCCTCCGCCAGTTGCAGTGCTGCCTCGAGCGCGTACTCGTCAAGCTCGGACAGGATGCTTTCGTCGCGGTCGGCGGTATTGCCCTCCCCGTTGAGGTGACGGTCGAACTGGGCGTCCGGTACATGTTTGACCAGGACTACGATCTTCAATGTCTCTTCCACTGTTTCTACAGCAGCCTTCCATGCTTGTGGACAGCCAGCCGGGTGGGACATGGCCGCGATATGCCCGGCAGGCGGGTAGCTCCTAGCTAACCATATCGGCGCGTCCGGGCGCCCTCTTCCGTTAACGCCTGTGTCAGGCTTTTTCGCCGGGACATGCCGACGGCGGCGCCCCCTCAAGTGGGACGCCGCCGTCGTTACTGCCTGGCATTGCTGCTGGGGTGCCTTAGCTGGCAGCCGCACCCAGCGTGACGTCGAACGTCTGCTCCTTGCCGCTGCGCATGACGGTGATCTTCACGGTGGATCCAGCCGGCTGTTCGCGGACGGCCGCGGTCAGCTGGTTAGGTTCGCCGATGGTGAGGTCGTTGAACTTGGTGATGACGTCACCAACCTTGATGCCGGCCTTTCCGGCCGCCGAGTTGGGGTCGACGGTGGCGACGTCAGCCCCCACCGAGAACTCGGAGGATGCGCCCGACGAGGTCTTGGCCTTGACGCTGACGCCGAGCTGCCCGTGGGATGCCTTGCCGCTGTCGATGATTTCCTGCGCCACCCGCTTGGCGTTGTTGATGGGGATGCTGAACCCGACGCCGATATTGCCGCTCTGGGACGTTGACGTACCGGACCCCGCGGATGCGATGGCCACGTTCACGCCGATGATCTCGCCCTTGCTGTTCACCAGGGCGCCGCCGGAGTTACCGGGGTTGATGGCTGCATCGGTCTGGATCACGTTGATGGCGATGGAACCCTCGCTTGAGCTTTGCTGGCTCTGGCCGCCGCCGGGAGGGGCGAACTGGAATCCCTGGTCACCGCCCTGGCTGTTGTCCCCGCCCTTGGGCGCTGCGGACGATGCCACGCTGATGGTCCGGTTGAGGGTGGACACGATGCCGTCCGTGACCGTTCCGGTCAGGCCGAGCGGGGAACCAATGGCGATGGCGGTATCGCCAACGTTGAGCTTGGAGGAATCACCGAGCGTGGCGGGGGTGAGTCCTGACGTGTCGTCAACCTTGATGACGGCGAGGTCGGACAGCGGGTCGGTGCCCACCAGTTTTGCGGGCAGGACCTTTCCGTCGCTGGTGCGGATTTCCAGGCTGGCGCTGGCAGTCTGGCCATCGAGGGTCACCACGTGCGTGTTGGTCAGGATGTGCCCCTGGTCGTCCAGGACGATGCCGGAACCGGTGCCCCCGGAGCTGCCGCTGGTGGCGCTGATGGTGACGACGCTCGGCGAGGCCTTCACGGCGGCTGCGGTGATGGCGTTGACATCGTCCTTGTTGTTCACGATGACCGTGCCGGGCTGGTTGCTGCTGCCGACGGTTGAGGTGCTGGACCCGGTGTTGCCAAACATTTCACCGGCACCAACTGTTGCCACTCCGCCGCCCACGAGTCCTGCCGCGAGGATGCTTGCCACGAGGGTGCCGACGCCGAAGCTTGCCTTCCGGCGCGGGGCATCCTTGGGGTTTGGCGCCAGTCCCACACTTCCGTTGGGAGCCCCTTGGCCGCCGCCATGCATGGGGTGGCCGTGCTGGTCCTGCTGCTGGCCATAATGTCTGGACTGGCCATAAAACGGCTGCCGCTGCGGGTAGACGGGGCGCGGCGCACCCGGCAATTCCTGGGTTTCATGGGGCCCGGCGGCCCTCTGCCGGTGGTCCCCTGCGTTGTAGCCACCCTCAGATCCCCCGGTGGCTCCGCCATTCCCATACTGAGCAGGTGCCGGGCGGTCTCCGGGCTGCTGCGGGCCCTGCTGCTGCCACGGGTTCCGGCTGTCCCCCTGGTTGTCCTCCGGGACCGGTCCTGGGGTTTGATTCTCAGTCATGGGACTTCCTTTCATCCTCGTCTGCCATTAACTATGACCGGTCCCGCTGGAACAAGCTCGGATGTTTGCTGAAAGCTTCCTGAACGCCGGGCCGATGGCCGTTGCGCCGCCGGAGCGTTTCGCTGGCGGCATATTCGGCCGCATGGACTGGCTGTGGGGTGCACCATAGAATCAAGATGAATTGCCACAGCGACCTGCGGCTTCACACCAAGCGTGGGGGCGCTGCTGGATTCGACGACTGATTCGTCCCGAATCGGTGTCAGGCGTGCTGAAGGGTTGCACATGCGGTCAAAGTTCAAACGTATCCTCGCCGTGATCGGCCTTGCCGGGCTGCTGGCGGTACCCGCCGGCGCTGCCTGGGCCGAAGACCCGGTAACCATTCCCTCCGGGACCAATATCGTTGACAACGCCAACGTGCTGGGCAGCCGAAAGGGTGAGGTCCAGGATGCGATCCAGAAGCTGCTGAAGGACCACAAGTACAACCTCTACGTGGTCACGGTAAAGTCCTTCGACAACCCCTCCGACCCCACGGCCTGGAGCCAGGCTGTGGCAAAGACCAAGGGTATGGGCAAGGCGGACGTCATCCTTGCCATCGCCACCGACCAGGGCAAGTACTACTTCTCCCCCAATTCGGCCAGCGCCATCTATTCCAAGCGATCCAACATCACCCAGAATGCGGTGGTGGCCAACCTCGCAGGTGGCAAGAAGGACTACGCGCAGGCCGCCATTGACACCGCCTCCGCCGTCGGGGACGCCGCGGGCGGCGGCAGCGGCAACGTCTCTTCCGGTAACGGCGCCGGAGCCGGCCTCCTGGTAGGTGCAGGCGTGGTGGTCGCTGGAGGCGGCGCCTACCTGTACTTCCGCAACCGCCGGAAGAAGGCCGCAGGCCAGGTGGCCTCCAGCGGAAGCTACGGCCCCCAGGGCGCCGAACTCGACCCCCTGGCATCACTCAGCGTGGAGGAACTTCGCCGGAAGAGCGGTTCCCTGCTGATCGAAGCAGATGACGCCATCAAGTCCAGCGAGCAGGAACTCGGTTTCGCCCAGGCGCAGTACGGTGATTCCGCGGTCGGAAACTTCACCAAGGCCTTGGCGGAAGCGAAGGCCCACATGACCGAGTCCTTCAAGCTCCAGCAGCAGCTCGATGACCACATCCCGGACACGGAAGAGCAGCAGCGGACCTGGCTGGGTGAGATCATCCGCCGCTCGGAGGCCGCGCTCGAGTCCCTCCAGGAGCAGAAGGCGGACTTCGACTCCCTGCGGGAGCTGGAGAAGAACGCTCCCCAGGCCCTGGCAGCCGTCAACGCCGGAGCCCGCGAAGCCGATGGCAAGATTTCCAGCGCCGAACAGTCCCTGCAGGAAATGCGGTCCAAATACGCGGACAGCGCGCTGGCACAGGTTTCGGACAACATCGTGCAGGCCAAGGAACGGCTCGCCTTTGTGCAGAATGCATCCGAAACCGCCCAGCAGAAGCTCGGTTCGGGCGAAGGTAGCCTGGCGGCCGTGGCCGTCCGTGCGGCCGAGGAAAGCCTGCACCAGACCAATGTCCTCCTGGACGCCATTTCCAAGGTCGCCACCAGCCTCGACGAGGCCCGCAACGGCCTGGAAGCCGCCGTTGTGGACACCTCCCAGGACCTGGCCCAGGCAAAGGCCATGATCCAGTCCGGCGCCCATGCGGAGCTGGCCGGCCCCGTAGCCGCGGTGGAGGCCGCCCTGGCACAGGTGAAAACCGAAATCCAGGGCGGAAGGATCGACCCCATCGCCACCCTGCAGCGGGTGGAAACCGCCCACCAGTCCCTGGACCAGGCCTTGACCGGCATCCGCGACCAGCAGGAGCAGGCCCGCCGCGCGCAGGCATCCCTGCAGCAGACCATCATGTCGGCCCAGGCCCAGATCAGCGCCACCTCCGACTACATCACCGCCCGCCGCGGCGGCGTGGGCACCGAGGCACGCACCCGGCTGGCCGAGTCCCAGCGGAACCTCGACTACGCCTTGTCCATCGCCCGCACCGATCCCGTCACCGCACTCACCTACGCGCAGCAGGCCCATGCCCTGGCCGCGCAGGCCGCGCAGCTGGCCCAGGCAGACGTGGACCACTTTGACGGCTACGCGAACCAGGGCTTCGGCCGCGGCGGCATGTTTGGCGGCGGAGGCGGCGGAGGCGGCGGCGGCCTCGGCGGTGCCATCCTGGGCGGCATCCTGATCAACTCCATCCTTAACGGGGGCCACGGAGGCTGGGGCGGCGGTGGCGGCTGGGGCGACGGCGGCGGTGGCGGCGGCTTCGGCGGCGGCGGCGGGGACTTTGGCGGCGGCGACTTCGGCGGCGGCGACTCCGGCAGTTTCTAGAGACTTCCGCCGGACGCGCTGGAAGATCCCGGCAGGCGGACAGACGCAGTACACCACTGTGCACCGGTTCCAGTGGTCAACACAGAGCAGGACGAAAGGCAAACACCATGGTTAAGCAGTCCATTTTCGGCCGGATCGCGCAGCTGGCAAAGGCGAACATCAACTCCTTGCTGGACAACGCCGAAGATCCGCAGAGGATGTTGGACCAGATGGTCCGCGACTACACCAACAACATCGCAGAAGCCGAGTCTGCCGTGGCGCAGACCATCGGCAACCTCCGGATGCTGGAAGACGACTACAACGAGGACGTCAACAACGCCCGCGACTGGGGCAACAAGGCCCTTGCCGCTTCCCGCAAGGCTGATGAGTTCCGCGCTGCCGGCGATGTAGCCGACGCCGAGAAGTTCGACAACCTGGCAAAGGTGGCGTTGCAGCGCCAGATGGCGGCGGAAAGTGAAGCAAAGGGTGCAGAGCCGAGCATCGCCTCCCAGCGGGAGGTAGTGGACAAGCTGAAGACCGGCCTGGAACAGATGAAGAACAAGCTCAACCAGCTGACCAGCAAGCGCAACGAGCTTGTTGCCCGGTCCAAGACGGCGGCGGCACAGTCCCAGGTCCACGACGCCATCAAGAGCATTGACATCATGGACCCCACCAGCGAGGTGGGCCGCTTCGAGGAAAAGATCCGCCGCGAAGAGGCCAAGGTCCGTGGGCAGCAGGAGCTCGCAGCATCCAGCCTGGACGCACAGTTCAACCAGCTGGAGGACTTGGGTGAGCAGACGGAGATTGATGCCCGGCTGGCGGCCCTCAAGGCCGGAAACTCCAAGCCTGCCCTTGGCGCCGCGGGCTCCGCATCAACCGAATCGACTGTGGACGAAGCCGACTTCGACAAGCTCTAAAGTTCGGGGCACCGCCTCCAGCTGATACGCAATGGCCGGGACCGTGGTCCCGGCCATTGCTGCGTCCGCTGTGTGTAGCGTGGTGCCATGACTTCTTCTGATGGCACGTCCCTGGTTTGGCTGCGCGATGACCTGAGGTTGGACGACAACCCGGCCCTCGCAGAGGCCGCCGGCCGGGAGGCGCCGCTTACAGTGGTTTACGTCCTGGACGAGGAGTCCGACGGCGTGCGGCCCCTTGGTGGGGCAGCGCGCTGGTGGCTGCACCACTCCCTGGCCGCACTGTCCGCCGACCTCGAAAGCAAGGGATCCCGCCTGGTACTCCGGCGTGGCCCCGCCGGCGACATCATCAGGGACCTTGCCGTCCGGACGAAGGCAAGCCACCTGTTCTGGAACCGCCGTTACGGGCAACCCGAACGGACTATCGACGCCGGGCTCAAGGACTGGGCTGCCGGGAACGGGATCGAGGCCGCAAGCTGCCAGGCAAACCTGCTCTTCGAGCCCTGGACAGTGAAGACGGGGGCGGGCGGGCCCTACAAGGTGTATTCGCCCTTCTGGCGGGCGTGCCTGGCATCCCAGGACATCCGTGACCCCTACGAGGCGCCGGACGCGTTGCCCGGTCCCGCGCCTGCCGGGCAGGGCCTTCCTGCCAGTGACACGCTCAGCAGCTGGCAGCTCCTGCCCTCCAAACCCGATTGGAGCGCCGGACTCGCCGCCACGTGGGTGCCCGGTGAAAAAGGCGCCCTGGACCGGCTTGAGGACTTCCTGGACGGGCCCATCGAGGAGTATGGGACGGGCCGGAACCTGCCCGGCACCGAGGGCACCAGCCGGCTCTCACCACATTTGCGCTTCGGTGAAGTGAGCCCGTTCCGCGTGTGGCGCGAGATTCGCCGCCGGCATCCCCGCGAGGTCCCTTCCGACGTCGGCACCTACCGGGCCGAACTGGGCTGGCGGGAATTCAACTGGCACCTGCTGTACCACAACCCCGACCTGGCGACCCGCAACTTCCGGCCCGCCTTCGACAACTTCCAGTGGGCCTCCCCCAGCCGGCAGGAGCTGGCCGCGTGGCAGCAGGGAAACACCGGCTACCCGCTGGTGGACGCCGGGATGCGGCAACTGTGGCAGACAGGCTGGATGCACAACCGGGTGCGCATGGCCGCCGCGTCATTCCTGGTCAAGAACCTCCTGACCGACTGGAGGGTCGGGGAGGAATGGTTCTGGGACACCCTGGTGGATGCCGATGCCGCCAACAACCCCGCCAACTGGCAGTGGGTGGCTGGCTCGGGGGCGGACGCCTCGCCCTATTACCGGATCTTCAACCCGGTGACCCAAAGTAAGAAGTTCGACGCCGACGGCAGCTACCTGAGGGCCTTCATCCCCGAACTCCAGGAACTCAAAGGCAAGGAAATCCACGAACCGTGGGCGGCGGATACCGACGGATACCCCCAGCCGCTCGTGGACCTGCCCGGGTCGCGGGAACGGGCCCTGGACGCCTACCAGAAGCTCAAGGACGCCTGACGTCGCCCCCGCGGCGCTGCCCCGTCAGCGGCTGACCTTGCCCATCAGGGACGCGATGGGCCGCAGGAAGACCGGCCGGGCCAGGAACCAGGCCGCCACCATGACCGCCACGGAGGCGAGGAATACCCAGAAGCCAAACCAGCCGTCGTCGTCGCGGACCCCGTACATGTGGTTCAGGTTCCGCAGTGCGCCCGTGGTGAGCACCAGGAAGACGTGGACCACGATGAAGGCCACAAAGTAGATCATTACCGGGAAGTGGACGGCACGGGCCCATTCGATGGGGAACGCCTTGTTGAGGCCGGTTGCCTTCTTGGGCCAGGCTCCGGACATCCGCAAGCCCGTGATGAACGAGAGCGGCGCCGCGATGAAGACGGTCACAAAGTATGCCAGCAGCTGCAGTGCGTTGTAGTTGATCCAGCCGTCCTCGGTGGGCCAATCCAGCGACGCGTACTGCAGCGCGGCTGAGAGCGCGTTGGGTAAGACGTCCCAGCTGGTGGGGACAATGCGCATCCACTGCCCGGTAGCGAACAGCAGGACCGCGAAGATGAGCCCGTTGAGGATCCAGAGGGCATCCAGGGTCAGGTGGAACCACAGTTCGAGGCTGATCTTGGTGGGCGCGTTCCTGGTGCGGATCAGGCCCTTGTTGTTCCTGGTCCAGTACCCGCTGGGCCGGGTGGTGGTCCGGACCTGCCACCCCGTCCGGATGATCAGGAGCAGGAAGAACGCATTGAGGAAGTGCTGCCAGGCCAGCCAGGCGGGGAATCCCACGGGCGCGTTGTCCGGCAGTTCGGACCGGCCCGGGTAGTCGGCGACAAAGGATGCCACGGCCGGCAGTCCGATGAGCAGCCTGACCAACAGCACCACCAGGACCAGTGCCACGAGGACGGCGGGAACCCTCCAGTAAAGCCGGGACCGCTTACCCGTCGCGGAGCCGGGCTTCTTCGTGGGTGTGGCCATCGAACAACATACCTCTCAGGAATGACGGGGGGCTGCCCGCAGATCGCGGGACCCTTCGAAAGAGAATACTAGGAACTGGGCGCATCCAAGGAAAAGAAAGGCCCCGCCCGGCGTAACTGCCGGTCGGGGCCTTCATAAGTTGCGGGGACAGGATTTGAACCTGTGACCTCTGGGTTATGAGCCCAGCGAGCTACCGAACTGCTCCACCCCGCGTCGCTTGATCAACACTACCCTACTTTCGCGGCCGCCCTGACCACCACACCGCGAGCCCGCCGTCACCGGTGAACCCACCCGTGAACCACAGCGCCCGGGAAAGCAAAAGAACCGGGCAAAGCGAAAGACCCGGACATTGTTTCCAATGTCCGGGTCTTTCCTCAGTTGCGGGGACAGGATTTGAACCTGTGACCTCTGGGTTATGAGCCCAGCGAGCTACCGAACTGCTCCACCCCGCGTCGCAAGAACTACTTTACCGGGAGGTGAACCGCAGGCCAAATCGTGGCGGCGTGACGTCCGTTACGCCGCCCGGCACCCAGCCCCGCGGGGACCGGGTGCCGGGTGCCGCCGTCGTACTACTGCCCTGCCGACGGGGACGGGGACGGCGAGGATGAAGGCGATGCCGAGGCAGCGGGGGCCGGGCTGGCCTCCGGAGCAGTGACCGGAATCTTGGCCTCCGCGTCCATCGCCTTCTTCAGCGCGGCCGCAACCTTCTTCTGCGCGTCGCCATAGGCAGCGAAGTCGCCGGCCGCGAGCGCCGTTTGGCCTGCCTGGATGGCGGCGTTCGCCTCGTCCAGGGCCGCCTTGAGCTGGGCCTTGGCGTCCGCCTCTGCGGGAGTGGCAGGCGCTGACGGACCGGCCGGTGTCTGGCCATTGTTGGCCGAATCCCCCGCGGCTGCACCGGAATCCCCACCGAAGAGCTGCTTGAGGGCTGCGTCAAGTGTGGGCGCGAAGCCCACCTTGTCGCCGAAGGCCACCAGCACACGCTGCAGCGTGGGGTATGACGTCTCACCGGTCGACTTGAGGTAGACCGGCTGGACGTACAGGATGCCGCCGCCCACCGGCAAAGTGAGCAGGTTGCCGTTCAGCACGTCGGACGCGCCCTGCCGCAGCAGGTTGAGTGCCTGCGACACAGTGGGATCCGAGTTGAACTTGTTTTGCGCCTGCCCCGGACCGGGCACCTGTGTTTCCGGCGGGATCTGCAGCAGCCGCAGCTTTCCATAGCCGTCAGCCTTTACGCCGGCCTGGTTGCCTGCATCCGAATCAGCGGCGAGGAAGCCGTACAGGACGTTGCGCGCATTACCGTTCACGATCTGTGGGATGAAGGACGACGTCAGCTGGAACGCCGGCTTCTGCTGGTCCGGCATCTGCAACGACATGTAGAACGGCGGCTGCTTTACGTCGGTGTCCACGGTGGGGTCAGCCGGCGTGCTCCATGCGTCGTTGTTCTTGTAGAAGCTGGTGGGATCGGTGACGTGGTACTGCCCCAGCAGCTCGCGCTGGACCTTGAACAGGTCCTCCGGGTAGCGCACGTGGCTCATCAGCGCACCGGACATCTCCGAATACGGCTTCAGCGTTGAAGGGAAGACCTTCTGCCAGGCCTTGAGGACGGGGTCGGTGTCGTCCCAGGCATACAGGGTGACCGAGCCGTCATAGGCATCCACCGTAGCCTTGACGGAGTTGCGGATGTAATTCACCGTGCTGTTCGGCAGGGCCACGGCGCGGCCCGAGCTCGTCTGGGAATCGGCAGTGGCATCAGACAGGGACTTCTGCTGCGAGTAGGGGAAGTACTGGCTGGTGGTGTAGCCGTCCACGATCCACTTGACCCGGCCGTCCACCACAGCCGGGTAGGCGCCGCCGTCAACAGTCAGGTACGGTGCCACCTTCTGGACACGCTCGCGGGGGTTGCGGTCGTAAAGGATTTGCGACTCGGGGTTCACGCCATCGGAGAGCAGCAGATCCGAGGACTGGAACTTGATGGCGTAGAGGATCTTGTTGAAGAACGAGCCAACGTTCGGCCCGCCGTTGCCCTTGAAGGTGTACTGGGTTTCCCCCTCACCTTCCTTGCCGGAGGGACGGTCCTGCTCGCGCGGCGTGGCACCGTCGGGAGCCCCCACGATCGAGTACTCAGGCGAGGATTCACCGAAGTAGATCCGCGGTTCGTAGGTGGTGTCGTTGCCCAGCACGCCGGTGGACGGAATGCCGGACTGCAGGAACTCAGGCTTGCCGTCCACGGTGAACTTGTTGCCCTTGGCCGCCACCACACCGTAGCCGTGCGTGTATACGACGTGCTGGTTCAGCCAGCCCTGCTGGTTGGTTGCGACGTTCGTTGGGTTCAGCTCCCGCACGGCGATCACCGTGTCCTGGATCTTGCCGTCCACCTCGTACCGGTCCACGTTGAGGGCCTTGGGGAACTGGTAGTAGGGGCGGTACTGTTCCAGCTGCGCAAAGGCGTCGGAGATCAGGTTCGGGTCCAGAAGCCGGATGTTCGCCGTGGTCTGCGCGTCAGGTGCAAGTGCCCCCGTGCTGGCGGTGTTGGTGGCGTCATAGCGGGTTTCCTGGATGCCGTCCAGGCCGTAGGCCTTGCGGGTGTTCTCGATGTTGCGCTGGATGTACTTGCTTTCCAGGGTCTGCTCCGACGGGCGGACCTGGAACTGCTGGATGACCCACGGGTACACGCCGCCGGCCAGGATGGAGGTGATGACCAGCATGGCCGTGCCGATCACGGGAAGGCGCCAGCGGCCGATGACGGCTGCAACGATGAAGAGGATGGCCACCAGGACGGCAGCGACGGCGAGGATGGCCTTGGTGGGGATGACGGCGTTGACATCGGTGTAGAGCGCACCGGCCCAGCGGCCGCCGTTGCTCTGCACGGACGAGTAGCGGTCCAGCCAGAAGTTGACGCCCAGGAGCACCAGGAAGGCGGCACCGATGACGGCGATGTGGATCTGCGCAGCGCGGCTGGTGAACACGCCGCGCTCCATGAGCCGGATGCTGCCGTACAGGTAGTGGGTGAGGATGCCGGCGATGCCTGCGATCACCACCACGCTGATGAGGAACCCGGTGACGAACCCGAGGAACGGCAGGGTCATCAGGTAGAAGCTGATGTCCATGTTGAACTGCGGATCGGGCTGGCCGAAGCCGACCTGGTTGAAGAACAGCAGGACTTTCTGCCACTGGCTCGCGGCCGCGCTGCCCGCAAAGAGGCCGAAGAGGACCGGCAGGCCGATCATGACAATCCGGCGGACCGGCTCGAGCTGGGCCTGGTACCGGTTGAGGTTGTCCCGGATCTCAGAGTCCGGGGCGTAGACGGGCCGGGCGTTGTAGGCAATGCGGATGGAGAAGAAAACCGCCGCGAACATAATGGCGAAGCCGGCTGCGAAAGTGGCGATCTTGGCAAGGTTTTCGGTGACGAAGACCTCGAGGAAGCCCAGTTGCCGGTACCAAAGGACGTCGGTCCAGACGTTGGCGAAGAAAATGAAGCCCACTACCACCAGGGCAACGACGATGAGGGTGGGCGTCAGGGCTCCCCGTCGCGATGGGGGCCTTCCTGTGGACGTGGTGCTGGCGGGACGGGACAAACTGGGTACCTCATAGCTGGTCGTCGAAACATTCGAAGCGTGCGAGCGACGTACGGTACCGGTCAAACGGCTGGTTTCGTCCGTCATCAGTGCCACGAGTGGCGGTAAAGCTTAGTTCCTGTCGAAACTGTTTGGGCCCAGTCTATGCATGGCGCAGGCGGCCTATTTGCCCGTGCACGCCGGAAGTGCGGATGTGTCCTGCCCGCTCCCGGCCAGTTCCACCGCGTGCCGCGCTTCTGCGAGGTTCTCCACGCGGACCACCTGGAGGCCGTCGGGGATGTGTCCGGCAACCTCGTCGCAGTTGGCGGCGGGCGCCAGGAACAGGGAGGCTCCGGACGAGCGCGCACCCCGCATCTTCTGGCCGATGCCGCCAATGGGGCCCACCGCACCGTCCGGCGAAATGGTGCCGGTGCCCGCGATGTGCTTGCCGCCGGTGAGGTCGCCCGGCGTCACCGTGTCGATGATGCCCAGCGAAAACATGAGTCCGGCGCTGGGGCCACCCACCTTGTCCAGGGAGATCTGCACCTGGAAGGGGAAAGTAAACAGGTACTTCAGCATGACGCCGAGAATGAAGCGGCCCTGGCCGTTGTCCTTGGGCGTCACCTCGAGGGCAACAGGCTGGCCGGCGCGTTCCACCGTCACCGCGGCCGGGGCCCCCTTGCCCGCAGCCAGTTCATCCTGGATGACGGAGAGTGAGGTGATCTCCTTGCCGTTGATGGACTTGAGGATGTCGCCCTGCTGGATCTTGCCCGCAGATGCCGAATCCTTGGACAGGCCCGCGGCCTGGAGCTGCTGGCCGAACGGAATCTTGAGTTCGTTCAGGGCGGAGGCCACCGCGTTCTCCTGGGACGTGGCCATGGCCACCGCACTCTGCTCCTGGGCCTCCTCCTTGGTGGTTCCCGTGGGATAGATCAGTTCCACCGGGTAGACGGCCTTGGAGTTGTCCAGCCACGCGGAGAAGGCGTTAAGGATGCTGACGGAGCCGGTGGGGCCGCCGTCGACATACACGGTGGTCAGGTCCAGGCTCCCGGCAGCGGGATAGGTCTCGTGGCCGCTGACATTGATCACCGGATGCCCCTGGCTCTCCCCCAGCGTGTTGTAGGTGGGCCCGGGCGACTCGATCACGTAAGGCACCGGAAGGGTGCCCACGGCAATCCCCAGCCCCAACGCGGCCAGCCCGGCAACCATCATGGTGGAAAGCCGCCTGCCCGGGCGTCCGCCGTCGGCCGCCCTGACACTGCTGCCCGCGCCCGCCGCACCGCTTCCGCCCGGGCTTTCCGGCGGACTGCCGGCCCCGAAGGGTCCGGGGCTGGAGAAGGGGGAAACGTCGGGAACGTGGTCCTCGGAGGGATGGCCGCCACGGGTTGTAGTCACCCCACCAACAGTACGCGGTGGCGGCGGGCCGGGGGGCTTTGCCTAGAGCGAACGACGGCGGCGGGCGGCAGACAGCCGACCCCCACCGGGGTACCGTGAAGGTTGATCAACAGTCACACCATCGATCGGCGGGACCATGACCTCCAACCCACTCAATCCGTCCAACGGCGACGACACCCCCAAGGATCCGTTGACCGAAATGCTGCAGAACCTGATGGGCGGCAAGGGGATGGAAAACTTCGACCCCTCCGAACTCGCCAAGGCTGCCGGCCTGCCAGACGACCCCAACCTGCTGGCCCAGATGTTCTCCCAGGTGCAGGCCATGATGAGCGCACCGTCCGAGGGGCCCGTCAACTGGACGCTGGCCCACGACAACGCCCGGCGCGTAGCCGCCGGCAGCTCCGACCCGTCGGTTTCGGCGCAGCAGTCCCGGGAGGTGGACGAGGCCCTCCGCCTCGCCGAGCTGTGGCTGGACCCGGTCACTGACCTGCCCGCCACCGGCCTGATCGGCAAGGCCTGGTCGCGCGCGGAGTGGGTGGAGGCCACCCTGGGCACCTGGAAGCGGCTGACCGAACCCGTGGCCAACAGCATCGCCAATGCGCTGTCCTCCGCCATGACGGAGCAGATGCCGGAAGAGATGAAGTCCATGATGGGCGGCGCCTCCTCCATGCTGCAGAACATGGGCGGCGCGATCTTCGGCATGCAGCTGGGCCAGGCCATCGGCGCCCTGTCCAAGGACGTGGTGAGCTCCACCGACATCGGCGTCCCGCTGGCCGACCTTGAAATGGCACTGCTGCCGGCAAACGTTGCCGCCTTCGGCGAGGGCCTGTCCCTGCCGGAGAACGATATCCGGCTGTTCCTTGCCGTGCGGGAAGCCGCCCACGCCCGGCTCTTCGTGCAGGTTCCCTGGCTGCGCGGACACCTGCTGGGCGCCATCGAGGCCTACGCCCGCGGCATCCACATCGACACCTCGCGCATCGAGGAACTCGCCCGCGACCTGGACCCGAGCAACCCGGAGGGCATCCAGGAGGCATTGTCCCAGGGTGTGTTCATGCCGCAGCGGACCCCGGCGCAGGAACAGGCCCTGGAGAAGCTCGAAACGGCGCTCGCCCTGGTGGAGGGCTGGGTGGACGAACTGACTGCGGCGGCCACCGAGAAGGTGCTGCCGTCGGCCGGGGCGCTCCGGGAAACCGTGCGGCGACGCCGGGCAACGGGTGGTCCCGCCGAGCACGCCTTCGCCTCCCTGGTGGGGCTGGAGCTGCGGCCGCGCAGGCTTCGCGATGCCGCCACCCTCTGGGCCACGCTGAAGGACGAACGCGGCATCGAGGGCCGGGACGCCATCTGGCACCACCCCGACCTGCTGCCCACCGCCGAAGACCTGGACGATCCGAAAGGCTTCAGCTCACGCCGCAAGCTCGCCGAGGCCAGCGACAGCGAAGTTGACGACGCCCTGCAGAAACTGCTCAGTGGCGGGTTTGACGATACTTCCGCTGAAGAGGGCGGAGCAGCGGACACCAAAGATGCCGGGGACAAGGACGACGACGGCGAAACCGGAGAGCCCAAAAACTGACACCCCCAGACGCCGATAAAGACCCCGGTGGGCCAGGAAGTCCTGGCCCACCGGGGTTTTTAACGCCCCATCGGTGTTCCGGACATGGGCTGGCCGGCGTCGCCGCTGCCGGCCGTGCCGTCCTTGTCCAGCCCCTCCAGCCCCCGGGAAGTGGCGAACGAGACGCCCTCCAGGAATGCTTTGGCCCGCGGAGTTTCCGGGTAGGCCTCCAGCAGCTTCCAGAATGCGGCGTTGTGCGAAGCCACCAGGAGATGGGCCAGTTCGTGCAGCAGGACGTAGTCGATGACCCACTGCGGCATGGGCCGCAGTTTGTCCGACAGCCGGATGGTCCCGTCGGCCGGCGTGGCGGAGCCCCACCGGGAGTTCTGGTTGCTGACCCAACGGACGGACGTGGGCGCCGGCCTGCCGCCGAGGTACTGTGCCGACAGCTGTGCGGCGTGGGCTGCAAGGGCATCATCGGTAGCGGGGCGGCGCCGGCCGGCTGCAGCCCGCCGCTCCCCCTGCTTGTGCAGCTTCGCCAGCATCCGCTGCACCCACTCCCGCTCTTGGGCAGCAGTGAAACGGGCCGGAATGGCGACCACCGCCGTGCCGTCCTCCCAGAACGCGGCCACCGTCCGCGTGCGCCTGGCAGAACGCCGTACCTCAACCGGGGAACCGTGGGATGTGGTCAGTGTTGCTGCCTGCTGCGTGCTGCTGCTTGCCGGGCTGCCCCGCCTCACAGTACGGAACTTTCGACAAGAACCCGGAGGACGTCTTCCCCGTACTTTTCCAGCTTTGACGGGCCGACGCCCGCGAGGCCGGAGAGCTCCTCCAGCGATGCCGGCCTGGCTTCGGCAATGGCGGTGAGGGTGGCGTCCGTGAAGACGACGAACGCGGGGACATCCGCCGACTGGGCCACCTCGCGGCGCCAGTTGCGCAGGGCGTCGAAGGTCTGTTCCTCGTAGGTGGGGGGACAGGCGTTGCAGCGGCCCACCTTGCGTTCGGCCCCGGTGGCGAGCATGGTGCCGCAGACCCGGCACACAGCGGGCGCGGCAGCCTTTCGGCGGGGCGGGGTTCCCTTTCCGCGGGCACTTGAACTTGCCACCGAGTCAGGCCGCAGCCCGTCCAGGAACCGGGACGGCTTCCGGTTGGCGCGGCCGCCGGGGGTCCGGGCGGTGCTCCACGAGAGGGACAGGTGCTCACGGGCCCGGGTGATGCCGACATACAGCAGCCGGCGTTCCTCATCCACCGATTCGGGAGAGTCCGCGAAGGAAATGGGCATCAGGCCCTCGCTGAGCCCCACCAGGAAGACGGCGTCCCATTCCAGGCCCTTGGCTGCGTGGAGGGAAGCGAGCGTCACGCCTTGGACGGTGGGCGCGTGCTGGGCCAGGGAGCGTTCCTGGAGTTCGTTGACGAAATCCGCCAGGCCAAACTCTGGACCGCGGTTTTGGACGAGTTCATCGGCGAGCGCCACCAGCGCAGCGAGCGACTCCCACCGCTCACGCAGGGCTCCTCCGCTGTGCGGGGCAGAATCCGTGTACCCGAGGGACGAGACGATGTCCCGGACCAGCTGGCCCAGGGGTTCCGGCGTATCGGTTTCTGAAACGGCCCGGGTGGCTGCGCGCAACTGGAGGATGGCGTCCCGGACCTCCTTGCGGGCGAAGAAGCGTTCGCCTCCCCGGAGCTGGTAGCCGATTCCTGCCGCCGCGAGCGCCTGTTCGTAGGCTTCGGACTGGCCGTTGGTGCGGAAAAGGACGGCCACCTCGCTGGCGGGAGTCCCGGCGTCGAGCAATGCCTTGATCTTCTGCGCCACCGTGGCGGCTTCGGCCTCGTCATCGGTGCATTCGGTGAACTGGGGGGCCGGCCCGGCGGGGCGCTGCGCCACAAGCTGAAGGGGGGCTGCCCAGGCGGCGTCGGCGGCAGGGCCACCACTTCGGCGGCCGGCCAGCAGGTCATTGGCCAGTTTCACCACCTGCGGGGTGGACCGGTAGTCCCGGACGAGCTTGACTACATTGGCCTGCGGATAGCGGGCTTTGAAGTCCAGCAGGTGCCTGGGCGATGCGCCGGTAAAGGAGTAGATGGTCTGGCTGGCGTCGCCCACCACGCACAGTTCGTCACGGCCGCCGAGCCAGAGCTCCAGGAGCCGCTGCTGCAGCGGGGAAACGTCCTGGTACTCGTCCACGACGAAGTGCCGGTACTGTTCCCGGACGGTTGCAGCAACCTTCTCATCTTCCTGCAGGATGCCCACCGTGATCAGCAGGACGTCCTCGAAGTCGATCACATTGCGGTCCGTCTTGACGTCCTCGTAGGACTGGAAGACGCGGGCCACCGCAGTAAGGTCGAACCCGCCAGGAGCGCCCCTCCCCTGCGCGTTTTCAAGGTAATTGGCCGGCGTAAGCATGGACACTTTGGCCCACTCGATCTCAGAGGCAAGGTCGCGGATGGAGGCCCGGTCCGTGCTGAGCCGGAGCCTCCGGGCGGCCTCTGCAATCATCTGGGCCTTGTGGTCCAGGAGGTTGGGCAGCGTGCCGCCCACGGCCTGGGGCCAAAAGAACTGCAGCTGGCGCAGGGCCGCGGCGTGGAACGTCCGGGCCTGCACATTTCCGGCACCGAGGTCGCGCAGCCGGCTTCGCATCTCTGCCGCCGCCCGGGCAGTGAAGGTCACGGCGAGCAGGCGCTGCGGGCTGTAGACGCCCGAGTGGACGCCATAGGCAATCCGGTGGGTGATGGCACGGGTCTTTCCGGTTCCCGCGCCGGCCAGCACGCACAACGGGCCGCTCAGCGTACTGGCCACCTCACGCTGTTCTGCGTCAAGCCCCCCAAGGATCCGGTCCTCAAGGGAGGCTGCTCCGTCAAAATTTTCTGTAGTCACTTCTGCTGCTTTGTTTCTCGACTACCGCGTGCTGGAGTCTGGTGGATGGAATAACTTAGTCGCCGGTCCGGTCCTGGATCCGGCCGCCGTACCAGTGCTCAATCAGGGAGCGGGCAATGGAGAGCCTGCTGGAAATGGTGATCTCACCACTGAGCACCGCTTCCTGGAGTTCCTCGCGGCTGAACCAGCGGGCCCTGGTGACCTCCACGCCGTCGGGCGTTGCCTGGGCGTCCTCGGTGACGGCGGTAAATCCAAGCATAAGGGAGGCCGGGAACGGCCACGACTGCGAGCCGAGATACTGGCAGGCGGTGACCCGGACGCCCACCTCTTCCTGGATCTCGCGGACCACAGCTTCCTCCAAAGACTCCCCCGGCTCAACGAACCCGGCCAGGGTGGAGTAATTCCGGGCGTCCACGGGGCCACCGCCGCCAAGGAGCAGCCGGCCGTCCGGGCCGACGACCGTGACGATGATGGCGGGGTCGGTCCGGGGATAGTGTTCAGATTTGTCTGCCGGGCACCGGCGTACCCAGCCGCCGGCTTCAACGTCCGTTGGTGTGCCGCAGCGGGGGCAGTGTGTGTGGGCTGCATGCCAGTTGGCGATGGCGCTGGCTTCCACGAACAGGGCTGTGGAGGTGGCCGTCAAGGCTGCTGCGACGTCCCGAAAGCCGGCCCAGGAAGCGTCTGCGGGAATACCGGCCGTGCCGGGTTCCGGAGGAGCAGGCAGGACGAACAGCAGCAGCTCGGTCCCCGCCGGAACGTCCGAAGCAGGCAGGGCGGATCCGAGGTACACCACGAGCTCCGGCGCTGATCCCGCCTCTTTGAGGTGTGCCAGGAGTTCCCTGGCCCCGGTCAGGACCAGGTTGCTGCCGCGCACCAGGCCTTGCCGGCCTGACAGCACTGCGGCCACCGCGTCCGGCCCGGCCAGCAGGTCATCAATCATCCCGGCCCTGATGCGGGCGGCTGATCCGCGGTCCACCAGTGCCGGCCTCACCGGGAGCAGGGTGTCCACCAGATGGTTCGCCGGCAGCGGCGCCGGCACAGCCTGATGGACGGTTACAGCGGACTCCGTGTGGCTCATGCTTCCACCGTACTGACTGCTACAGACATTTCACATTTTGGCCGGGCCCCATCCGCCCCGGGGTGCCCCCTAATTCCAGCTATCTCGAGACTCGCCGCGGCCAGACCGCCGTCTGGGACGGCGCGCAATCTACCGTGGAACGGTGAGAAGAAAACCGATTGAACTGGCGGCGATTGCAACCGCGGCAGTCCCCGGACTGACCCCGACAGCTGTTAGCTCTGCGCCGGACGACCCCGCGGACTTCGACTCGGCCCTGCTCCTCGATTCCGAAGGCAAGCGCTGGCGGGTCCGGTCGCCGCGGCACGCCGAAGCCAGCGCACGGCTGGAAACGGAGTTCCTGGTGCTGCGCGCCTTCGCTCCCGCCGTCCGGGCCGAACTGCCGTTCCTGATGCCAACGGTCGCCGGCAGTGTCCGGTTGGGAAGCCTGACCACATTCGTCTACTCGCACCTGTCCGGGAGCACGCGCAGCGTGGAAGAGCTGACCTCCGGACCGTCAGGCCTCGCCCGCGAGATCGGTTCCGCGCTGGCCGCGGTCCATGACCTCCCCCGGTCGCTGGTCAGCAACGCCGACCTCCCCAGCTACACCCCCAATGAGTTCCGCCAACGGAGGCTGAACGAACTGGACCAGGCGGCAACGACGGGCAAGATCCCGGCCGCACTGCTGCGCCGCTGGGAACATGCCATGGAGGACGTATCCCTGTGGCGGTTCAACCCCTGCGTTGTCCACGGCGACCTGCACGAGGACAACCTGCTGGTGGAGTCAGGCCGGGTGACTGCGGTAACCGGTTGGACGGACCTGCGCATCGGTGACCCCGCAGACGATTTCGCCTGGCTGGTGGCCTCCAACGAACAGGACTTCATTGATGCCGTACTGAAGTCGTACACGTCCAGCCGCCGCGACGTGCCGGACCAGCACCTGCTGCGCCGGGCCGCCCTGTCAGCCGAGTTCGCCCTGGCGCAGTACCTGGTCAAGGGCCTGGCGGCCGGCGACCACGACATGGTCAGCGAGGCCGAGGGAATGCTCGAGAGCCTTGCCAGCGACATCGCCGAATTCGGCGGCCAGCCGATCAGTGTGGAGCCGCTGCCGGCCAAAGGCACTCCCGCCGCACCTGCAGCAGCCGCACCCGCGGCGGCCGGAACGCCGGCTGCAGTCCCGGCTCCCTCACATGGCAGTTCAGCGGTCAGTCCCGCAGTGACGGTCATCCCGGTCCCCGTCGAACCGGCAGCAGATGCCATGCCGGATGTCCCGTCGCCGGCAGCAGTTCATGCACAGCCCGCCGTCCACGTGGCCCCTATCCCGGTGGAGCCAGCCGCGGGTGCTGAGGCCGCGGAGGTGCGGGCCGGAGAAACCAAGGCGGCGGACGACACGTCCACGGCAGCCATCTCGGTCATCAACGCGAACCGGAGCTGAGCCCGACAGGCCGGGCCCCCTGAGGCACCACCGTGGTGTTCCCCAGGTGTGGGCCCAGCCTCAAGGCCGGGTAATCGCAGCGGCAACGATTCCCTCCAGGTCGGCCGCCGTCCCCAGGTCGTGCGGCCGCACTACCGCGTTGTCAGCAACGTAGAAGAATGCCGCCCGCACCTCCTCCAGCGGAACATCCTTGAGGCGCGCCCAAGCCAGCCGGTAGACCGCCAGCTGCACCGACCGGGTCTTCAGCTGCTCTGCCGACGGCCGCCGGCCGGTCTTCCAGTCCACCAGATCCCAGCGGCCGTCAGCGTCCTGGAACACTGCGTCCACCCGGCCGCGCACCACCACTTCGCCCACCCTGGTTTCCACGGGAACCTCAACGAAAGCCGGTGACCTGTCGGCCCACGGGGAAGCCTTGAAGGTGGCTACCATCTCATCAAGGTCGTAGGCAGCATCGATATGGTCGTCCGAACCCGGTGCTTCGCCGAGGTCCAGCATGCCGGCCTTTCCGAAATACTCCTCTACCCAGGCGTGGAACGCCGTGCCCTTCCGCGCCGACATGCCCGGTTCGCGTGGCACAGGGCGGCGCAGGCGGCCCAGCACTGCCGTGGGGTCGTCTCCAAGGTCAACAAGGGTGGAAGCCGATATATGGGTGGGCAGGTGCACATCCTGGCCGCCTGACCTCCTTGCCCTGCGCTCCAGCAGCAGCGCAGCTTCGCGTGCCCAGCCTGCAGCTGCCCCAGTGAGCCCGGGCAGTGATCTGTCTTCCTCTCCGGGCTTGCCTGCCTGCCCTGTCCCCTCAGTCCGAAGCAGCCGGGCAGAACCGGCGGCCAGTATTCCGAGCACCTGCTGCGCCGCCGTTTCCATGGCTGTCCTGCGCCCGCTGGCCAGGCGCAGGCGTTCACCCGTCCGTGGGTCGACAGGTCCTTCAAGAGGATCGTAGGGCCAGCGGGCTTCTTCCGTTTCCAGCGTCAGCGGGCTCTGTTGGGGCAACGCTGCCTCTTCCAGCGACAACGGATGGACAACAGCCGGCACCCTGGATCCGCCATCAGCCGGTTGCGTGAGGGCTTCCAGTTCCGCGAGGAACGGGGACATTTCCGCGCGGCCGGCCCGCGATCCCACCCAGGCGGCACTGGACACCCACAGGACATGTTTGGCCCTGGTGTAGGCAACGTAAGCCAGCCGGCGTTCCTCCGACTCGCCGTGGGCCTGCACCCCGGCTTTGTACTCTTTTTCGGCATCCAGCCAGCCTTTCTGGTCCGGCTGGTCGAGGTCCCACTGCGGCAGGTCTGCCCGGTCCCCACGAAGCGGCCATGGCAGGGCAGCAGAACCGCTGCTCCAGCGGGAGTCCCGGTCGCTGGGAAAGGCGCCCGCGTTCATGCCCGGAACAAACACGACGTCCCACTCCAGCCCTTTGGAAGCGTGCACCGTCAAGAGCTGCACGGCTTCCCGGTTGACGTCGCTGGCTGGCGCCTCCAATCCGTTTTCCTCCGCCGACGCAGCCTCAAGCCAGGACAGGAAAGCGAGGATGTCCACCCGTTGGGAGGTGCGGAGGAACCCTGCAGCCGCATCCTGGAAGGCGTCGAGGTTGCGGCGGGCCTGGTGAATGCTGATTCCGGGGCGGGCGGCGACCTCGATGTCCAGCAGCATGGCCCTTTCGACCTCCCCCAGGAGCGTGGTGAGGTCGTCCCCGAGGTAGCCGCGCAGTTGCCGCAACTCGGCTGACAACCTGGCAAGCCTGCTGCGCGCCTCCGGGCTGAGGGTGCGGCCATTGGACGAGGTCCATCCGTCCCGGGGCAGGAAGTCCAGGGCCTCCACCAGGCTGGCTCCGTCGGTCAGGTCACCCTCAAGGACGGGGGCATCTGCTTCGTCGTTGTCATTGTCCTGGACGTCGTCGTCGAACCCCTGTGCGGCCTTCCCCCGGCTGCGTGCCAGCTGGCTGGACCAGTCGCGCAGGGCCATGAGGTCGGCAGGTCCTATCCGCCACCGGGCACCTGCGATAAGCCGCATGAGGGCATCAGACCGGCCGGGGTCTGCAAGGACGCGCAGCGTGGCCACCAGGTCCACGATTTCCGGAGTGTCCAGGAGGCCGCCGAGGCCCACGATTTCGTAGGGGATGCCCCGGGCCTCAAACTGCCGCCGGACGGGCTCCATCTGCGCGCGCCGGCGGCACAGCACGGCGAGCGCCGGGGGCTCCGGTGTACCGTCCGGCTTCAGCTCGAAGTCCGTCACGCGGTACCGCAGGACATCGTCAGCCAAGGCAGCAGCTTCCTCCACGTCGCTGGCGAAACGCCCCAGCACCACGGTTCCGTCCACGGCGTGGGGGCTCGGTTGCAGCGGCGGCACTTCAGCAGCAGCCGGCCTGCTTCCGGCAGGTCCATGATGTGCAGCTGTCCGGCCCAGGGATTGGGACATGACGTTGGCAGCTGCGAGGATCGACCGGCCGTTCCGCCATGCAGTGGTCAGGTAGGAGGTCGGGGCGGGCGCCCAGCCGGTTCCTTCCCCCGCTCCCCCGGTGCGCACGGGAAACTCGCGAACGAAGTGGAACAGCTGCCCCGCCGAAGCGCCGCGAAAACCATAGATCGACTGATTGGGGTCGCCGACCGCCGTCACGGCATGGCCGCCGCCAAAAAGGCGGGAGAAGAGCACCAGCTGGGCATACGACGTGTCCTGGAATTCGTCGAGCAGAACCACCTTGTACCTTTGGCGTTCCATCTGGGCCGCCAAGGGAACATCCTGCGCCACCTTGGCAGCGAGGGCCACAAGGTCGCCGAAATCGAGTGCCCCGCGGGCCCGTTTGGCGGCGGCGTAGCGGCCCACCATGTCGGCGACGCTTGCCCGGGTCCGCAGCATACCGCCGAGGTCCAACGCGGCCTTTGGCGTGTTCCTCTTCTTGTCGGCCAGGTACGGCAGGGATTCAAACTCCGAAAGACGCGCCATCAGCCACGCTTCCACGTCTTCGGGTTCCTGAAGGTGTTCGGCGCATTCACCGGCCAGTTGGATGACGGCCTTCACCAGGGTGGACTTGGCCGCACGGAAGTGCTGGTATTCGCCGTCGTAGGCTTCAACCACCTCGCTGGCAAGCTGCCAGGCCTGCGCACCCCCCAGCAGAACCACGTCCCGCTCCACCCCAAGCCGCAGCCCGTAGTCGGAAACGATGCCGCTGGCGAATGAGTGGTAGGTGGACACCTTGGGCTCCAATGCGTCACTGCTGACCAGCCCTGCCGGGAATAGCTCCCGGTGGTCGTCCTTCGCGGCAAGACGCTGCAGCGCAAGGAGTTTTGACCGGATCCTGCTGGCGAGTTCACCCGCAGCTTTGCGGGTGAAGGTCACGCCCAGGACTTCCTCAGGGGTGACCCATCCGTTGGCCACCAGCCATACCACCCGGTCGGCCATGGTGGCGGTCTTGCCTGATCCGGCGCCCGCGATGACCAGCCGGGGCGCCAAGGGGGACGAGATGATGGCGGATTGCTCGGGCGTGGGGGTGTTCTTCTCGCCGAGCAGCAAGGACAGTTCTTCGGGGCTGAAACGCACGGCCGGGGTGGCCTCCGCAGTAGGGAGTGCCCCACTCATTCGGTCACCTGCCGTCCACGCACACACAGCGGGCACACCTCGGGAAGCCGGCAACCATGACCGCCGTGGCTGCCCTTGGCGGGATCGTGCCGGGCAATGAATTCACTTCCACCCATGACGGCGGCGGCCTCCTTGACCATATCCAATGCCCAGTTCTCCTGTGGGTCGAGTGGTTCCTGCTGTTGGATGGCGGGACTTTTTGCCCCGGTCCCGAGCTGCGCCAGCACGGCCCCGCCGGACAGGCCCTGGCCGCCGCCGGAGGCGTCAAACCCGCCGGCGAGCACTGCTGCCTGGTAGGCGCCCAGCTGCGGATGGCGGGACAGTTCGTCCTTGCCCGGCTGCCTCTTCCCGGTCTTGAGGTCCACCACCACCAGCCGGCCTTCCCCATCGATTTCCAGCCGGTCCACCTGGCCGCGGAGCACGGACTCCCGCGGCGGAGCTTCATCCACCGCCACTCCGCCGAGGGCCACTTCGAAGTCCTGTTCAACACCCAGCAGACTGCGGCCCTCGTCTCTCATGGACAGCAGATACTGCGCCAGCTTCCGCACCATGGACTCGGCGCGCTGGAAGTCCAGCCGGCCCTCCCAATTGTCCTTCATGCCCAGCGCGGGCCACCGGCGCACGAGTTCAGCAACGTACTCGGATCCGGATGCGTCCGGCATGTCCTGCGCGATTGCATGCACCAGGGTGCCCAGGCTTCGGGCGAAGTCTGTGGCAGGCTCCCCTCCCGCTGCCTGGACGAACCAGTCCAACGGCGACTTCTGCACCGTTTCCACTTTCGACGGGGACACGGACACGGTTCCCCCGGGCGGGACCACAGCCTCGGAGGTGGTCAACGGGGCGAGTCCCCACCAGCTGCCAGGGTGGGCTCCGGCCACGGCTGGTTCGGCCGCTGCGAGATGCGCCAGGACCCTGGCGGCTTCCGCGGCTTGCGGCGCCGCGGCGTCGAGCTGGGCATGCTGCCTGAGCTCCGCCACCAGGGCGCGCAGCGTCATGGGCCGTTCCACCTGGGTGAAAGCCCGGCCCTCGCCTTCCGGTCCCAGTGGTGAAACAAAATCCAGGAACGATGACGGTTGGTGGTCCTCCGACGAAACCGCCGTGCAGACCAGCAGTTCGCGTGCCCTGGACACCGCAGTGGAGAAGCTGCGGAGTTCGTCATAGCGGATATCCCGCAGACGGCTGAGGGGATCGCGCTGCAGGGCGTATTCCGGGCCGTGTTCCACGGCATCCGCGTACAGGGTGCTGCCGAGCAGTTCACCGCGGAGCCTCGTATTGGGCCACACCCCCTCCTGCAGCCCGGCAATGATCACTACGGGCCATTCCCGCCCTGCTGCACTGGCCGGCGTCATCAACTCCACGGCGTCATCGAGCTGGGCCCGGGCGGCGAGGGTGTCCATGGGAAGCTCCTGGTTGAGGAGGTACTCCAGGAACTGTTCGGGGCCGGCGCCGGGCATCTGGTCCACGTAGCGTTCCGCGGTGTGGAAGAGCGCCATCATGGCATCAAGGTCGCGGTCAGCCCGCGCCCCGTGCGGTCCTCCCGACAAAGCTGTCGCTGTCCAGGCCGACGACAGGCCCGTTGAGTCCCAGAGCGCCCACAGTACCGACTCGGCATTGGCACCCGGCAGTCCGGCTGCTTCCCGGCCCGCACGGATCATCCGCGCCGTGCGCCGTGCAGCGCGCCCTTCGATCCCCAACGCCCCCAATGCTCCCGGCTCAAGCAGGGCCTGGACCAGCAGCGCATCACTGGCGCGGCCCCCGCCGCCCAGGAGTTCCTCGCGCCGCAACGATTGCCGGAGCCTGCGCAGCTCAATGGAGGTAGCGCCGCCGATGCGGGAGGTGAGGAGGGACACCGCGGCTTCGGGCGTCAAAAGCTCCGGATCCAGCGCAATGGCGAACGCATCGAGGAGCGGACGTACAGCTACCTCATCGCGCACCGCGGATTCAGCCACGGGCACCCGCACGGGAATGCCCTGCCCGGACAAATAGCGCTGCAACTCGCTGACCTGGCCGCCGTTGCGCACGATCACTGCCATATCCGCGAGATCTCGATTGTGGTTTATGTGCTGGTCCAGGATCCGCTGGGCAACGTACCGCAGCTCATGCACCGGAGTAGGGACAAGGTGGGCCTCGACGCTGCCGGGTTCACCGTCATGGCCGGGCCGGCTGAGGCGGCGGGCCAGTTGGCCGCCTGCCCGCTGTGAGATACGGCCTGCGACATTCAACCACGCCTCTGCCACTGCAGGCGCCAGGCCGTGGGAGTTCCACAGCGGACGCTCGAGGACCGTCGACTGGGCTGACAGCAGCCGGGGCAGTTCAGCCACCAAGTCCGGCCGGGCGCCCCGGAATCCCTGGACCACAGTGTCCGGGGACGACGTCACGTAGCAGTCTTTACCGGCGGCGATATCCGCCAGCAACTCGAAGATGGCGGGGTTTGCTTCCTGGATATCGTCCACCAGGACAACCTGCAGCCTGGCACGTTCCGCTGCGAGGAATTCCGGCGCGTCCTGGAAGATCTGCCGGGCGGCTGTGATGATACCGGCGGGGTCGAAGGCTTCGGGCATCCGCAGGTCAAGGACGTCCCGGTACTCGGCGTAGAGGCGCGCCGCCGCCTTCCAGTCCGGCCGGCCGCAGGCGTCCGCCAGTTGCGCAAGGTCCTCAGCCGTGCGGCCCGATTCAATGATGCGGTCAAAGAGTTGCCGCACCTCCTGGCGGAACCCTCTGGTTTCCAGGGCGCCATCAAGATCGGACGGCCACGGCAGTTCCAGGCCCGGCAGCCTGTGGCCCTCAAGGAGTTCCTTGATGATGAGGTCCTGTTCAGGGCCTGACAGCAGGCGCGGCGGCCTGGACAACGGTATGACGCCTTCAGCCTTGGCGCGGCGGATCAGGTCGAATGCGTACGAGGCCCATGTCCTGGCAGGAGTGGTGCTGAGGCTCCTGTCGAGCCGGGCAGTGAAACGGTCCCGCAGGAAGTCGGCAGCAAGCCGGGTGGGCGCAAGGATCAGCATGCGTTCTGGATCCACGCCGTCGCGGAAGACCCGTTGGACCGCGGCCTCGACGAGGACGGTGGTCTTTCCCGTGCCTGGTGCACCCGGAACCAGGACCGGTCCGGAACCTTGGGTGACGTCAACTGCTGCCTGCTGGTCAGGTGTGAGCACGGGTGACTCGGCGTGCACCCGCCGGGGCGGCAGCAACCGGAGGGCGGTGGTGGCCTGCGCGGCGCTCCCGCCGTCCGGGCTTCCGGGCACGGGGAAAGCCGGCTCCCTGCCTGCTTCCGGCTCCTGCCGGTGCGGGTCCCAGGGTCCGGTCAAAGGAATTGTTACGGTCACAAAATCATTCCATCATCAGGCACCGACAACCTGTGGAGCCGACGCTCCAGTTCCTCGGCAACTGCGTCGATACTGTCAAAATCACTGTCTGTTGGCGCCCAGCGTGCCGTGCCCAAATCCACCCGCCACCGCCCCTCCCCCGTGCGGAGATAGGAACTGTAGTCGCCAACCAGCGGGGTGCCTTCTTCAAGGTAAAGCAGCAGGGCCTCGGCCTCGTGCCCCGGGGGTGCGTGGCCGCTGGCCTTCAGGACGCGCCACCAAGGGACGGCGCCACCATGGTGGCTCATGACGGAACCGACCTGGCGTGGGCCGCCCGCACCCAGGAGCTCGGCAACGTCCCCATAGGATACGGCCGCCCCCGGCGGTACCAGGCCCACGACGGCCAGGACCGCTTGGACGTACTCATTCCGCATTGATCCAATTTAGCCGCAGTGGCGTTCCCCGGAATTGTCGGCGGGTCCCCTTAGCGTTGAAGCATGAGTTCCTGGAACACCCTCCCCCGCGCAGCCTTCGATCTGGAAACCACGGGCCGCAACTCGCGGGCGGCAAGAATTGTCACGGCATCAATCACCGTAGTGGACCACCAGGGTGAGGTCATCAAGGAGCATGAGTGGCTGGCCGATCCGGGGGTGGAGATACCTGTGGAGGCCAGCGACGTCCACGGCATCACCACCGAACAGGCCAGGCGTGACGGCCGCCCTGCGCATGAGGTCACGGGTGAGGTCGCCGCCGTCCTGCAGGAGCTGTTCGATTCCGGCACTCCGGTGATCGCCTTCAACGCGAGCTACGATTTCACTGTCCTTGCCGCCGAGTCGGCACGGTACGGGATTCCGCAGCTGAGCCGCTTCCCGGTCCTGGATCCCTACATTATGAACAAGCAGGTTGACCGCTACCGCAAGGGAAAGCGGACGCTCACCGCACTGTGCGAGGAGTACGGGGTGGTCCTGGACAACGCGCACACTTCCGCGGCGGACGCCCTGGCAACCCTCAGGGTGCTGGATGCCATGGCAGGCAAGTTTCCCAAGCTGATGATGCCGGCCAGCCAGCTGCACCAGCTTCAGGTGGACTGGGCGGTCAGCCAGGCATCGGACTTCCAGGAGTACCTTCGGAAGACGAAGCCGGCCGCTGTCATTGAGGGAGACTGGCCGGTGTTGCCGCCGCAGGATGCCACGACAGGTGGCTTCTAGGGGCGCTCCTGCGCTCACCGTTTTTGGGAGGCATGTCACAGTCACGCCGCTTAACAAAGTTTCGGGTTGCAGGCCGGGCATCGTTCGCCGGGATGGAGTCACAACCCTGCAACTGCTTGGTCCCGCGCCGCAGGGACGGAATTATATTTGGCCGGAATGCGCCTGACTTCCGTTTTGTTCACCTCACGTGCGGTATTCACTCAAGTGAGACAATAAAGTTTTGCGGTCACCCCTGCCCCGGACAGCTGGACCAGCGCCGGGCAGGTGCCAGGCGCCACAGCGCTGCCTTGCGGCCCGGTCGACTTATGCCTCATATGAAAGTGACAACCTGATGAACATCAAAGCGTTGAAGTGGCTCAGGACCGTTCCTGTTGCCCTGGCCCTTGCGGCATCCCTGGCCGCCTGCGGCGGCGGTTCCTCCCAGCCCAGCGGCTCCCCCACGGACGCACTGAAGGGCAGTGACCAGCAGACGCTGGACAAGTACACCACCGCCGATGTCACCCCCCTCGACAAGATTGATAAGAGCAAGCTCGGCCTCGTCACCGAGGGCACCCTGCGCGTGGGAACGTTGTCAGACGCCCCACCCAATATCTTCGTTGATTCCTCGGGCAAGTTCACTGGCTACGACAATGAGCTTCTGCGGGCGATGGCCGACAAGCTGGGGCTCAAGGTCGAGTTCGCCTCCACCAAGTTCCAGGCGCTTCTCAGCCAGGTAAAGAACAAGCAGTTCGACGTGGGATCCTCCTCGATTTCCACCACGGACGCCCGCCGTGAAACGGTTGCCTTCACCAATGGTTACGACTTCGGTTACATGGCCCTGGTGACCAAAGAAGACGCCAAGGTTCAGACGTTCGCGGAACTGAAGAGCGGCCTCCGCATCGGCGTCGTCAGCGGCAGCGTCCAGGAAGACTACGTCAAGAACACCCTGAACATTGAGCCTGTTTCCTTCCCCGACTACAACACCGTTTTCGCCAGCCTGAAGAGCGGGCAGGTGGACGCATGGGTGGCTCCGTCCCAGCAGGCGACCGGCCAGGTCAAGCCCGGTGACGGCACGAAAATCGCCGAGAAGAAGCTCAACACCCAGAACTTCACCGCTTACGCCGTTGCCAAGGACAACCCTGCCCTGCTCGAAGCGCTGAATTCGGCCCTTGATGCCATAGTCGCCGACGGCACCTGGTCCAAGCTGACTGCCGAGTGGTACACGGACCGCCCGACGGCTGCCGAGCAGACCCCCGAGGGTTGGAAGCCGGGCAGCAAAGCCGTCAAGATCCCAACGAAGTAGACACCAGCTACCCAGAAAAGATAACGACGCCATATGGATTTCCTGACACGACTCAGAGAGACCTTCCTTGACTGGGAGAAGATCGCTGAGGTTCTGCCAAGCATGTTCTCTGTGGGCCTGCCCAATACGCTGGTCCTTGCGATCACTTCGGGACTTATCGGGGCCTTCGCCGGCCTGGTCCTGGCTCTCATGGGAATCTCGCGGAATCCTGTGGCACGGTGGGCCGCCCGGGTGTACACAGACGTATTTCGTGGACTCCCGGCCGTCCTCACCATTCTGGTCATCGGCCTGGGATTCGGACCGATATTCCGCGAGATGACGGGCAGCAACAGCCCCTACCCCATGGGCGTTGCGGCTCTGTCGCTCATGGCCGCCGCGTACACGGGCGAAATCTTCCGCTCCGGCATTCAGAGCGTAGACAAGGGGCAGCTCGAGGCGTCACGCGCCCTGGGATTCGGCTACGGTGCATCCATGCGCCTGGTGGTGGTTCCCCAGGGTATCCGCCGGGTGCTTCCTGCCCTCATGAACCAGTTTATTGCGCTGATCAAGGATTCCTCGTTGGTCTTCACCTTGGGCTTGCTGGCCACGGAACGGGAACTGTTCCAAATCGGCCAGGATGCGGCCGCCCGCAGCGGGAACCTGTCCCCATACGTGGCAGCTGCCATTTTCTACCTGGCCATGACCATCCCGCTCACTCACCTGGTCAACTACATCGACGCCCGGCTGCGCAGCGGCCGGCCGGAAAAGAAAGAACCGGACGACGCCGCGGCCGTCGTCGGGAAGGGAGCCCAGGCATGAGCGAATTCGCATCAGGAACACTGAGCGCCAAGAACATCCACCTTTCCTTCGGCAGCAACCACGTCCTGCGGGGCATCGACCTGCATGTACCCCAGGGCACCACGGCGTCAGTCATCGGCCCGTCGGGTTCGGGTAAGTCCACCCTGCTGCGGGTCATGAACCGGCTGATCGAACCCGACCAGGGGGACATCCTGCTGGACGGCCGCTCGGTCCTGAAAGACAATCCCGACGAGCTCCGCCGCCGGATCGGCATGGTGTTCCAGCAGTTCAACCTGTTCCCCCACAAGACCGTGGAGGAAAACGTCTCGCTGGCCCTGCGCAAACTGCGCAAGCTCTCGAAGGAGGAGGCGCGCAGCGAGGCGCTGGAACAGTTGGATCTGGTGGGCTTGAGGCACAAGGCCGATTCCCGCCCGGCCAACCTTTCCGGCGGCCAGCAGCAGCGCGTGGCCATTGCCCGGGCGCTGGCCATGAAGCCGGAGGTCATGTTTTTCGACGAGGCCACCTCCGCCCTCGACCCCGAACTGGTCAAGGGTGTCCTGGCACTGATGACGGACCTCGCCAAGGGCGGCATGACCATGGTGGTGGTGACCCACGAAATGGGCTTTTCCCGCAACGTCTCCGACGCCGTGACGTTCATGGATGCCGGCGTCGTGGTGGAGTCCGGGCCGCCTGAGCAGCTCTTCACCGAGCCAAGGACCGACCGGCTCAAGGGCTTCCTCTCGGACGTCCTCTAACGCCTCGCACGCAAAGAAATCCCCGGCTGCAGCCTGCAGCCGGGGATTTTTTCGTAAGGAACGACGGCGGTGCTAGCCCTGGGCGGCCGCGGCCGCCTTCGCCGCGGCAGGCAGTGCATCGTAGATCCGGTTCATGGCGGCGTCGTCGTGGGCGGCGGAAAGGAACCACGCCTCGAAGACCGACGGCGGCAGGTAGACCCCCGACTCCAGCATGGAGTGGAAGAACGGCGCGTAGCGGAACGCCTCCTGCGCCTGTGCATCGGCGTAGTTGTGGACCCCGTTGGCCGAGGTTCCGAAGGCCACCGAGAACAGGTTCCCCGCGAACTGGATTGAGTGGTCCACCCCTGCGGAATCCAGCGCGTTGGAGACGGCGGAGGAAAGCTCCAGGGAACGGACGTCGATGAAGGAGTAGACATCGCGGGTGGCGTGGGTCAGTGTGGCAACGCCGGCAGCCATCGCCACCGGGTTCCCTGACAAGGTGCCCGCCTGGTACACGGGGCCGGTGGGCGCGAGGTATTCCATGACGTCGGCACGGCCGCCGAGGGCCGCCGTCGGCATTCCACCGCCGATGACCTTGCCGAAGGTGAGCAGGTCGGGCGTCCACGGGTTTTCCGCGTCCGGCGCACCGCCGGTGAGGCCCCAGTAGCCCGAGTAACCGGTGCGGAACCCGGTCAGGACCTCATCGACGATGAGGAGCGCGCCGTGCTCGCGGGTGATCTGCGACAACCCAAGGTTGAATCCCTCGGCAGGGGTTACTACTCCCATGTTCGCCGGCGCGGCCTCGGTGATCACGGCAGCGATGTTCGGCCCGTGCACGGCGAAGGCTTCCTTGACGGCGGTGAGGTCGTTGTAGGGCAGCACCAGCGTCTCCGCGGCGGTTGCTTCCGTGACACCGGCGGAGCCGGGCAGGGCAAGGGTTGCCAGGCCGGAACCCGCGGCGGCCAGGAGTCCATCCAGGTGGCCGTGGTAGCAGCCGGCGAACTTGATGATGAGGTTGCGGCCGGTGAATCCGCGGGCCAGCCGGACGGCGGTCATGGTGGCTTCGGTGCCGGTGGACACCATCCGGAGGCGTTCGACGGCGGGAACGCGCTCCTGGACGATGGCTGCCAGGTTGGCCTCGTCCGGGGTGGATGCGCCGAAGGAGAGCCCCCGGTCGACGGCGGCGTGCACCGCTTCCAGCACGGCCGGGTGGGCGTGGCCCAGCAGGGCCGGACCCCAGGAGCAGACCAGGTCCACGTATTCCTTGCCGTCGGCATCTGTCAGATACGGTCCCTTCGCTGAGACCATGAAGCGCGGGGTCCCGCCGACAGAGCCAAAAGCCCGCACCGGCGAGTTGACGCCGCCGGGCATCAGCCGGCGGGCGCGGTCGAAGAGTGCCTCGTTGCGAGGATTGCTGGAAGTCATGGTTTCTATTCTCTCAGTTAGCCGGAAAGCTCAGTTAGCCGGTAGGCGCAGTCAGCCGCAGAAGCCCAGTCAGCCGGCGAGCAGTTCCGCCACCCGGGGCGCCACCGCCGTGCCCATCAGTTCGATTGAGCGCATCATGGCGCTGTGCGGCAGCGGACCGTTGCTGTATTTCAGGTCGAAGCGGTCAACACCCAGGTTCCGCTTCAGCCGGACGATTTTTTGGGCCACCGTTTCAGGTGATCCGACGTAGAGGGCCCCTTCTGCGGAACAGAGCGCATCGAACTCACCGCGTCCGGCCGGACCCCAGCCACGCTCGGCCCCGAGCCTGTTCCGGAGTGCCAGCCAGTGGGGATAAAGCTCTTCCCGGGCCTGCTCATCCGTGTCGGCGACATGGCCAGGCGAGTGCGTGGCCATCTGCTGCATGGGATGTCCGTATTTGCCCATCGCCTCGCGGTAGAGGTCGGCCAGGGGCCGGAAGCCCCGCGGCTGGCCGCCGATGATCGCGAAGATGATCGGGTAACCGTACTGGGCGCACCGCAGCACGGATTCGGGGGTGCCGCCCACGCCGATCCATGTGGGCAGCACGTGGTGCTCCAGGGGCGGGTAGACGCTCAGCCCGTGCAGGGCGGGACGCGTGCGGCCCTCCCAGTGCACGGGTTTTTGCGCCCGGACCTTGTCGAACAGTTCGAGTTTTTCCTCGAACAGGACCTCGTAGTCCGCCAGGTCCAGCCCGAACAGCGGGAAGGATTCAATGAACGATCCGCGCCCGAGCATCACTTCGGCCCGGCCGTTGGAGATGGCGTCCACGGTGGCAAAGCGCTGGAACACCCTGATGGGATCGTCCGAGCTGAGGACCGTCACGGCGGACCCCAGCCGGATGCGGGACGTGCGCGCCGCGGCGGCGGCCAGGAAGACTTCCGGCGCGGAGACGGCGTAGTCCTTGCGGTGGTGCTCCCCCACGCCAAAGGCATGGAGTCCGACGGCGTCCGCCAGTTCCGCCTGCTCCAGCAACTGGCGCAGGACCTGGGCATGAGGCTGCGGACTGCCGTCCGGGTTCGCGCCGATGTCACCGAAGGTGTTCAGCCCAAGGAGGATGCGGTCCTCCCCCACGGGTGCGGTTGGCGCGGCGGAAGGACCGGTCACCGGGTTGCCTTCAGCCAGCCGGCCAGTTCGGCGGCCCAGTAGGTAAGAACCGTGTGGGCGCCGGCACGCCGGATACCCAGTACGGACTCGGTGATGGCGGCACGGCGGTCGATCCACCCGTTGGCGGCGGCGGCCTCGATCATCGCGTATTCGCCGGAGATCTGGTACGCGGACACCGGTACCGGGCTCATGGCGGCAACGTCGGCCACGATGTCCAGGTAGCTCATGGCCGGCTTGACCATGATGATGTCTGCACCCTCGGCCAGGTCCAGTTCCACCTCGCGCAGGGCTTCGGTGCGGTTTCCGGCGTCCATCTGGTAGGTCCGCCGGTCGCCGGTGAGCTGGGAGTCCACGGCCTCGCGGAAAGGTCCGTAGAACGCGGAGGCGTACTTCGCGGAATACGCGATAACGGAGGTGGTCACGTGCCCTGCTTCATCCAGTGCCGAGCGGATGGCGGCGATCTGGCCATCCATCATGCCTGACGGGCCGAGCATGTGGGCGCCGGCCTCTGCCTGGGCCACGGCCATCCTGGCGTAGATCTCCACGGTGCGGTCGTTGTCCACGTAGCCGTCGGCGTCGAGCACTCCGCAATGCCCGTGGTCGGTGAATTCGTCCAGGCAGACGTCACTCATGATCACCAGGTCATCGCCCACCTCCGCGCGGACGTCCCGGATGGCCTTGTTCAGCACGCCCTCAGGGTCCAGGGACGCGGTACCCTCGGCGTCGCGGGTTTCGGGAATGCCGAAGAGCATGATGCCGCCCAGGCCGAGCTCAACCGCTTCGGCGGCGGCCCGCTTCAGGGTGTCGGTGGTGTGCTGGACTACGCCCGGCATGGACGTGATGGGGTTGGGCTCGGTGAGTCCCTCCCTGATGAAGGCGGGAAGGATGAGCTCGGCCGGTGCGAGGCGTGTTTCGGCTGTCAGCCGGCGCATGGCCGGGGTGGTGCGCAGGCGGCGGGGGCGTTGGGTGGGGAAAGTCATGGGTCCTGTCCTTCGCATGGTTGTGAAGCTTTGTGGAGAGAAAACGTTCCGGTCCGGTCAGGGCGGGTTGAGGGCCTTCGCGACGGCTGCCACCAGCCCGTCCGGTGTGGGCTCTGCCGCCACCTCCGCGACCTCAAGGCCCAGGGCTGCGGCCTGGTCCGCCGTCGAACGGCCAATTGCCACCAGCCGGCAGCCGCCCAGCGGACCAAGGGCGGCGATCCGCCGCACCGCGCTCGGCGAGGCGGCGATCACGGCGGCAATGCGCCGTTCGGCGATGTCCGTGGCGGCAGCTTCCGGCGTTAGGAGGGAGTACGACGGCGGCTGCGGGCCGGCGTCGAACGTTTCCGCCCGGACGGCGAGACGGCGCTCCGCTGCCGCCGGGTAGTCGACGGTGCGGTAGGCAGTCACAGCGGTGACGTCGCCGCCGGCGGCTTCCAGTCCCGCCGCCAGCGTGCCGGCCGCGATATCAGCCTGCGGCAGCAGGATCCTGCCGCTCCCGGGCCAGACGGCGAGCAGGCCGGCGGCTGACTGCTCCCCGGCCGGCGTGAGCGCTACGTCCAGTCCGCCCGCATCCAGCAGCCGGTGGGTTGCCGGACCGATGGCGGCGATCCGCGTGCCGGAAGGTACCAGTTGGTCCAGGCGCAGGCCACGTTCGGCCGCCTTTTCCATCAGGACGTGCACTGTTGTGGCGCTGCTGACCACCAGCCAGTCGAAGGCGCCCGCTGCAAGGGCGTCACAGGCGACGTCCAGCGCGTGTTGGTCCGGCGCTCTTTCGAAATCGATGAGCGGAAGCAGCACCGGCAGCGCACCGGCTCCCTTCAGGGCCTCCACCAGGGCGCCCGAGCGCTCCGGGCTGCGCGTGACCAGGACCCGGACCCCACCAAGCGGCATGCCTCCATGCGGCTTGGCGGATCCGGAGTCACTGGAAGGCTGCGTCATTGCCAGGTCAGGACGCCTGCAGGTCTGCGATGTCGGCGGCTCCGGCAGCAAGGAGGGCCTCCGCCAGTTCAATGCCCAGCAGGGTCGCTCCCACCTCCGTCAGTCCGTCCGTGGCGCGCTTGTCCCGCACGGTGGCGGTGCCGTCCACGGCGCACACCACGGCTTCAAGGTGCAGCATGCTGCCTTTGCGGTAGGCGTATGCTCCCACCGGAGCTGCGCAGCCTGCTTCGAGCCTTGCCAGCAGGGCCCGCTCCGCCGTGACGGCAAGGCGGGTGTCGGGGTCGTCCAGCGCTGCCAGGGCCTGGGCCAGGACGTCACGGGAGCCGTCAGCCGCGCCGGGCTTTGGCGGGGCGTCCGCCGTCCGGCACTCGATGGCCAGTGATCCCTGTCCTGCTGCGGGCAGCATCACGTCGGTTTCCAGGTATTCGGTGACGGCGTCCAGGCGGCCGATCCGCTCCAGGCCGGCGGCCGCGAGCACCACGGCGTCCAAGTCACAGGACTTTCCGGGGACCACCTCGCCAGTGGAGTTGCCGGGCAGCCCGGGAACGCGGCCCAACCGGGTATCCACGTTGCCGCGGATGTCCACGATGTCCAGGTCCGCACGGGCGGCGCGCAACTGGGCCGCACGCCGTGGCGAACCGGTGCCAATGCGGGCACCGGCGGGCAGGTCTGCCAGCTTGAGTCCGTCGCGGGCGCACAGGACGTCGCGGACGTCCACACGGCGCGGGGTGGCGGCAAGGCTGAGGCCTACTGCTGCCCCTGTCGGCAGGTCCTTGAGCGAGTGGACGGCAACATCGCACTCATCGCGCAGGAGCGCGTCACGCAGGGCGGCAACAAAGACGCCCGTGCCGCCCATCTGGGACAGCGAGCCCGTGAGGACGTCGCCGTCCGTGCGGACGTGCACCAGTTCCACCGGGAAACCGCCGACGGCGGCAAGCTGGTCCGCGGTCTGCTGGGTTTGGGTGAGCGCCAGCTTGCTGGCGCGTGTTCCGATCCGGACTGTCACAGCTGGGCCGTTTCCGCGGCACCGCCGGACGGGTACGGGTCATGGCCGGTGCCTACCGTGGTGTCGGCCCCTGCAATGGTGGGCTTTTCGCCACGGAAGTTGGCGCAGCATCCTGGTCGGCAGACGTCGTACCAGGGACCAAGATCCGTCAGGGCGGGGCGGTCGCTGATGTTGTTGGCCACCGTCCGCTCGGAGATGAGGTCCACCAGGCCGTCAACGAACTTCCGGTGCGTACCGGGCGTGGGGACGCGGGTGGCGGCCAGGCCCAGGTTGGCGCAGGTTTCCATCGCTTCGGTGTCCAGGTCCCAGACGACTTCCATGTGGTCGCTGACGAAGCCGAGCGGAACGATGACGATGCCCTTGACGCCCTGGCCGGCCAGTTCCTCGATGGCGTCATTGATGTCCGGTTCCAGCCACGGCACATGCGGGGCACCGGAACGGGACTGGTAGACCAGGGACCACGGTGCGGTCAGCCCGGATTCCTTCTCCACCCGTTCGATGACGGCGGCGGCATTGGCGAGGTGCTGGGCCACGTAGGCGGAGCCTTCCTCGAACACGCGGGGCTCCCCCTCGGAGCGGCCCGCAGCTTCGGCGTCCCGGGTAGGGATGGAGTGGGTGGCGAACAGGATGTGGACGGGGGCATCCGGCGTGCCGGCTTCGGCGAGCTTGGCCCGCACGTCGGCCAGGCCGGCGGCGGTGCCCTCCACGAACGGCTCCACGAAACCGGGGTGGTCGAAGTACTGGCGGACCTTGTCCACTTCGAGTTTGCCGTCCAGACCGGTCTCCGTCAGCGCCATGCCGATGTCCTCGCGGTACTGGCGGCAGCTGGAGTAGCAGGAGTAGGCACTCGTGGTGAGCATCAGCACCCGGCGGTGGCCGGCGTCGTACGCTTCCTGCAGGGTCTGCGGGATGTAGGGGGCCCAGTTGCGGTTGCCCCACAGCACGGGCAGCTCGATGCCGCGGGCAGCCAGCTCGGCTTCCAGCGCTGCCTTCAGCTCGCGGTTCTGCTGGTTGATGGGGCTGACGCCGCCGTTTGCGCGGTAGTGGTGTGAGACTTCCTCAAGCCGCTCGTCCGGGATCCCCCGGCCGCGGGTGACGTTGCGGAGGAATGGGATGACGTCATCCTGGCCTTCCGGGCCACCGAAGGAGGCCAGCAGGACGGCGTCGTAGTTCTTGGGGGCCATGCGTCCGGCCTCGGTCACCGGGTTGACGGCGGTGGCGGCCTGCTGTTCCGGGCTCATGCCAGGACCTCGGCAACCTCTTCGGCGGAGATGCGGCGTCCGGTGTAGAACGGGACTTCCTCCCGCACGTGGTTGCGTGCCTCGGTGGCGCGGAGGTGGCGCATGAGGTCCACCAGGTCAACGAGCTCGGGGGCTTCCAGGCCCAGGATCCATTCCCAGTCGCCCAGGGCGAAGGAAGAAACGGTGTTGGAGATGACCTGGGGGAAGTCGCGGCCCAGGAGGCCGTGGTCGCGGAGCATTTTGCCGCGCTCCGCCTCGGGCAGGATGTACCACTCGTAGGAGCGCACGAACGGGTAAACACAGAGCCACTCCGCCGGAGCGACACCGCGGGAATATGCCGGGGTGTGGTTCTTGGCGAACTCGGCCTCGCGGTGGACACCCATCGCGGACCAGACAATCTCGGTGCCGGCGAAGAGGGTGCTGCGGCGGATGTCCCGGATGGCCTGCTGCAGCGCTTCCGGCTTGGGTCCATGGAGCCACACCATGACGTCGGCGTCGGCGCGCATGGCCGAGACATCGTAGCTGCCCCGGTGGGTGACGCCGGCGGCGGCGAGACGTTCCAGCAGCGCGTCGAAGTCGGCGGCGGCATCAGCGCTGCGGACCACTGACCCCGACCTCTTGAATACCGTCCAGAGGGTAAAGAACTGCTCGGCTGATTCTTCGGTTTTAGTGACAGATTCGGCAGAAGTGTGGCTCATGGTTACAAGTTTGCCCCTTCCCTGCCCCAAGACGAAACCGAAAAGTTCTACAGCTCGTAGAAGTGAGCAAAGTCACATTCCCTTGTGCAGCAGGCCACCGGATGCGCCCCTTAGAGGCGGCGCATCCGCAGGAACACCAGACCGGCAGCCGCTCCCACGCCGACAAGGCCCGCACCCAGCCACACCATGGCATCGGGTACGCCAGGCAATGGGCCGGTGGAGGAAACTGCCTGTCCCGGTCCGGCCGGGGCGCCGGCAGCGTGCGGTGCGCGGGTGGGCTGGGACTGGCGCGCGTTGATGGACAGCGACGTTGGCAAGGCGGACGCATATGTGGCGTCAGGACTACCCTCACCGTCGGAGCCCGGCACGCCGACAGCACTGCCGCCCGCCACGGCGGACGTGGGAACGAAAGGACTGCCCGCGCCGCCGGAGCCCGGCACTGCTGCCTGGGTTCCGGAGGCGGGAGCAGACCCTCCTGCTGGTGCTCCGGTGGCCGTCCCACCGGCGGAAGGAACGCCTTCCGGGGCCGGCGCCCCGGCCGCCGTGGAAGTGCCGGTTGCGGGGTCAGCGGCCGGCGCTGACGCAGTGGAGGGCCCGGACGCCGTGGGAGACTCTGGCCGGTCGGTGGCCGGAGAGCTGGTCGGAGTGGCAGCGGCTGTGGTTCGCGGGCCAGGTGCCGGCGGCGTTTCGGAGGACGTCGGACTGGGCGCGGTAGCCGACGTGGCCCCCGCGGACGGGGAACCGTTGGCCGCCGGAAGCAGGGAACCCGGCACCGGAAGAATGGGCCATGGCGTGCGCGGGGCTCTCGTGGCCGGGGATCCCGCAGGGGGTTCGTCCGCTCGCTGCCGGCCGTCTCCCTCATGCCCGGATGCACCGTTCCCCGTGGCTTCCTGAGTTCCGGGAGCGCCTTGACGGGCCGCCGTGGACAGTCCGAACGCCGCGGCGGTTGCGGCCACGGATCCTTGTGCCGCCGGATCCTGCGGAGGGGGGACCGCGTCGTCAGCCAAGGACGCCTGGACGCCGGTGGAAAGAACCAGTACCGCTCCGACGGCCGCTGCCGCGGTGCCGCGCCGGAGTCCCCCATGGATACCGGTCCGGGAAAGTGAAAGCTCGGACCTGTGTTGAACCATAGTCATCGACCCTAACCAGAACGGCTGGCCGATTGGAAACCAGGAAGGAGGCCCGGCTGTCCCGCCAGGCCGGAGCCGGGGACCGGCTTCGGGGCGCTGACCAGCACCGACGCTCAGGCGGCAGTCAGTTGGCCGATTTGCTCACGTGTGTCGGCCACCACAGCGGCCAACCCGTTCCCGGCAACCCATCCGCCCACGACGGCCAGGCCGCCCGCAGCGCTGCAGGACCGCCGGATGTCCGCTGCCCGTGCGCGGTGACCGACGGCGGCGAATGGCAGGGCTCCGCGCCACCGGACCACGTCCCAGCCCCGCACGTCCCCGCCGGTGATGCGGACGCCGAGCAGGGCGGATGCGTCCCGCAGGGCGGCCGCGAACAGCTCATCATCGGTTTGGGGACCGGCGGCGGCAGGGGCCGAAGCACCGTCCACCCGGCCGTACGAAAGGCGCACCACATGGCGCCCGGGGCCGGCAGCGGCGGTCAGCCAATCCCATTTGCCCGTGGCGTGCGTCAACGCCTTTGCTTCGATGCCGGGCGTTTGCGGGGCCACCAGGATTCCCGTCCCGCGCGGCCGCCGGTCCAGGTCCGGTTTGTCCAGGACCAGCGTGACCAGCTTGACGTCCGGCCCGGAGGCCGGTTTCTTTCCCGAGATGGCAGGTACAGCAGGTTCCAGCAGTTCGACGGCGGCCGGGCCCTCCACGGCCATGACAAGCAGCGCGGCATGGAAGGCCGCGCCGGCAGCGTCGACGCGCCAGCCTTCCGGGGTGCGGGAAACCGACGTGGCGGCAGTGCCCAACAGCAGGGTCACGTCCCGGCGTTCGAGCTCCGACACCAGGGCGTCCACCAGCGTGTGCATGCCGCCTTCGAGGCCTGCGACGGCGGACCCGGCCTTTGCCGGTTGGGGTGTCCGGGCCTGGGCGGTCGTGCCCGCGCCGCGCCGCTGTGCCGAGACCGCGGCAGCGAGGGAACCGTGCCTGCGCAGGCCTGCACGCAGGCCCGGAGCCACCATATCGACGTCGAGCAGGCCGGGATCGGCGGAGTGGACGCCGCCCACCACGGGCGAGACGAGGCGTTCCAGCACGCGGGACCCCATGCGGGTCCGGACCAGCGTTGAGACGCTGGTGACGCCGGCCCCTGCCCCTATGGATGCGGGCAGCAGCCGGTCCAGGGAGGCGCGCAGCGAGCCGAGGATGCCCAGGGTGCGGCGGACCTCAGGGTCCCAGGGGTTGGCGGGGATACCCAGCACTCCGGTCCGGGGCAGCTCGCGCGGCCCGTCCGGCAGCTGCACCCAGGCACCCCCGGGCCGCGGGGGAACGATCTTCGCGCCGAGCCCAAGGTCCGTGCAGAGCCGGGCTACGGCGTCGGACCTGGTGGCGAAGGACTCAGCGCCGCTGTCCAGGGTCAGCCCCGCGACCGTATGGCTGCCAACACAGCCGCCCCACGCCGTCCCGGCTTCCAGGACAGTCACCTCATAACCGGCTGCTGCGAGTTCCCGGGCGGAGAGCAGCCCGGAGATCCCGCCGCCCACCACGAGCGCCTGGCCAGGTTTCGCCGGGGAGCTGCCCACCGGTTACTCCGGCGAGATGGAGTGGATAAGCTCCACCACCCGGGTCAGGACGTCAGGGTCCGTTTCGGGCGGTACGCCGTGTCCCAGGTTCAGGACATGGCCCGGGGCGCCGGCGCCGGCGGCGATGACCTCGCGGACGTGCGCCTCCAGGACGTCCCAGGGTGCTGCCAGCAGCGCGGGGTCGATGTTTCCCTGCAGCGGCACGGTTCCGCCCAGCCGGCGGTTCGCCTCATCGAGCGGCAGCCGGTAGTCAACGCCCACCACGTCCACTCCAACGTCCCGCATGGCCACGAGGAGTTCGGACGTGCCGGTGCCGAAGTGGATGAGCGGGGCACCCAGGTGGCGGACATGGTCCAGGGCACGGGACGACGCCGGCGCAACGTATTTGGTGTAGTCGGCCAGCCCCAGCGAGCCCGCCCAGGAGTCGAACAGCTGGGCGGCCGAGGCGCCCGCCTCCAGCTGGGCCCGGAGGAACATGCCGGAAGCGTCGGCAGCCCAGTTGGCCAGCGCGTTCCATGTCTCCGGGTCGGCGTGCATCATGGTCCGCGGGCCCAGGTGGTCGCGGGACGGCTTTCCTTCCACCATGTAGGCGGCCAGCGTGAACGGTGCGCCGGCGAAACCGATCAGGGGCGTCTTGCCCAGTTCGGCCACCGTGAGGCGGACGGCTTCACGGATCGGCTCCAGGGCTTCCCATGTGAGCTGCGGCAAGGCGGCAACATCGGCTGCCGTGCGTACCGGTTTGTCGAGGACCGGCCCGACCCCGGGCACGATGTCCACGCCCACGCCCGCGAGCTTCAGCGGGATGACGATGTCGGAGAAGAAGATGCCAGCGTCGACATCATGGCGGCGGACGGGCTGGAGCGTGATCTCGGAGGCCAGCTCCGGGCGGAGGCAGGAGTCCAGCATGGCGATGCCTTCGCGCACCTTGAGGTATTCGGGCAGCGACCGGCCGGCCTGCCGCATGAACCAGACGGGACGGCGGGACGGCTTGCCGCCGTGGTAGGCCGTGATCAGCGGGGAGTCTGCTGTGCGGCCGTCCATCAGTGGATGGTCTGCGGCGAGGGTGCCGGCAGCGGAGACGGCAGGGCTAGGAGTCATGCTTTTGATTGTGCCCAAAAAGAGCTGCAAAAGATAACGACAACCTGTCGCTGAGGGCACGGGAATCGCCGAGGTGGCACGGATCACGTCCAGGTGTGGCGACTATCCTTTCCGGTGGTTGTTCTACCGGGCAACGAAAAAGCTATGATTGGTCTGCTGTGGTTCTTTTCTCATTGGTGGCTACACACGCCGACATCGATCTTGAAACCGTTGCTCAGTTGAGCAACGGTTCCTCCGGGATTGCCGCATCCGCGCTCACCGAATCCCCCGCCGTGGCCGGAGCGGTGGTCCTCGCCACCTGCAACCGCTACGAGATCTACGGCGAAGCCCCCAATCCGAACGACGTCGAAGCGGCCCGGGCGGCGCTGGTGTCGCGGATCAGCCAGGCCAGCGGACTCTCCGAGCCCCTCGTGTCACGCTCCTTCAGCACCCGGACCGGTCCCGAGGTGACCCAGCACCTGTTCGCCGTCAGCGCCGGACTGGACTCCGCCGTCGTTGGTGAACGCGAGATCGCCGGCCAGGTGCGCCGCGCCCTCATCACCGCACAGCACGACGGTACTGCCAGCGCCGGCCTGGTCCGACTGTTCCAGGCCGCCTCGAAAACCGCCAAGGACGTCGGCGCGCAGACGGCCCTCGGTTCCCGGGGGCTTTCCATCGTTTCGGTGGCCCTGGACCTGGCCACCGATCTTTCCGAAAACCCCGACTGGTCGACCAAGAAGGTTGTGCTGTTCGGGACCGGCGCGTACGCCGGCGCCACGATGGCACTGCTGCGTGAACGCGGCTGCACGGACATCTCCGTCTACTCCTCGTCTGGCCGGGCCGAAGGATTCGTGGCCTCGCGCGGCGGGTCTGCCCTGGACGTGGATTCACTGCGCCCGGCGGTAGCGGCCGCCGACGTCATGATCGGCTGCAGCGGCTCGGACACCCGGGTTGAAGCTGACGAACTGGCCCAGGTCCGTGCGGACTCACCCCAGCCCCTGATTGCCATCGACCTGGCGCTCACCCACGACTTCGATCCTGCCGTCGGCGAGCTGGACGGCGTGGAACTGCTGACCCTGGAATCGGTGCGCCTGGCAGCACCGCAGGAGCAAGCGGAATCGCTGGCCCAGGCAAGCGGCATCGTCAAGGGCGCCGCCCAAGCCTTCGAACAGGAGCGCGAAGCCCGCTCCGTGGACTCCGCCATCGTTGCCCTGCGCCGCCACACCATGAACGTGCTGGACGCGGAGATGGAAAAGGTCCGTGCCCGCCACGGCTGCACCGCTGCCGCCGAAGAAGTGGAGTTCGCACTCCGCCGCATGGTCAAGCAGTTGCTGCACGTCCCCACCGTCCGCGCCCGCGAACTCGCCGCAAACGGGCAGCAGGATGACTACGTTGCGGCGCTTGAGGCGCTGTACGGCATCACGGTCGAGCAGCCCGGCACGGCCGCGCCGGCAGTGGTGGAGGCCGAGTGCCCGGTGGACCACAAGGGCCGCGAGACCGCCTGACCCACAAACACCCCCTTGCTCTATCAGATATGGCTCCTAAACCACCGGTTTGGGAGCATATCTGATAGAGCAACCGGTCAGTAGACCGGTTTCCCGGGTTCCACATCCCGCACCCAGGCCAGGATCCCGCCGTCGAGATGGCTGACCCGCTGGTAGCCGGCCTGCCGGGCCGCCGCCAGGACGTTGGCGGAGCGTGTACCGGCCTTGCAGTGGAACACGATGTCCCGGTCCTGCGGAAGTTCATCCCAGGCCTCCCCGGCCAGGATGCGTCCCTGCGGGATGAGTTTGGCCCCGTCGATCCGGACGATGTCGTACTCCCCCGACTCCCGGACATCCACCAGCTCGAAGTCCTTGAGCCCGGCTTTCCGCGAGGCCAGCATGGTGGCCAGCTGGGTGGCTGTGACGGTGTGTTCCGTGTCCGACGGGGCGGCCGGGGCGATGCCGCAGAACGCCTCGTAGTCAGTGAGTTCCGTGATGGGCTGGGCAGCCGGGTCCTTCGACACGCGGATTTCACGCCAGCTGCCGCCCAGTGCGTCAAACAGGGCCACGCGGCCCAGCAGGGAACGTCCGACGCCGGTAATCAGCTTCACCGCTTCGGTCACCATGAGCGATCCCACGGCAGCGCACAGCATGCCGAAGACGCCGCCCTCACCGCAGGACGGCACGGAACCGGCAGGCGGTGCCTCGGGGTACAGGTCCCGGTAGGTGGGTCCGTGCTTCTCCCAGAACACACTGACCTGGCCATCGAAACGGAAAATGGAGCCCCACACGTAGGGCTTGCCCAGGATGGCGGCGGCATCGTTCACCAGGTACCGGGTGGCGAAGTTGTCGGCTCCGTCAAGAATGAGGTCGTACCCGCTGAACAGTTCCAGGGCATTGGAGGAGTCCAGGCGCACGTTGTGCAGCCGGACGTCAACCAGCGGGTTCAGCTCGGCAATGGCATCGCGCGCCGATTCGATCTTGGGGCGGCCCACGTCGCTGACGCCGTGGATCACCTGGCGCTGCAGGTTGCTCAGGTCCACGACGTCGTCGTCGACGATTCCGATCGTTCCCACCCCGGCCGCGGCGAGATACAGCAGGGCGGGGGCACCCAGGCCGCCGGCGCCGATGACCAGCACCTTGGCGCTCTTGAGCCGCCGCTGCCCCAGCGCGCCGATCTCGGGAATGATCAGGTGCCGGGAGTACCGTTCAACCTCGGCGGGGGTGAGGCCGGCAGCCGGTTCCACCAGCGGATCCAGGGCAGGGGTTGCAACATTTGCGGTGAAAGTCGAAGCCATACTTCAATGTATGCCCCGGGATACCGCCGGGTCATATTACCCCGCAGTAAAGTGAAGGGTAACTGCAATGGAAAGAAGGACAACTGTGGTCCCTGAAGCACGGGCTGACCGTCCGACCTCCGCCGCACCCCAAGCTCCCTCCCGCCCCGCAGGCCAGCGGTCCGCCCGCCTGCCCCGGGATGAGCGCCGCGCACAGCTCCTTGCCGCGGCCCAGGAGGTGTTCGTAGCCAACGGCTACCACGGTGCGGCGATGGATGAGATTGCAGAAACCGCCCATGTGAGCAAACCGGTGTTGTACCAGCACTTTCCTTCCAAGCGCGACCTCTACCTCGCCCTGCTGGAAAGCCACCTGGCCTCGCTGACCGAACTGATGCTGGGCGCCCTGAACTCCACCACGGACAATGATGAACGCGTCCAGGCCGTCATGCGCGCCTACTTCCACTTCATCGCCAATGACGACCAGGCCCACCGCCTGGTGTTCGAGTCCGACCTGATCAACGATCCCGATGTCAGCTCCCGGCTCGAAACCTTCAACCGGACCTTCGCCGACGCCATCGCCCGGGTCATTGCGGAGGACACCAAGCTCCCCCACCTGGAAGCCGAACTGCTGGGCCGCGGCCTGGCCGGAATGGCCCAGGTCAGCGCCCGGTACTGGCTGGAAACGGACGGCAACCTGGACCTCGATGTGGCCAGCGACCTCATCTACCGTTTAGCTTGGCGCGGAATCTCTCGCTTCCCCAAAGAGTCCTAGACTACAAATAAGACAACACCTCGTAGAGAAACACGAGTACTTTCACAGGCTGGGAGGCCCCCTTGGAAATTAAGATCGGCGTTCAGAACGTTGGCCGCGAAATCGTGCTGGAATCAACCCAGGATGCGGAGACGGTGGCCAAGGTTGTTGGCGAAGCCATTAATGAGGGCAGCGAACTGCGCCTGAAGGATGACAAAGGACGCCTGATCATTGTTCCGGGCAACGCGCTGGCTTACGTGGAAATTGGTGCCGAGGAGGTCCGGCGCGTAGGTTTCGGCCAGTTCTAGTCCGGCCCATTTCAGCCTCTGCCCTTTCCAGGGCCACCGCAGTTTTCCAAGGAGATCCATGCTTTCGCTGACCATCGTGGTGCTGGCAACCGTCGCCGCCGGCTTCGTCGTCTGGGCCAATGACAAGCGGCACGCCAAATACGGCGCGGCAGTGCCGGCCGGTGTTGCCGCGGGTGTTGCGGCGCTGGCGTGGATCATCCTGATGACCGCGGGCTTCGGCTACCTGCCGGGGACCACCTGGCTTCCGTGGGTCCTGCCCATTGTCGTCGGAGTAGCTGCGGCCATCGCCGCCGTCGTCTACCTGGGCCGTACCCGTGCACGCCGGGACACGGAGCGGCTGACTGTCATTCTGCGGCGCTGACCGCCGGCAGGTCAGTAAATACGCGTGTGGCCACCACCCATCCGGGTGGTGGCCACACCTGTCTCACGGTGGGGTCAGAGGAACTCCGCCCGGCCCTCCATCGCGGACGAGGCAAGGGCGTGCTCCCGGCGAGGGATGCGCCCGGCGGCCCTGGCCATCCTGCCGGAGATCACTGCATGCTTGAACGCCTCGCCCATGAGCGCGGGGTTCTGGGCCCGCGTCACTGCCGTGGCCAGCAGGACGGCGTCGCAACCCAGCTCCATGGCCAGCGCGGCGTCTGACGCCGTGCCGATCCCCGCGTCCAAAACCACCGGCACCGAGGCGCGGGAAACGATGAGCTCGATGTTGTGCGGGTTCAGGATTCCCAGTCCGGTGCCGATCGGGGCGCCCAGCGGCATGACGGCGGTGGCGCCGAGGTTCTCCAGCCGCAGCGCAAGCACGGGGTCGTCATTCGTGTAGGCGAAGACCTTGAACCCCCGGTTGACCAGCTGCTCCGTGGCGTCCACGAGCTCCACGGCGTCCGGCAGGAGGGTCTGCTCGTCCGCGATGACCTCCAGTTTCACCCAGTCGGTCTCCAGAGCCTCCCGGGCAAGTTCCGCAGTAAGGACCGCGTCCCTGGCCGTGAAGCAGCCGGCAGTGTTGGGCAGCACGCGGATCCCATGGTCCACCAGCAGCTGGAACAGCGACCCGGTTTCAGCCGTGGAGTACCGCCGCATGGCCACTGTGGTCAGGGCGGTGCCGGAGGCCAGCAGCGCTGCGCCCAGGCCGTCCAGGCTGGGTGCCCCGCCCGTGCCCATGATGAGGCGGGATCCGAGGGCGACGCCGTCCATCACCAGGGCGTCGGCGGCACCCGCGTTTCCGGCGGGGTTGATGGTGTTGGTTTCGGTCATGGCGTCAGCCTCCCTGTACTGCAGTGACAAGTTCAATTTCGTCGCCCTCGGCGAGCGCGGTGGCGAACCATTGGCTGCGCGGCACCACCTGGGCATTATGCGCGACGGCGACGCCCAGTTTCCCGCCGTCCGTCGCCTGTCCGTTGGGTGCCAGCGGGCGCCCGGTGACCTGGCTGACGAGCGTGGTGATGGAGGCGCCGTCGGCCACCTCGTGCGTGTTTCCGTTCAGGGTGATGTTCACGCTGTCTCCTTGATGTGGGGTGTGGTGGCGGCTGCCGCCGGCCGGGAGAACCGCTCCGGGCTGAAGGGCGCCCAGCGGGAATCGGATGTACCGTCCAGCAGCGCCGTGCAGATGGCGGCTGCGGCGGGTGTGAGCAGGACGCCGTGCCGGAAGAACCCGGTGGCGATGATGAGTCCCGGGACGTGCCCGTCGGCAGGGTTTCCGGACCCCGGATCCACCCGCACGCGGCCCAGCAGGGGCGCGTTGTCAGGGGTACCGGGGCGGGCCCGGGCGGTGCACTCGAGCAGTTCCAGTTCGGCGACGGCGGGCACCAGCGCCTGCGCGTCCCGCAGCAGCTGGTAGACGCCTCCGGCGCTCACGGCATCGGAGAGCGCGTCCTCGCGCTGGGTTGCCCCTATCACCACGGTTCCGTCCTGCCGGGGGACGATGTAGACGGGGACGCCGTGCACCAGGCCGCGCACCGTGGAGGTCACCAGGGGCTGGAGGTGCTGCGGAACGGCGAGGCGGAGGATGTCCCCGTGGACTGGGCGCAGTGGCAGGTCGAGGCCGTCGGGCAGGCCCCCAAGGTCCCCTGCCTGCAGGCCGTTGGCCACGATGGTTTCCGCCGCCAGGACGGTGCCGCCGCCGGCGAGGCTGGCACCGGTAACCGTTCCGCCCTCCCACAGCAGGCCGGCGGTCCGGTCGGGTACGGCATACCCGTCCACCGCTCCGGCGGCGGCCAGCTCCGGGGACCTAAGTGCAGCCCCCGCGAGGGCCAGCCGCAGGGCTGCCACCAGGCGCCGGGGATCCACCTGGTGGTCTGCGGGTGTGTCCAGGGCGCAGGCGATGGCGGGACTGAGCAGCGGTTCGCGTTTGCGGGCTTCGCGCACGGCCAGGGGCTCCACCCCCAGTCCGTTGGCCTGTTGTACCGCGCGGAGGTCCATCAGCGCGCGGCGGTCCGCGGCGTCGGCACCCACGGCGATTGTCGGCGTCGTCAGGTATCCGCAATCCGCCCCCGTCGCGCCGGCGATCCCCGCGGCGAACCCGGGCCAGCGGGACGATGCCTCAAGCATCAGTTCCAGGAGGTCCTCCTCCTGGTAGTGAAGTTCGCTGACCGGGGCAAGCATGCCCGCGGCGGCCCAGCTGGCACCGTTTCCGGGTGCGTCATCGATCAGGGCAACGGAGCGTCCGGAACGCTGCGCCTCCCAGGCGATGCCATGGCCCACCACTCCCCCGCCGATGACGGCGACGTCGGCACGGACGGTGGACTGGATGCCGGTATGGGCGGGCCCGGGGAAAGTGTCAACGGGGTTGCGCATGTGGTTCCTTCCCTACGCCGGCATTAACCGGATCAGGTCAAGCGGTCGGCTCTGACGCCCTCTCAGCCCGGCGCTTTGTGACAGCTGCCGCAGGCTCCCGCAGTACCTGCCCAGTTTAGAGGAACTAGGCTTGCAGGCATGAATGTGTCCGCCTCATCCCTGCCCGCCGGTCCCCACGCTCCAGCCACCGCAGCCCTCACCGCCGAAGTTGCCAACGCCGGCCACAGCGACGCCCTCAAGGCAGCCCGCCTGTATCTCTGCACCGACGCACGGACGGCGCGCGGCGATTTCGCGGAGTTCGTGGACGCCGCGTTTGCCGGCGGCGTGGACATCATCCAGCTGCGCGACAAGACCATCGAGGCCGCAGAGGAACTGGACCTCCTGGCGGTCCTGAAGGAAACAGCGGTACGCCATGGCCGGCTCTGGGCCGTCAACGACCGTGCGGACATCGCCGTGCTGTCCGGGGCACCGGTGTTCCACATTGGCCAGAAGGACCTTCCGCTGCCGGCAGCACGGACGCTGGTCGACGGAAACGCGGCCATTGGACTCTCCAGCCACACCACCGACCAGGTGGACGCCGCCTTGGCCGCAACGGTTGGGCCGTCAGGGCTGGACTATTTCTGCGTGGGTCCGGTCTGGGCCACACCCACCAAGCCCGGCAGGGCCGCCGTCGGCCCTGAACTGGTGACATATGCCGCCGAAGCCTCCCGGCAGGCCGGAGATCCCGTGCCGTGGTTTGCCATCGGCGGCATCGACCACGGAAACGTCCGGGAAGTGGTGGAGGCGGGTGCCGGCAGGATCGTGGTGGTCCGCGCCATCACGGAGGCACCCGACCCCGCGGCCGCCGCCGCCTCCCTGCTCGACGCGCTGGACGGCACCGGCTCCTGAGCCTGCTTAATTCCGGGACTTGGGGATACGCTGATTTTTGTGTCACATCATCGGTTGGCCCCCAACGTCCATGACCACAAGAATGCCCTGGAAGAGGCGCTGGGCCTGCTGCGGACGGAACTTGAACTGCCGGGGCCGTACCCCGCCGAAGCAGTGGAAGACGCCCGGGCCGCCATCGCGGCGCTGAAACTGCCGTCATACGACCTGACCACCGTCGAGTTCGTGACCATCGATCCGGCGTCCTCCACGGACCTGGACCAGGCAGTGTTCATCGAACGGGACGGAAACGGCTACCGGGTCATGTACGCCATCGCCGACGTTCCGGCGTTTGTTGCTCCGGGCGGTCCGCTGGACGCCGAAACCCGGCGCCGGGGACAGACGTTCTACGCCCCGGACGGCCGGATCCCGCTGCACCCCGAGGTGATCAGCGAGGGCGCCGGAAGCCTGTTGCCCGGCCAGGAGTGTTCGGCTTTCGTCTGGGACTTCACGCTCGACGGCGACGCGACAGTGCTGTCCGTGGGCGTCCGGAGGGCGCGGGTCATCAGCCGTGACAAGCTCAGCTACAAAGGCGCCCAGACCGATCTTGACGCCGGGACTGCCTCGACCGTGCTGGGGCTGCTCCGCGAGGTGGGGCTGAAGCGGGTGACGCTGGAACGGGCACGCGGGGGCGCCAGCCTGAACATGCCTGAGCAGGAGATCGTCCAGTTGCCCGACGGCGGCTACCGGATCGACGCTGTTCCGCAGCTTCCCGTGGAGGACTGGAATGCACAGATTTCCCTGATGACCGGAATGGCCGCCGCACAGCTCATGCTGGAGGGCAAAGTGGGCATCCTGCGCACCATGCCCGCACCGGATGAACGGTCCCTGCGGCATTTCCGGCTGCAGACCGAGGTGCTGGGCAGGCCGTGGGACGGGGAGGTCAGCTACGGCGAGTACCTCCGGTCGCTCGATCCCACCGATCCCCGGCAGCTGGCCATCATGCACTCAGCCGGCATGCTGTTCCGTGGCGCGTCCTACACCGCCTTCGATGGCACTGTCCCCGAAGACGGCATCCAGTCGGCCATCGGCGCCGCCTATGCCCACACCACCGCGCCGCTGCGCCGCCTGGTGGACCGCTTCGTGCTGGTCATCTGCGAGGCCCTGAGCAACGGCGGCAACGTCCCCGGCTGGGCGCGGGAGGCCCTGCCGCTGCTCCCGGGCATCATGGCGGGATCGGACCAGCTGGCCTCCCGAATGGAACGCCTGGCCCTGGATACCGTGGAAGCGGCGCTGCTGCTGAACCACATCGGGCAGGAGTTTGATGCCATCGTCATTTCCGGATCCAAGCCGCAAAACGGAAACGGGAACGGAAACGGCAACGGAAACGGCAAGAATGGAAACGGGAACGGGAAGAACGGCAACGGCAACGGAAACGGAAGTTCGGGGATCATCCAGATCGCCGAACCTGCGGTGACTGCACGCTGCGCGGGCGAACTGGAGTCCGGCACCAAGGTCCGCGTACGGCTGGTTTCCTCGGACATCACCACCCGGCAGATCCACTTCGAACTCGTTTCCTGAGAGGCCGGCAGGTGCCCCGGGCGGACCGAAACCGTGTTTCCGCGCCCGTACGGCTAGACTGGAAGGGTAGAACTGGATGCCCGGTCGTTGATTTCCTTGATTTGAAACCAACAAGCCCGCCCCTACGCGATCTTGAGATTTACCCGTTGGTCACCAGTGCCAGCATTTAGATAGCCCGCGATCGGCTTCCACTGGAATCGCTTGCGCGCCTGAGCGTGCTCCGGAGCGGCCAGCCTTGGCCGGCCCGTTGAGCAGGCAGCGCCATTGCCCAAATGAATAAGGAAACTCCCCTGTGAGTGAATTGCATACCCACCAGCTCCTGAGCGATGAGTCCGGCACGGAAACCATCGAGCCGGAAGAAACCATCATCTCCGACGAGACGCCGCACGAGATCGCGGAGAAGTCCTTCGCCGACTACAACGTCCGCGCAGACATCGTCGAATCCCTGGCCGACGCCGGCATCACGCACCCCTTCCCCATCCAGGCCATGACCCTGCCGGTCGCCCTGGGCGGCCACGACATCATCGGCCAGGCCAAGACCGGTACCGGCAAGACCCTGGGCTTCGGCATTCCGGCGCTGCAGCGCGTGATCGGGCAGGATGATCCGGGCTACGCCAAGCTGGCCGTGCCCGGCGCACCGCAGGCCCTGGTCATTGTTCCCACCCGTGAACTGGCGGTCCAGGTAGCCAACGACCTTCAAACGGCGGCGCGCAAGCGCAACGCCAGGATCACCACCATCTACGGCGGCCGCGCGTACGAGCCCCAGGTGGAGGCTTTGAAGCAGGGCGTCGAGGTAGTGGTGGGAACCCCCGGCCGGCTGATCGACCTTTTCAAGCAGAAGCACCTGAGCCTGAAGAACGTCAAGATCGTGGTGCTGGACGAAGCCGACGAAATGCTGGACCTGGGCTTCCTGCCGGACGTGGAGACGCTGATCGCGGCAACGCCCGCCGTCCGCCAGACCCTCCTGTTCTCCGCCACCATGCCCGGGCCGGTCATCGCCATGGCCCGCCGCTACATGACCCAGCCCACGCACATCCGCGCTGCGGATCCGGAGGACGAGGGCCTGACCAAGCGCGACATCCGCCAGCTGATCTACCGTGCGCACAGCATGGACAAGACCGAAGTGGTGGCACGCATCCTGCAGGCCCGCGGCCGCGGACGGACCATCATCTTCACCAAGACCAAGCGCACCGCAGCGAAGGTGGCCGAGGAACTTGTGGACCGCGGCTTCGCGGCCGCCGCCATCCACGGCGACTTGGGCCAGGGCGCCCGGGAGCAGGCGCTGCGGGCGTTCCGCAACAACAAGGTGGACGTCCTGGTGGCCACGGACGTTGCCGCGCGCGGCATCGACGTCGAGGACGTTACCCACGTCATTAACTACCAGTGCGTGGAAGACGAGAAGATCTACCTGCACCGGGTGGGCCGCACCGGCCGTGCCGGCAACAAGGGCACCGCCGTCACGTTCGTGGACTGGGACGACATGCCGCGCTGGGGCCTGATCAACAAGGCGCTGGGGCTGAGTGTGCCGGAGCCCGTCGAGACCTATTCCTCCTCGCCGCACCTCTACACCGACCTCGACATCCCCGAGGGCACCAAGGGCCGCCTGCCCCGTGACAAGCGGACCCTGGCCGGTGTCGACGCCGAAGTCCTCGAGGACCTCGGCGAGACCGGCAAGAAGAACAGCCGCGGCGGCCGCGACGCAGGCCGCTCACGCGACCGGGACGGACGGGGCCGCGGAAATACCGACGCCGGCAAGGGCGGCAGCCGTGAAGGCGGCCGCAGCAATGACTCCACCGGACGCCCGGGCGAGCGCCGTCGTCGTCCCTCAACTCCGGAGACCGCATCCGCCGCCGAAGCTGCGGCACCCGCGGCAGAGGGCGAAAAGCCCAACCGCGCCCGCCGGACCCGCACACGCACCCGCCGCCGCAACGGCGAAGTGGTGGCCGGTGCGGACAACGGCAGCCAGCCGGGCAACTCCGAGGCCTAACTGCCCTGATGACTGACACTGTTTGGGCGCCGGACGGCGGCAGCCTGGTGGTGCACGCGGACAACGCGGCGTACCTCCCCACGCTGCCGGACGGCGCCTTCACACTGATTTACGTGGACCCGCCCTTCAACACGGGCCGGCCGCAGCAGCGCCAGGAAACGCGGATGGTGGTGAACGCCGGCGGCAGCGGGGACCGGGTGGGCTTCAAGGGCCGCTCCTACGACACGATCAAGGGCGCCCTGCACCGCTATGACGACGCGTTCAGCGACTACTGGTCCTTCCTGGAACCCCGGCTCGTGGAGGCCTGGCGCCTCCTGGCCGACGACGGCACCCTGTACCTGCACCTGGACTACCGCGAGGTGCACTACGCCAAGGTGATGCTGGATGCCATCTTTGGCCGGGAGTGCTTCCTGAACGAGATCATCTGGGCGTACGACTACGGCGCCCGGGCGAAAAACCGGTGGCCCACCAAGCACGACAACATCCTGGTGTACGTCAAGAACCCCGCGAAGTACCATTTCGACAGCGCCGAGGTGGACCGGGAGCCCTACATGGCGCCCGGCCTGGTGACCCCTGCCAAGCGGGAGCTGGGAAAGCTGCCCACCGACGTCTGGTGGCACACCATCGTCTCGCCCACCGGCAAGGAAAAGACCGGCTACCCCACGCAGAAACCCGAGGGTCTGGTCCGCCGCGTGGTCGCTGCTTCGTCCCGGCCCGGTGACTGGTGCCTGGACTTCTTCGCCGGCTCCGGCACCCTCGGGGCAGTTGCCGCCAAGCTCGGCCGCAGGTTCGTGTGCGTGGACCAGAACCAGCCCGCCATCGACATCATGGCCAAGCGGCTCGGAGCGCACGCCACCCTGAGCTCCTTCCCGTCCCGCTAGTCAGGGTGTTGCCTGCCCCTTAGGGGCGGACGACGGCGGCTCCCGTACCCAGGTCCTCGATCCGCGCCAGCATCTCCGGGGCCGTGAGGTTTTCGCCGAGCAGGTTGGGCTTGCCGGTGCCGTGGTAGTCGGAGGAGCCGGTGATCAGCAGGCCGTGCCTGGCCGCGAGTTTGCGCAGGAAATCCCGGCCCTCTTCCGGATTGTCCCGGTGGTTGATCTCCAGGCCCGCCAGCCCGGCGTCGATCATCTCCCGGTAGGTCCGCTCCCCCACGATCCGCCCCCGGGAGGAGGCCACGGGATGGGCAAACACGGGCACGCCGCCGGCGGCACGGACCAGTTCAACGGCGGTGGCCGGGTCCGGTGCGTAGTGCGGGATGAAGTAGCGGGACCGGGAGGTGAGGATGGAGGCAAAGGCCTCGGACCGGTCCTCCACCACACCCGCGGCGACGAGGGCGTCGGCGATGTGCGGCCGGCCCAGGGTGGCTCCGGGCGCCACATGGTGGATCACGTCGTCCCAGGTGAGCGGATAGTCCTCGGCAAGGATGGTGACCATGCGTTCGGCGCGGGTCAGGCGGGAGTCCTTGGCCTTCGTGATTTCCTCGAGCAGCCCGGGATGGGTGGGGTCGTGCAGGTAGCTCAGGAGGTGGACACTGATGCCCTCCTCCGTCCGGCAGGAGACTTCCATGCCCGGCACCAGGGCCACTCCGTACGTGGCGGCGGCCGCGGCGGCCTCCGCCCAGCCGGCCGTCGAATCATGGTCAGTCAGGGCCACCACGTCCAGTCCCGCACGGGCAGCAGAGGCCATGACATCGGCCGGGGTCTCGGTGCCGTCGGAGACGTTGGAGTGGGCATGCAGGTCAATCCTCACTTATCCAGCGTAGTGGACCGGGAACAGGAGACCGGGGAGGCCTGTTCGCATAGCCGGGACGCTGGTGAGACGATGGTGCCGTGAACGATGCCGAAAACACCCAAAACTCTGCTTCCCAGCCGCTGGAGGACCGCGTCAACAACCGCTCCCAGCGGCCCAGTTCCAACGCCTTCAAGGCCTTCATGGCCAGCAACTGGGCGCCGTCCAGCCAGGAGCTCCCCGGGCGCGACGCCGTCGCCGGCTACGCCGCAACCCGGCGCAAGGCAATCTCGGCCCAGTTCAAAGGCGAACGCCTGGTCATCCCCGCGGGGCCGCTCAAGGTCCGTTCCAACGACTGCGACTACCGCTTCCGCCCGCACTCCGGCTTCGCCCACCTGACGGGCCTCGGGCTGGACCACGAGCCCGACGCGGTCCTGATCCTGGAACCGGTGGAAGAGGGAACGGGCGACGACGGCGCCCACCACCGCGCCACGCTGTACTTCCGGCCGCTGGCCGGCAGGGACACGGAACAGTTCTACGCGGACTCCCGCTCCGGTGAGTTCTGGATTGGGGCCCGCCCCACCCTCGAAGAGTTCGAGGCCCGGCTGGGACTGGCCACCGCGCACATCGACCAGCTGGAAACGGCAATCACCAAGGATGTGGGCGCCCCGGAGATCGGCGGCATCTCCATCCGCCTGGTCCGCAAGGTTGACGACAACATTGACGCACTGGTGGATACAGCCCGGTACAACACGGCCAGGGACCCCGAGAACCTGGACCTCGAAGTGCTCGACGCCCTGGACGAGAAACTCAGCGAAGCCCTCTCCGAACTGCGCCTGCTCAAGGACGAGTGGGAAATCGAGCAGATGAAGATTGCGGTGTCGGCCACCGTTGAAGGATTCGAAGAGGTGGTCAAGGCCCTGCCGCGGGCCCTCACGCACGCCCGCGGTGAACGCGTGGTGGAGGGGGCCTTTTTCGCCCGTGCCCGCGAGGTAGGCAACGAACTGGGCTACGACACCATCGCGGCGTCCGGCAACAACGCCACCGTGCTGCACTGGACCCGGAACACGGGCCGGATCCACGCCGGCGAGCTCCTGCTCCTGGACGCCGGCGTCGAGGCCGACTCGCTCTACACCGCGGACATCACCCGGACCCTTCCGGCCAGCGGCACCTTCAGCGACATCCAGCGCAAGGTCTACCAGGCGGTCCTCGACGCTGCCGACGCCGGATTCGCGGCGGCCCAGCCGGGAACCAAGTTCCGTGACATCCATACCGCAGCCACCACGGTCCTGGCCGAGCGCCTGGCCGAATGGGGAATCCTGCCCGTCAGCGTGGAGGAAGCCATCAGCCCGGAGGGCCAGCAGCACCGCCGCTGGATGCCGCACGGCACCAGCCACCACCTGGGCCTGGACGTCCATGACTGTGCGCAGGCCAAGCGGGAACTCTACCTTGACGGCGTCCTCACCGAGGGAATGGTGTTCACCATTGAGCCGGGTCTGTACTTCAAGAAGGAAGACCTGGCCATCCCGGAGGAATACCGCGGGATCGGTGTCAGGATCGAGGACGATATCCTCATGACCGCTGATGGCCCCGTCAACCTTAGTGCCGCCCTGCCACGCAATGCGGAGGATGTGGAGGACTGGATGGCCGGCATCTACCGGACCGAAGAAGCCTGACAGGGGCTGAAGAATCAAAGAGCGGGGGCGCGGGGATAAATGCACCGGCCCCCCGCGGTTTTTGTGGGCCCCGGTACGGACGCCGTCAGGCTCCTGGACCTCGACGCACCTGCGGTGTTACTGCCGGTGGTCGCCCCGGTGCTGGTCCCCGTCCGGACCATACTGGTTTTCACCCGGGTGCTCCGCGCCATCCTGCACGTGGTCCCCTGCCCGGTGTTCTGCTTCTGCCCGGTGTTCCGTGGTCTGTCCCATGCCCGGCTGCCCCGCTTCGGCGGCAGGGCCCTGGGGCAGGCGCACGCCGTACTGCGGGCGGCCGTCCGGCAGGTCCGGGTAACGGACGGAACGGACCGGCTGCTGGCCGCTGTGCTGCTGGCCGCCGTCGTACTGCTGCGCCGGCTGCTGGCCGGTATGCTGCTGGCCGGCGTCGTCCGGGTACCCGTGGCCTTCCTGCTCCGGCCCGTTATGGGCGGACGAACCGGAGGACCGCTGGCCGTAGGGATCGTTCCAGCCGGCGGGGCGGGCCGGGCCCTGCCCCTGCTGCTGCCCGGGCTGCTGGTGGTGCTGCTGCTGGTACGGCTGGTTGTAGTAGTCATGCTGCGTATACGGGCCGTGGCCGGATGCCGCGTCCGAGCGGGACATGGGCAACTGCTGCAGGAGCCGCCGGGCCTCGTGGGCTGCCTCCGGGGCCACGATCACGTCGTAGCTGGTGGCCACCACCTGGCTGGTGGAGGTGAAGTCCCGCTTGCCGCGCTGCATGGCGTAGGTGACGATGCCGAACAGCATGAAGAACGCCGCGCCCATCAGCACCGAGGTCATGATGGAGAAGTACCCGGGTGACGGAGCGAAGAAGGACAGCATGACGCCCACGAACAGGCCGAACCACATGCCGCTGAGCGCTCCCGACAACGCCACCCGCGGGTAGCTCAGGCGCCCCGTAACCCGCTCCACCATCTTCAGTTCATTGCCCACGATGGACACCATCTGGACCGGGAACTGCTGGTCCGCCAGGTAGTCAACCGCTTTCTGGGCGTCGAGGTAGGAAGTGTAGGAGCCTACGGTGTCACCGGTGGGAACAGCCCGGGCATCGTCCGGTCCGTTCGCGGCGCCGGCCTTGGGAGCACCAAAAATGTTCGACATAAACCCATTCTTGCCCATCAAGGTGGGTGCCGCCTGTAAATTCAGCTAAAAGAGAGCAGACTCGGTAGCCTGTAGTGGTGAGCACAACACCTACACGCGTCTTCGTGGCACGCCTCCTGGGCCTCGACGTCTTCGACCCGCTGGGCGACCGGCTGGGCCGGCTGCGTGACGTTGTTGTGCTGTCCCGGGGAACCCAGGGAGCCCCGCACGTGGTGGGCATTGTGGTGGAAGTTCCGGGCAAGAAGCGTGTCTTCGTGCCCATGACCCGCATCACCTCGATCGACCAGACGCAGATTATTTGCACAGGCCTGGTCAACCTGCGCCGGTTTGAACAGCGCGGGGCGGAAACCCTGGTGGTGGCCGAGATGTTCGACCGCCGGGTTACCCTCCGCGACGGCAGCGGCGACGCCACGATCGAGGACATCGCCATAGACCAGCACCGGTCCCGCGACTGGTTCGTCAGCAAGCTCTTTGTGCGGCGCGGCCACTCCCTGTCCCCTTTGAGCCGGCTGCGGCGCAACGAAACGTTGATCATCGACTGGGCGGACGCCCAGCAGGGGCCGCGCACCGAACCTCAGGCTGCCACCCAGTTCGTGGCCAACCACGAGGACCTCAAGCCCGCGGACTTCGCCGAGGCCCTGCAGGAAATGAGCGACAAGCGCCGCTTCGAGGTTGCCAGCGAACTGCAGGACGAACGGCTCGCGGACGTCCTCCAGGAACTGCCCGAGGACGACCAGGTGGAGATCCTCTCCGCCCTGGATGTCCAGCGCGCCGCGGACGTCCTGGAGGAGATGGATCCCGACGACGCCGCCGACCTCCTCGGTGAACTCCCCTCCGCCCAGGCAGAGGAACTGCTCCAGCTCATGGAGCCTGAAGGCGCCGAAGACGTCCGCCGCCTGCTTGAGTACGACGAGGACACCGCCGGCGGCCTGATGACCCCGGTGCCTGTCATCCTGCCCCCTGAGGCCACTGTCGCCGAAGCCCTGGCCCACGTCCGGCGCGAGGAGCTCTCCCCCGCCCTGGCGTCGTCGATCTTCATTGCCCGGCCGCCGCTGGAAACGCCCACCGGCCGATTCCTGGGCGTGGTGCACATTCAGCAGCTGTTGCGGTTCCCGCCGTTCGAGGCACTGGGAAACCTGGTGGACAAGAACCTGGAGCCGTTGTCCGACCAGGCCCACATCAGCGAAGTGGCACGGACTTTGGCGACTTATAACCTGAACTCCCTCCCGGTGGTCAATGACGCCGGCCGGCTTGTGGGGGCGGTGACTGTTGATGACGTATTGGATCACTTGTTGCCGGACGACTGGCGCGCCCATGATGGCGAAGCCCCGATAAGAAAGCTCGGTGGCCGCATTGGCTGATAACAGCGCTCCGAAGAACACCAACCAGCGGAACCTGGCCAATGCGGAATCAAAAGGCAGTCTCGACACACCTTTGAGCGCCCGTCAGCGGATCCTGCCCAAGTTCTCCCCGGACCCGGACGCCTTCGGCCACGCCACCGAGGGCTTTGCCCGGTTCATGGGCACCCCGCAGTTCCTGGTCTACATGACCGTGTTCTGCATTTTCTGGCTCGGCTGGAACACATGGGCGCCTGTCGACTGGCAGTTCGACTCGAGGGACCTGGGCTTCACCCTGCTGACCCTGATGCTGTCGCTGCAGGCCTCCTATGCGGCACCCCTGCTGCTGCTGGCGCAGAACCGGCAGGATGACCGCGACCGCGTCTCGCTGCAGCAGGACCGGCAGCGCGCCGAGCGCAACCTGTCCGATACCGAGTACCTGACCCGGGAGCTTGCCTCCCTGCGGATCGCACTGCGCGAAGTAGCAACCCGGGACTATGTCCGGGCCGAGCTGCGTTCCCTCCTGGAAGACCTCCTGGAAGCCCAGGAGGAGCTGCGCACCCACGAGGACTCCGGTCCCGGCTCGCACGAATCCCCGCGGGACAAGGTCAAGGACAAACTGCGCGAACAGCGGGACCGCCAGCGCAACCCGCGCACCCAGCAGATCCCCCGCGTTAAACCCGGCCACTCTGCCCAATGACAAGCAGGCCGACCGTCACCGGCCGGCCCGTCGCCGATACCGCACGAAAGCCGAGGCTCCGTCCATGAGCGCCCCCACAAACCCCGCAGCCACCGGCTGGTCACCACTGGTCCGTGCCGTCAACGATGCCCTGGCGACGGTCATTGATCCGGAGCTGCGCCGCCCCATCACGGAACTGGGCATGGTGGAATCCGTCCAGGTGTCCGACGACGGGAAGGTCACCGTGGCGGTCCTGCTCACCATCGCCGGCTGCCCGTTACGGGATACCATCACCGCCGATTCGCAGAAAGCCCTTTCAGCGGTCCCCGGCGTCACGGCCGTCAACGTCGAGCTCAAGGTAATGGACCAGGCGCAGCGTGATGCCCTCAAGGAAAAGCTGCGCGGGCCGGGCGGCCAGCGCAGGATTCCCTTCAACGAGCCGGATTCCCTGACCAAGGTCTACGCGGTGGCCAGCGGCAAGGGCGGCGTGGGCAAGTCCTCGGTAACGGTCAACCTGGCCACGGCACTGGCCGCCCAGGGCCTCCGGGTGGGCATCGTGGACGCCGACGTCTACGGCTTCTCCGTACCCGCCCTGCTCGGCATCACGCAAAAACCCACGCAAGTGGACGACATGATCCTTCCGCCGGTGGCCTACGGCGTGAAGGTGATTTCCATCGGCATGTTCGTGACCGGCAACCAGCCGGTGGCCTGGCGCGGACCCATGCTGCACCGGGCGCTGGAACAGTTCCTCACAGATGTCTATTTCGGCGACCTGGATGCCCTGTTCCTGGACCTTCCGCCGGGCACCGGTGACATCGCCATCTCCGTTGCCCAGCTGCTGCCCAAGGCCGAAATCCTGGTGGTCACGACGCCGCAGGCAGCGGCAGCCGACGTCGCCGAACGGGCCGGTGCCATCGCCACGCAGACCGGGCAGAAGATCGCAGGCGTCATCGAGAACATGTCGTATTTGGAGATGCCCGACGGCGGCCGGATGGAGCTCTTCGGCCGCGGCGGCGGGACGGTGCTCACGGAACGGCTCAGCGCCACGGTGGGAGCGGACGTTCCCTTGCTGGGCCAGATTCCCTTGGACATCGAGCTGCGCGAGGGCGGGGATGCAGGGGTGCCGATCGTCCTTGGCAGGCCCGGGGCTCCGGCGGCGGCCGCGCTTAACGGCATCGCCGGGCAGCTTGCCGCCAAACCGCGCGGCCTCGCGGGGATGAAGCTGGGTCTGCAGCCCCGCTGAGTGGGCCGCCTAAGTGGCTTCGGTGTCGAACGGGGCGGTCTCGCCCGGGGCGAGCCGCTGGACTACCCTTTCGGGCCGGTGGGGGGCGGCATCTGCTGCGGCCGCAGCACCGGAAACGGCAGCCGCCGCGGCGGGGGCGCCTGCGCTGACAGGCTTGGTGTCGTCGTCGAGCAGTGCTTCCTTGATGATGCGCCGGGGATCGTACTGGCGGGGATCGTACTTCTTCCAGTCGACATCGTCGATGTCGATGCCCACTTCTTCCTTGATTTGCTCACGGGCACCGTTGGCCATCCGGCGGACTTCCTTGACCAGGTTCGCCAGCTTCTGGGTATATTCCGGCAGCCGCTGGGGGCCGATCACCAGCACGCCAATGATCAGCAGAAGGATGAACTCCGGGCCGTTGATTCCAAACACTTTAGGAAGATTACCCTCTCCGGGCAGCGAGTGACGATTCCCACCCGGCGGGCGGGTAAACAGTCCGTGTCATTGGGTGAACAGGGCCGCGATCTTGTTGATTCCGCGCTCCAGCCGTGCATCCAGGGGTTCCGCGGCCTGCCCTTCCGGCCGGTCCGGGACGGCTGCCGCGACCCCCTCCGCCGCGGAATCGGCAAGCCGCTTGAGGATGGGCATGGCATCGTCGGCCTGCTCCGCGGGCAGGTCGGAGCGGTACGTGATGGTGAGGCCTGCGGCCCGGTAGGTGGCGGACCACTGGGAGGTGCCCGGCACCTGCACCGGTCCACCCTGCTGGCCCGGGTCGCTCTCCCCCTCTGCAACCCCGTGAACCACGGGGGCCTGGCCTGCTGGTTCATTGGTGACAAGGTGCTGCTCCGTGACAGTGGCGTGGTGTGCGCCGTCAGTGAGCCTCAGCTCAACTGCGGGCTCCCCGTTAACCACCAGCGCACGTGCCGCTTCCAGATGGAATCCCATGGCCTGCAGGTCCGGACACGCCCATCCTTCAGAACGCAGGGTGGCCAGCTGCGCGGCGGTCAAGGTCCGGCCGTCAGCGGGGGTCTGTGATGAGACATGCGAAAAAGCGGCCTCGGTTCCCGCTGGTTCGCCGGCCCCGGGGTCCCCGGCTGCCGTGAACGCCCCCACGGCCAGCACGCCGGCCGCGGCCACGGTTCCGCCGGCGGTGAGCGCAAGGGCCCGGGCGGCCATGCGGGAGGTGACACCCTGGTGCGCCGCCACCGGGGCGGCCGGCTGGGCTGCCAGTTCGTGGGTCCGGGCCAGCAGCCGTGCCGTCAGGTCCTGGCTGGCGGGCGGAATGGGAGCCTCCCGCAGGCGCTCAAGGTACTGCCGTTCCCGGCGCACGGTGGCGGCACACTCCTGGCAGGCCTCAAGGTGGCTGCCGGTGCGCTGATGCCTGCCGCCGAAAGGAAACTGGGACTTCATATGCCGTTCAGAGGATGCCGGCGATGCGGGGCATCGAAAGCTTGCGGCGGGACTGCTGCGGGCGCGGATCGCGGTGGGCCAGCTTTTCGCGGAGCATGGTCCGTCCCCGGTGGATGCGCGAACGGACGGTGCCCAGCTTAACGCCCAGGGCCTCGGCGACTTCGTCGTAGGAGAGCCCTTCAAGGTCGCACAGGACCACCGCGGCACGGAAGTCCGGCGGCAGTTCCTCCAGCGCGGCCTGCACGTCCAGGTCCAGGTTGTTCAACTCGAAGCTCTGCTCCGGGCCTGGCTCCCGGCCTGGCAGCCGGGACTCCGCGTCCTCCGCCAGCGCGTCGAAACGGATGCGGGTCTTCCGGCGGGCCTGGTCAAGGAACAGGTTGGTGGTGATGCGGTGGAGCCAGCCATCGAGGGTTCCGGGCTTGAAGTTCTCCAGCGAACGGAACACGCGGACAAAGACCTCCTGGGTGAGGTCCTCGGCGTCGAACTTGTTGCCGGTCAGGCGGTAGGCCAGCCGGTAGACCTTCGCGGAGTGGTTGGTGACCACTTCTTCCCAGGTGGGACGGACCCACTCATCATCGGGATTGTTTACTGCAGGGACAGGTGCCACAACTGAAGATGACATCGTCCACTCCCCTCGTGGAATGCTAACGCCCGGATACTGTTGACATCTCTGATTCGGCGCCGGTCACCTTTTGGATGAGCGGATACCAATCATTTCAAACTTGGCTGGGAATTTCCTGATCGGGCGCAAACTTCAGCCGTCGGCGCAACGCCTGCTTCCCTGCCCGGCCCGGCCGGACACAGTAGGCTGGAGGAGACATTCCCCCTTTACGCCCAGAAAGCGATTATTCATGAGCGCCGACAAGTCCAGCAGCTGGTCCTATGCAGAAGATCTGCCCGCTGAGGATGAGGTTATGCTTCGGGCCCGGGAACGTTCTTTTGAATTGGGCGTCAGCGCCATCAGTCCCGGCGTGGGCGCGGTCCTCACGGTCCTGGCCGCTGCGTCAAAAGCGCAGACGGCGGTGGAGATCGGCACCGGCGCCGGCGTCTCCGGCGTCTGCCTGCTGCGGGGCCTTGGCGCGCATGCTGTCCTGACCACCATCGATGTGGACGTGGAGCACCTCCGGGCTGCCCGCGAAGCGTTCGCCGAGGCCGGCAGTCCCGCCAACCGGACCCGCACTATTTCCGGCCGCGCGGGCGACGTCCTCCCCCGGCTCACGGACGGCGCCTATGATCTTGTCTTCATTGATGCGGACAAGCCCGGACTCCCCGGCTACGTGGAACAGGCCATCCGGCTGCTCAAGCGTTCGGGCCTGCTGGTCATCAACGATGCCCTGGACAAGGACAAGGTGGCCAACCCTGCGGGGCGCGAGCCCAACACGGTGACCCTGCGGCAGGTGGGCAAGGCCATCCGGGACGACGACAGGCTTGCTTCGGCAATGCTTCCCACCGGGGACGGCCTGCTGGTGGCCGTCAAGAAGTAGTCGCCGCATAAAGGTCAGGGTGCGCAGCCCGCGGGCTGCGCACCCTGACCGGCACGACTATTCGGTAACGCCAACCAGGCATTCCTTGAGGTTTGCTGCCTCGGCCGCGTTCAGTTCGACCACCAGGCGCCCGCCGCCTTCGAGCGGGACCCGCATGATCAGGCTGCGGCCCTCCTTGGTGACTTCCATTGGGCCGTCGCCGGTGCGTGGTTTCATAGCCGCCATGAGGAATTCCCCTCCATTTTGTCCCAGGACTAATCAGCCCGGGCGGGCTGTGTCCGCATGTCGATCAGGCCGCTGTGGCGGGGTGGTTGGACCACCGCCGAGGCTGCGCGTTTTCTGAATGCTTTTGTCCTTGCTTACCTATCATTATCGCGGAATTACCCGCACGTAGCTAATCGATGGACATTTCCCGGAACGTGTCATTCCCGCCCTGACCTGCGCGAAAGCCCGTTTTGCTACGGCGGGTAATCGCCTCCCCCGGGCAGCTGTGCCCACGCCCACAGCCACACGATCCAGACGATCTGCAGCAGCAGGAACATGGCCACCACGGTCCCCCGGTACGCCCTGGACCGGGACAGGAACACCGCGCCCAAGGCCAGCGGAAACAGCGGCAGCAGCATCCTGAACGTACTGGTCTGGGGGTGGAGGAACGCCAGCAGGTAGCCCATGTAGCAGGCACACCAGAGCCGCAGTTCGACGCCGAGCCGCACCACCGGGGGCAGGAACAGCATCACGCCGAACAACGCCGCGAACACCAGGGGCGCGAGGACGCCCAGCACAGGACCAAAGAGGTCGACGCCGGCGTCGAACCACGGCTTGAAAGGCACCAGGTCGCGGCCCCGCCAGACGGTTTCGGTTTTGGTGTACGCCTGCAGGTCCCCGGTAGCCGCCCATGCCGCAGCCGGCCAGGCCAGCGCGGACAGGCCTGCGACGGCGGTGAGCCCGGTGAGTGCCCCCAGGTCCTTGACCGAGTGGGCATTGTCAGCCGGAGCCCGTTGCCGCCCGCGGCGGACATTTGCGGCGGCGTGGAAGACCAGGAGCAGCCCCAGCATGACGGCGAAGGGAACGCCCACGGGCCTGGACAGGCACAACAGGACCACTACGGGGGCGGCCCAGAGGTACTGGCGGCGCACCACCAGGAGCAGTGCCCCCGCGAGCAGCAGGAGGGACAACGGCTCGGCGTAGGGCACCTGCAGCACAGCCGAGACGGGGAAGACCGAGAAGAAGGCAACACCCCACATGGCGGGTGCGTGCGGGGCCTTCTGCCGGAAGAGTGCGTACACCGCCAGCGCAGCACCCCATCCGGCCAGCATGGCGACCAGCGTGAGCGCGGCGGCCGGGTTCAGCCCGGTAAGGCGGCTGAGTCCGCCGGCCAGTGCAGGAAAAAGCGGGTAGAAAGCCCACGTGTTTTCCTGGACGTTACCGGCGGCGTCCGTGGGAAGGACCGACGGGTAGCCGTTGGCGATGACCTGTGCGTACCAGCGGGCGTCCCAGATGTTGATGAAGTTCCAATAGTCCGGCTTTGGCGGAAACCAGGGGTTGGGGCCCTGGTGGAGCGCCGCGGCCATGAAGATGCAGGCTGTTACCAGCCTGGATCCGCCGTACAGTGCCGTGACCTGGAGCCACCATGGCCACCCGCGGACGGCGGACGCAGCCCGGTGGGCCATATTGCCGGCAGAGGCCAGCGGGCTGCGGCGGGCAACTGTGCTCACAGGCCGCCCTTCCGCGGGGCAGCGTCCTCATGGACCGCCTGGTTCCCGCCCTCTCCGGCGTCCGGCACTTCCGGAGCCGTGCCGTGGGCCGGGAGCCCGTCGTCGTCCGGCTGCCGCGTACCGGCGCCGGTTTGCACCTCCGTGGCGGCCAGCCGGTCCCGCAGTTCGGCCAGTTCTGCGTCGCGTGCCGCCAGCTGGTCCCGCAGTTCGTCCAGGACCTGGTCCACCTGGTCCATCCGGTAGCCGCGCAGGCCCAGCGAGAAGCGAAGGCGGGTCACGTCCTCCGGAACGGCGCGCTCCGGCAGCAGCACCGGCGGCAGGTTGGCCGGCGGCTCTTCGAAACCGCCCAGCAGGACGGGCAGCGCCGCCCCGTCCGGCTTGCGGGAGCGCCGGCCCAGGCCGGCCCAAAGGACCGCCGCCACGAGGACGACGGCAAGGAAAACCAGAAAGAAGCTCACTGTTCCATCGTGCCAGACCGGTGGCGCCAACCGCGGCCCGCAGCTACTCCGGCCGCTGTTCCCCGTTCAGTGACGGGGTCACGGCGCCGCTGAGGACCCGGTCCACAGCTTCCGCGGGGTCATCGACCAGCTGGATGAGGTCCAGGTCCTTCTCGGACACCATGCCCTCGGCCACCAGTGTTCCCCTGATCCAGTCGATCATCGGCCCCCAGAAGTCGACGCCCAGGAGGACGATGGGGAACGACGTCACCTTCCGGGTCTGGACCAGTACCATGGCCTCGAACAGCTCATCCAGGGTGCCCAGGCCGCCGGGCAGCACGATGAAGCCCTGGGCATATTTGACGAACATGGTCTTGCGGGCGAAGAAGTAGCGGAAGTTGATGCCCAGGTCCACCCACTGGTTCAGGCCCTGCTCGAAGGGCAGTTCAATGCCGAGGCCCACCGATACGCCGTTGCCTTCCACCGTTCCCCGGTTGGCCGCCTCCATGGAACCCGGGCCGCCGCCGGTGATCACGGCGACTCCGGCTTCGGCGAGCTTGCGCCCCACCTCCACGCCCATCTCGTAGTACAGGCTTCCGGGCTTGGTGCGGGCTGAGCCGAACACGCTGACCGCCTTCCCGATGTCCGCCAGCGCGCCGAAGCCCTCGACGAATTCGCTCTGGATGCGCAGGACCCGCCACGGGTCGGTATGGACGAACTGGCCGGGGCCTTTCGTATCGAGCAGATGCTGGTCCGACATTTCCACGGCCGCCTGCTTGCGGCGCAGTTCGAGGGGCCCCTTACGGCGCGGCTGGGAATTCTTGGCCGGATCTGCGTTGATGCTCATTCCCCTAGGCTAACCTCCAACTCCAGGTATCTCTTGAATCACGATCAGCATGAACTTGGGGTGATTGGCGTCATAACCCCCGGTTGTTCGCTAGATTCTTTCCTATGACTACTCATGTGCCCGGCGATGCTCTCGTCTCCCTGAACGCCGTTAACAAGCATTACGGCCAGCTGCACGTTTTGAAGGACATCAACCTCCAGGTCCGCAAGGGCGAGGTTGTTGTGGTCATCGGGCCCTCCGGCTCCGGTAAGTCCACCCTCTGCCGGGCAATCAACCGCCTGGAAACCATCGAGGGCGGAACCATCAGCATCGACGGGAAGGTCCTCCCCGAGGAAGGCAAGGAACTTGCACAGCTCCGCGCCGACGTCGGAATGGTCTTCCAGTCGTTCAACCTGTTCGCGCACAAGACCATCCTTGAAAACGTCACCCTGGGGCCGATCAAGGTCAAAGGCGCCTCCAAGGCGGCAGCGGAAAAGGACGCCATGGCGCTCCTGGAACGGGTGGGCGTGGGCCACCAGGCGCCCAAGCTGCCGGCCCAGCTCTCGGGCGGCCAGCAGCAGCGCGTTGCGATCGCCCGTGCCTTGGCAATGAAGCCGAAGGTGATGCTGTTCGACGAGCCCACGTCAGCGCTGGACCCCGAAATGATCAACGAGGTCCTGGACGTCATGGTCCAGCTCGCCAAGGAAGGCATGACCATGATCGTGGTCACCCACGAGATGGGCTTCGCCCGCAAGGCCGCCGACCGCGTGGTCTTCATGGCGGACGGCCAGATCGTGGAGGACGCCACCCCGGAGGAGTTCTTCACCAACCCGAAGAGTGACCGGGCCAAGGACTTCCTGTCCAAGCTCCTCACCCACTGACTTACCGAACAACCACACTTCAGATCGTATCCAGGCCGGAAACCCGCGGCCACCAATGAAAGGAATGTCATGAAGGCATTTATGTCCCGGCGAAAGTCCTTCGTCGTGGCGGCTACCGCTGCCCTCGCACTGTCGCTCAGCGCCTGCGGCGGTGGAGACTCAGGCGGCTCCAGCAACCCGAGCCCCGTTGAGAAGCCGTCGTTCGCTGCCGGAACCACCATGGCGAAGCTGTCCTCCGCCGGCACCATCAAGATCGGCACCAAGTTCGACCAGCCGCTGTTCGGCCAGGTGGGCCTGGACGGCAAGCCCGTAGGTTTCGACGTCGAAATGGGCAAGCTGATCGCCGCCAAGCTGGGCATCCCCGCGGACAAGATCGAATGGTCCGAGACCGTTTCCGCCAACCGCGAGCCCTTCATCGAGCAGGGCAAGGTTGACCTGGTCATCGCCACGTATACCATCAGCGACAAGCGCAAGCAGGTTGTCGACTTCGCCGGCCCGTACTACGAAGCCGGCCAGGCCCTCATGGTGAACAAGGACAACGACACCATCAAGAAGCCCGAGGACGTCAAGGGCAAGAAGGTCTGCTCCGTCACCGGTTCCACCCCGGCCGCCACGATCGTGGACAAGTACGGCGCCGAGCTCGTCCCGGCCGCCACCTACTCCGCCTGCCTGGAGCCGCTGCGCAACAAGCAGGTTGAAGCCGTGACCACGGACAACGTGATCCTGGCCGGTTTCGTTGACAAGGAGCCGGACGCCTTCAAGCTCGCCTCTGACGAAACCTTCACCAAGGAGCCTTACGGCATCGGCCTGAAGAAGGGCGACACCGAGTTCCGCAACTGGATCAACGATCAGCTCGAATCCTTCGAAAAGGACGGCTCCTACAAGAAGGCCTGGGAAGCCACTGCAGGTTCGGTCATTAAGACCGCCCCCAGCCTCCCGGCCATCAACCGTTACTAAGTAGCGTCCGCCGCGCCGCCGGGGCTGTCCAGCAGCCCCGGCGGCACAGCCGTTAATCCGTCCACGCTTACAGCCGAAGGATCTTATGGACGTCATCTTTGAAAACCTGCCCCTGTACTGGGAAGGTTTTCTCCGCACTCTTTTTCTCTCTGTCGTTTCCGGCATTTTCGCGTTGATTCTTGGCACCCTGCTGGCCGCGGCACGCGTCTCCCCGGTGGCGGCGCTGCGCGGTTTCAGCACCGTGTACGTAGAGGTACTCCGCAATACGCCGCTGACCATCGCGTTCTTCTTCGCAGCGGTGGTACTCCCTCGGATCGGGGTCAAATTCGAGCAGTTCGAGATCGCTGCCATCATTGCCCTCAGCACCTACACCGCCGCGTTCATCGCCGAAGCTGTCCGCTCAGGTGTCAACAGCGTGCCTGTCGGCCAGGCCGAGGCAGCGCGCAGCATCGGCATGAAGTTCGGCCAGGTGCTCTCGCTCATCATCCTCCCCCAGGCCCTGCGGACGGTTATCCCGCCGCTGATCAACATCCTGATCGCGCTCGTCAAGAACTCTTCCGTGGCCGGCGCCTTCTTCGTCCTGGAGCTGTTCGGCTACGGCCGCCAGCTGGCCAACGCCAACGGCGACGCCGTCATCACCGTCCTGCTGGGCACGGCGTTCTTCTATCTGCTCCTCACCGTTCCGCTGGGAATCCTCGCCAACACGGTGGAACGAAAGGTGGCGATTGCCCGATGAGCTCGGTTCTCTACGACGTCCCCGGACCCAAAGCGCGCCGGGTTTCCCTCATTGCCTCCATCATCGGCGGTCTGCTGATTCTCGGCCTGCTGGCCTGGGTGGTCACGATCCTCGCCCAGCAGGGCATCTTCGAAGCGCGCCGCTGGCAAATCTTCACCCGCGGCGACGTGTGGCAGCTGCTCGGTAAGGGGCTGGGGTCCACGCTTTCCGCAGCCGCACTGGCGGCAGTCATCGCGTTCCCGCTGGGCCTGCTGCTGTGCCTGCTCCGCATTTCGGATGCCGCATTCATCCGGATTCCCATGAGGATCATCCTGGAATTCCTCCGCGGCATGCCCGTGGTCCTCATGATGCTCTTCATCCTGCTCGGGTTCGGCACCTCGGCGTTCATCGCCGTCGTGGCCGGCCTGGTGCTGTACAACGCTGCGGTCTTTGCCGAGATCATCCGCGCCGGCATCCAGTCCCTGCCCAAGGGACAACGGGAAGCCGGCCTGGCCATCGGCCTCACCAGCTACAAGTCTCGTATGCTGATCGAGCTGCCGCAGGCGATCCGCCGCATGATGCCTTCCCTCGTGGCGCAGATGGTGGTGCTGCTGAAGGACACCTCGCTGGGCTACATCGTGGCGTACGGCGAGCTGCTGCGCGCGGTGCAGGTCATGGCGGACTTCCTGGGCACGCAGTACCTGTTCCCCATCTTCTTCGTGGCGGCGGCCATTTACATCGCCATCAACATCTCGGTTTCGCGGCTTGCCGTATGGATCGAGCGCCGCGGCTCCAAGAAGGCCGCCGGCGGCATGGCGAAGGCCGAACCCGACGTCCTGGAAGCTGCGGCTCCCTAGACTTCCAAGCTGCATCAGGTGCTCCAACAAGAAAAGGTCCGGAATTCCCGTGGGGAGTTCCGGACCTTTTCGGTTACTGGCCGTCAGCCAGCGAGCCAGCTTTGCAGCGCGGCGAGGCATTTGCGGACGGCATCAGCGTGGACGTGCTCGTTGTCCTTGTGTGCCAGCAGTGCATCGCCCGGGCCGAAGTTCACCGCCGGGATGCCCAGCTCACTGAAGCGTGCGACGTCGGTCCAGCCGTATTTGGGCTTGGGCTCGGCTCCCACGGCGGCAACAAAGGAGGCGGCAGCCGGGTGCTGCAGGCCAGGACGCGCTCCCGCGGCGGCATCGGTGCGGACCACGTCAAAGCCCTCCAGCAGTTCCCGGACGTGGGCTTCGGCCTGGTCCGGCGTCTTGTCCGGGGCGAACCGGTAGTTGATTTCCACCACGCAGCGGTCCGGGATGACATTGCCGGCAGTGCCGCCGTTGATCTTTACCGCGTTGAGGCTTTCCCGGTAGTCAAGCCCGTCAACGTTAATGGTCCGCGGTTCGTAGGATGCCAGGCGGGCCAGGATGGGGGCTGCTGCGTGGATGGCGTTGCTGCCCATCCACGCCCGCGCCGAATGTGCGGCCTCGCCCGCCGTGCTGGCCTCGAACCGGCTGGTGCCGTTGCAGCCGCCCTCCACCGTTCCGTCCGTGGGCTCCAGCAGGATGGCGAAGTCTCCCTGCAGAAGGTCTCCGTGGTTGCGGACCAGGCGTCCCAGGCCGCTCTTGACCGCTTCCACTTCCTCGTGGTCGTAGAACACAAAGGTGACGTCCCGCTTGGGCTGCGCGCCGCCGTCGAACATTCCTGCTGCCAGCGCGAGCTGGACCGCCACGCCGCCCTTCATGTCGGTGGCTCCGCGGCCAAAGAGGATGCCCTCGCCCGGAACGCCGGACTCCCAGCTGGACGGGACAGTGCCCCTGGAACCTTCAGTCAGCGGAAGCGGGACCGTGTCCAGGTGGCCGGCGAGAATCACGCGCTCACCCAAGCCCAGTTCCGTGCGGGCAATGATGGCGTCACCGTCGCGCACCACGGTGAGCTGGGGAATCTCCCGCAGGGCCGCTTCGACGGCGTCCGCGAGCTGCTTCTCATTGCCCGACACGCTGTTGATGTCCATGAGTGCCGCGGTCAGCAGCGCAACGTCCTGGTGCAGGTCAAGGGGGGACACGGAAGATTCAGGGGCGGTTTCAGCAGTCACGAAGCCAGTCTAGTTCGAACCGGCGGCCCGGCCCTCGATAGACTGGAGCACATGACTGAGACTGCTTCCTCCGCCGTGCCCGAAACCCTGACCTCCAACGCTGATGACCGTTCCGCCTATGGCTTTGGTGTGGCCACCGTTGCCACCGCCGGCAGCGGCACCACGGTCCTGGACGTCTGGTTCCCGGCACCGGCACTCGGTGTTGCGGCCGAGGACCTCCGCTCGGTGGAAAACGCCGACGAAGCCCTGACCGCCATCGCTGAGAACGGCGCAGACCAGGACCGCGGCACGGAGCAGAAGGTGGTCTTTGTCCAGGTCAACCTCGACGAAGCCCCCGCCGACACCGCGGACGCCTACCTCCGGTTGCACCTTCTCTCGCACCGCCTGGTCCAGCCCAACACCATCAACCTGGACGGCATCTTCGCCAAGCTCCCCAACGTCGTGTGGACCAACTTCGGCCCCGCCGCCGTCGAGGGCTTTGAACTGACGCGCGCCAAGCTGCGCCGGCGGGGCGCTGTCACCGTCTACGGCATCGACAAGTTCCCGCGCATGGTGGACTACGTGGTACCCAGCGGGGTCAGGATTGCCGACGCCGACAGGGTTCGCCTGGGTGCGCACCTTGCCGCCGGCACCACCGTCATGCACGAGGGCTTCGTGAACTTCAACGCCGGAACCCTGGGCACCTCCATGGTGGAGGGGCGCATTTCGGCGGGCGTCGTGGCCGGTGACGGCAGCGATGTGGGTGGCGGCGCCTCCATCATGGGCACCCTGTCAGGCGGCGGCAAGGAAAAGATCACCATCGGCGAGCGTGTCCTGCTCGGTGCAAACTCAGGTGTGGGCATCAGCATCGGTGACGATTCGGTAGTGGAAGCCGGCCTCTACGTCACGGCCGGCACCCGTGTCCGCGTTCCGGGCCCCAAGGACGAGGTGGGCGAGGACACCACCAAGATCGTCAAGGCCGCCGAGCTCTCCGGCGTCCCCAACCTGTTGTTCCGCCGCAACTCCACCACGGGCGCGGTGGAAGCTCTCCCCCGCAAGGGCCAGACCGTGGAACTGAACGACGCCCTGCACGCCAACTAGTCTCTTCGTGGCACCTCTGTCTGTGGCGCGCAGGCGCGGCCTGCGCCGCCTGGCGGTGCTGCTCCTCACCCTGGCACTGGCAGCGGGAGGCATTTACACGGCGGTGTACTTCGTGCAGCGTTCCGAGACCCTCGTCTCGGAACGCTGCACAGCCACGGCCGGCGGCCGGACCGGGGAACTGGCGCCGGACCAGGCGGCCAACGCAGCCCTGATCACCGCCGCGGCCGTCCGGCGGGGCCTCCCTCCGCGTGCCGCCACCATTGCCCTGGCCACTGCCATGCAGGAGTCCAAGCTGCGCAACATCGGCCACGGCGACCAGGCCGGCCCTGACTCGCGGGGGCTCTTCCAGCAGCGGCCGTCCCAGGGCTGGGGCACCGAGGCCCAGATCATGGACCCGTACTACGCCGTCAATGCCTTCTATGACGCCCTGGTGAAGATCCCCGGGTACGAGGCGCTGGACATCACTGACGCGGCCCAGCAGGTCCAGCGTTCCGCCTACCCTAAGGCCTACGCCCAGCATGAGGAGATGGGCCGGGCCTTCGCTTCCGGGCTGACCGGACAGACCCCCGCGGGTGTCCAGTGCACGCTGCGTTCCCCGACGGCGGGCGGGAATTCAACAACAGTGGTGACGGAACTGGACCAGGCTTACGGCGGCGTGGATGCGCAGGTGGACGGCGCCACCCTGGTGGTGGACGCGGACGGGGCACTGGCGTGGTCGGTGGCGCAGTGGGCGGTTGCGAATGCCAAGAACCTGGCGGTGACCAAGGTGGAAGTTGCCGGCCGCAGCTGGGACCGGCCGGGCGGGGACGGATGGCAGGCGTCGGGGGCCGCCGCCGGGCAGGTGCGCATCACCGTACGGCAGGACGACGGCGGCACGTGACGTCCCGCCGTCGTCCTCCCTGCAGGGGCTAGCGGTCTAGCGTCGCTGGCGCGCCGTGTTCGGAGAAAGTTTGCGGCTGCCTCGCCCCGGGCTCTGGCCGGGGATGAGGTTTTGGGCAGATCATGGAGGTGTCTGCCGCGGTGGACGCC